>JAGAVP010000043.1 GCA_017941835.1 Candidatus Saccharimonadota bacterium
GAAACGGAAATTGATGAAAAGAAATTCCGCGTAGATGACGCAGTGGCTGCGACTAAGGCCGCACTTTCTGAAGGTATTGTGGCTGGCGGCGGTGTAACGCTACTTAATCTCTCTAAATTAATTAAGGGAAATGATGCTGGTGCAAATATTGTGCGGGAGGCATTAAAGGCGCCTTTTGTAACAATTATGGAAAATGCTGGCTTAAATGCACAAGCTTTACTAGCGCAAGTTGAAAATGCGAAAGACGGCATGGGGGTAAATGTGATGAAGCCGGAGGAAGGGTTGATTGACCTCAAAAAAGCTGGAATTATTGATCCAGCAAGAGTAACGCGTGAGGCGGTACAGAGTGCAGTTTCGATTGCGGCAACGACGATTACGATGGGGGCGCTAATCGTAGATATACCAGAAAAGGAAACGCCACAAGCAAATCCAGAAATGTACTAAAAAATAAGCCCCTTCATAGGGGCTTATTTTTATTTTTTCTTGAGTTCCTTTAGGATGTCTTTTAGGAGCTTGGTTTGTTCGTCTTCGGACTTCTTTTCTTCCGCGGCCTTTTCTTCAGCTTTCTTTTCTTCTTCTAGACCGAGTTTTTCGCTGGCACGCTTAGCGGCAGCTTTGGCGCGTTCGTTTAGCTTGTTGATAAAGCGAATGACGACAAAGAGGGAGAAGGCAATAATGAGGAAGTTAACGACGTTTTGGATAAAGTTGCCGTAGCGAATCACGGCTGCAGTATCACCGCCGAAGAAATTCGGGATGGTGACGCTAAGAGTGGAGAAGTCTGCGCCGCCGCCAATAAGGCTAACTACCGGCATGATAATGTCATTGACAAGGGAAGTTACGATGGCGGAGAAAGCAGCACCAATGACAACACCGACGGCCAAATCCATAACGTTGCCCTGGCTGATAAAGGTTTTAAATTCTTTGATAAATTGATTTTCTTTAAGTCTCTTCATAATACCAATATTATACTAATTGGCAGAGAAGTTGTCAAATTGCTCGTGAAGAGTTTCGAGGTTGGTACGGGAGGATGTGAGATTGGATTTTAGAGATTCTTTTTGGGTGCGGTTAATAATGTCAGTTTCGAGCGAGATGAGCAAAGAAATTTGATAAGTATATTCGCGAGCAAAAACTCGATCGAGGAGGGCATTAAGGCGGGCGGCTTCAAGGGAGTCATTCAACTCGCCAATAAGAGCGGCTTCTTCAGTAGTGGTGGATTCTTTGTTGGGTTTTTCTGGTTCTTTGACGCCAAAATCATTAGTGAGGGAGGTGGTAAGATTATAGTTTGTTTCGGTGAGGACCGATTTGAGCGACATAGCCATGGAGCGAAGTTCGGAGGAGCGAATGTAGGTGCGGTAGTTATCGATTACCTCGGAAAGATCTCTAGTGCGAAGGAGAGCGGTATCAACATAATCACGTTCGGAGTTTTTATTACCAGAGCCGGCAATCATGGCAACGAAGAGAACTATAATAACAGCCGCGACTGCGATGCCGATAATCTTGAGTTGTTTCATGGAAAGATTGAGTTTGTCTCCGAAGAAACCGGGAGCTTTAGCAACGAGAGGGCGAGTTTCGGAAGCGATTTGCTCAAGATAATCTTTATTGTTCATAAGCTTATTATAGCACGGAACTTTGGTATAATAATAGTATGAACGATGCCAAAGAGGAGATTAAGGCGAGGCTGTCAGTTGAAGATGTAGTTGGGCAATATATCGAACTTAAGCGAGCGGGTCGGACTTTCAAAGGACGAAGTCCATGGGGTGTAGATAAAACACCTTCTTTTATGGTGAGTCCGGAAAAAGGTATTTGGCATGATTTTTCTGCGAATAAGGGCGGTGATATTTTTTCTTTCGTGATGGAGGTGGAAGGGATTTCTTTTCCGGAGGCATTGGAGAAGCTGGCGGCGCAGGCTGGGGTTGAGCTTAAAAAGTATAGCGGGGGAGATGCAAAAATAAGTAGGAAAAAGGCAAGGATGCGCGAAGCTCTAGAGCTTGCGACTAAGTATTATCAAGTAGCGCTTACAAAAAACAAGCCAGTCTGTGAATACGTTTTCTATAAGCGCAACATGAACCGAGAGACAGTGAAGGAATTTAGGATTGGCTATTCGCCAAAAGTGGGCGATGCGCTGCTGAAGTTTCTGAGGGGGCGAGGCTATTCAGTTGATGAACTTGACTCAGCGGGGCTTTTGAATAGATTCGGAAGAGATTTATTCAAGGGTCGGATGATGGTGCCATTTATCGATACGAATGGGCAGGTGATTGGTTATACGGCGAGGGTCCTAGACAAGTCGGAGCCAAAATATTTGAACACGCCAGATACATTGCTGTTTAATAAATCGCGGTATATTTTTGGATTTTATCAGGCAAAGGAAGCAATTAGACGGGACGGATTTGTGGTGATTGTGGAAGGGAATATGGATGTGATTTCCAGTCATCAGGCTGGAGTGAAACAGACGGTAGCAACGAGTGGGACGGCAATGACAGAGCAGCACCTGAAAATATTGTCGCGACTAACGAATGATGTACGCTTGGCTTATGATGGGGATGACGCTGGAGTGAAGGCGACGGAAAGAGCAATTAATATGGCGGGGGACCTAGGCATTAATTTGACGGTGATTTCTGATTATCATGGGGCAAAAGACCCGGATGAGTTAATCCAACAAGATCCAAAATTATGGCGTGAGGCGGTACAATCTTCTAAGCCGGCGATGGATTGGCTGCTAGAAAAATATGAAGAGAAACTAGACTTGCTTTCAGCTCAGGGGAAGAAGGAGTATTCGGATATGGCAATGAAGATGATTGGAAACATTGCTGACCCTGTAGTTAGAAAACATTATGAACAATTGGTAGCAAAGAGACTTGATGTATCGGTGGAAGATTTAGTAGCGAAAAGGGTAGAAAAGGGTAACGTCAAAAAATTGAAGCAAGTAAAAACACAGGCGCAAAATGCAAAAAAAGTGAAAATTCTGGAAGATGCCTTGCTTTCGATTATGATGTTTGGTGGTGAGGTTGGCGAAGGTATAAACCTGGAAGTCCCAGAAGATGAAACAAAACTTCAGGAGCTGGAGTTAATATATGAAACTAAGTACAAGACGATGGCGGCGACGGAGCTAAAGGGCGAAGTGAAAGAACTACTTAGAAGTTATCAAGTTGAACTGAAACAACAAAAAATAGAAGAACTGACGTCGAAGCTAGCAGAATTTGAGGATGACGAGGAGAAATCTGCGGATATTTTGCGAGAGATACAGAAAATACAAAAAGGTTGAAATTTTAGTTATTTTTAGGTATAATTTGAGCAATGAATCAAGATAAAGATGATATTTTGAATGCCGGCGCAGCAATGGGGGTGGAGGAGCCGGAGCTTTCTGATCTTTCTGATGAGGAAGAGCTTTCTGATGAGGAACTAGAAATTACAGTTGACAATGTGGATGCGTTTGCGGACGATTCGGTGCGTTTGTACTTGCGTGAGATTGGTAAAATTCCGCTACTTACTCAGGAAGAAGAACTTGAACTTGCGAAAAAAGCGGCAAAGGGGAACAAGAAAGCCAAAGACAAAATGGTGGAAGCCAATATGCGTCTCGTGGTTTCGATTGCGAAACGATATTCTGGCAGAGGCCTAGATTTTTTGGATTTAATCCAAGAAGGGAATACGGGACTTCTTAGGGCGGTGGAGAAATTCGACCCAGACAAAGGGTTTAAGTTTTCGACTTACGCGACATGGTGGATTAGACAGGCGATTACGCGGGCGATTGCGGACCAGGCAAGAACGATTCGTATTCCGGTGCACATGGTGGAAACTATTAACAAGGTGCTTAGAGCGACTAGAAAACTGACGCAGGAGCTCAACCGTGAGCCGACTATAGAGGAAGTAGCCAAAGAGATGGATATGGAACCTGAGAAGGTTGAGTACGTGATGAAGATTAAGCAGGACATTGCTTCGCTTGATCAGAGTGTGGGGCGCGATGGCGATGATGAAGATTCTGTGCTGGGTGATTTTGTGGAGGATGAAGAAAGAATTAGTCCAGAAGATAGTGCAGCCAATCAGATTTTGAAGGAACAGCTAGCAACGATTATCAGCACCTTGTCAGAACGTGAACAAAAAATTATTAAACTACGTTTTGGTATCGGTGGTGGAAGACCACACACTTTGGAAGAAGTGGGAGCGGAGTTTTCTGTGACGCGTGAGCGTATCCGTCAGATTGAGGCAAAGGCTTTGTCGAAGCTAAGGAAGCACAAAGACACGAAAAAACTTCACGAGTATTTGAAGTAGGAGAGCTATGCAGACTCTAAGGAAGATTCTAGCGGGTGCGGCGGTAATAGTGGCGGGAGTAGTTGTACCCCTGAGTTTTCTGATGATGGGGATGGCATTTTCGCCAAAAGTTTTTGCCGATTGCAACGGTGTAGAAACGAGCGTGTTGGGAGAAAATGGCTGTGTGGAGGGGACGGACGATGGAAGCGCAATTTTCAGCGTACTAAATGTTGTTTTGACGGTTTTGACTTATGGCGTGGGTATTGCGGGGACGATTGGGATTGTGATTGTAGGGATTCAGCTTTTGATGGCGAAGGATAATGCGGCGCAGTATGCGGCGGCGAAGACAAGATTTATTGCAATTGTGATTGGACTTGCGGCTTATGCCGTGATGTGGGGCTTCTTGCAGTGGCTGCTACCGGGTGGAATTTTTGGAAATAGTTAAACAAAAAAAAGGAGGTAAAAGTGAAGAAAAGATTAGTCGCAGTTTTTGGAATAATGCTTATGACAATTGGTGTTTTCGCATTGCCATTTGGATTGGTAAATGCAAAGACAATAGAGGAAGCTAGGTCGGAATGTGAAGCAAAAAATGGCACTTTTAGGGTTAGCCAAGTGTATAGTGACGGTACATTCTCGTCGAGCTGCGCTCTACCAGCGTCGTCTGGTGGTGGCGTTGAATATAATTCTGGCTCTGGTGGAGCTTCTGTTTCTCCGAGCGATGATGATAAGACTTATGGCTCAAATGAGAATGATTCTGGGACGACTTGGGTGACGGATAACAGCCAGGCGAAATCAGATAATGGTTGTAACGGGGACGGCGTAAAAACTAATTTGTTTGGTGATGGCTGCGTGAGTGGAACGGACGGAATTTTTGCAGTGCTAAATGTGATTTTGAATGTTTTGACGTGGGGAGTGGGAATTGCAGGTACGCTTGGTATTGTAATTACTGGTATTACGTATATGACGGCAAAGGACGATGTGGCACAGATGACGAAAGCAAAAAATCGTTTGATACAAATTATTATTGGGCTGGTGGTTTATGCCGTGATGTGGGGCTTTTTGCAATGGCTTCTTCCGGGCGGTGTTTTTGGGAATTAAAATGACACAAAGAATAATTATTGCATACAATCCAAGATCTTCGAGGCATGCTAAAATACGGCAGGAGGTAATTGAACCGGCACGAAAAATGGCGGGCTATACGATTGGTAAATTTGAAGTAAAACCAGTGCCGGTAGATGAAAATGCTAAGTTGCTTTCTGAGATTTTAGCGGACGGGGATTTATTAATTGTGGCAGGAGGGGATGGAACGGCGACGGTGGGGATTAATGCGATGATGCAGACGAAGGCAAAGGCGACGCTTGGCGTGCTGGGGTATGGAAATTTTAACGATTTTGCGAGAATGGTGAAATCAAAAAATTTGCAACAAATCGTGAGTGACTTTGAGAAGAAAAAAGTACAAAAACTTTATCCGATGGAAGCGGTTTTGGACGGAAAGGTTTGGAGGTATGCAGCGTGTTATTTTACGATTGGAATGTTTGCTGAGAGTACGGAAGTGTTTAATGCGCCAAAAACGCGGAAGAGTTTAAGAAAAGGTAAGAAAAGTCTTTTTTATTCGATACGGACTTTGGCTTGCTGGTATTTTTCTAACAAGAAAAAGGAGTTTCTAGGAAAAGATATTAGAATGGACGGCGTGGCGATGAATCGAAGGAAAATGAGTCGCAACGGACGGATGAACGAGGTGCGTGGGAAGCAAGTTTCCGATGTAATGTTCGTGAATGGAGAAACGGTGGCGAGATTGATGCGCGGTGGAGACTATTGGAAAAAACCAGAGGAATTTTTTGTGAGCTTTGGCAGGCTAAAAAGTTTTTGGCGACTAGCAATTTTCATGATAAAGAGTATGCTTAGACTGATGCCGGGGCATATAGCAAAGGGTGAGGTTAGGATTAATTTCCCATACTCTAGTGAATTTGAGATTCAGGCAGAAGGTGAGTATGCTAAGGTGAAGGCGGCTGAGTTGGTCGTGAAAAAATCATCGCATGGGATAGAGGTTGTAGTTGCCTAGTATGGTATAATAACCTCAATATGAGCGAAAAAGAGAATTTAAAAATTGTTGCTTTTGTGGGGATGAGCGGAAGCGGAAAAAGTGTAGCGGTTGATTATTTGACGGAAAAGGGTGTGCCGAGAGTGTATTTTGGGGGGATGATTTATAAGGAAATGGAGAAGCGAGGAATTGAACGGACGCCGGATGGCGAAAGTGAGAAGAAGTTTCGTGAAATGATTCGTGAGACGGAGGGGAAAGATTGGGTGGTGAGACAAGTGATTGATGAGGTTCACAATCTCGTAAATGCTGGGCAGAGAAGAATCGTGCTAGACGGCGTGTATTCCTGGACGGAAATGAAAACTTTGAAGCATGAATTTCCTGGACAGATGACGTTTATCGCCATTGTCGTGCCAAAGAGACTAAGATACAAAAGAGTAGCGATGAGACCGGAAAGGCCGTTTTCTGAGGAAGAGATTAAGGAGCGGGATAGGAGCGAAATAGAGAACCTTGAAAAGGGCGGACCGATTGCGGCGGCGGATTATTACGTGCTGAATGACGGTAGCGTAGAAGACATGCAGAAGAAGTTAGCGGAAATATTGGAAGAAATAAAATTTTAGAAGGCCAAAATGAAGAAATTAGTAATCATTGATGGAAAAAGCGTATTCTACCGTGGGTATTATGCGATGGGCAATTTATCGAAAAGTGATGGTACGCCAACGGGAGGTGTGTACGGTTTTGCAGTGATTGCGCTTGAGATTGTGAAGGAGATTCAGCCGACTAAAGTGGTCGTAGCGTGGGATAAAGCTAAAACTTCAATTCGAAAAAGAAA
>JAGAVP010000044.1 GCA_017941835.1 Candidatus Saccharimonadota bacterium
AATAGCATTCGTGCTATAATAAGCGTAAGTATATTTTAGGAGGTAAAATGATCAAATTAGCCATTAACGGATTCGGTAGAATCGGCCGCAATGCTTTCAAAATCGCTTTTGAGCGCCCAGACATGGAAATTGTCGCTATTAACGATATTACAGATACAAAAACTCTCGCCCACCTCTTAAAGCATGATTCTTCCTATGGCACTTACAGCCATGAAGTTAGCTTTGATGATGAGAATATTATTGTTAAAGGCAAAAAAGTTCGCGTCCTCGCCGAAAAAGACCCAGCTGCTCTTCCTTGGGGTGAGATGGGTGTAGATGTCGTAATTGAATCTACTGGTCTCTTCACTAAATACGAAGACGCCAAAAAACACCTTGATGCTGGCGCTAAAAAAGTCGTCATCTCTGCCCCAGGTAAAAGTGATGAAATCAAGACCATCGTCCTCGGCGTCAACGAAGATGTCGTCGCAAAAGAAGATAAAATCATCTCCAACGCCTCTTGTACTACCAACTGTATCGCCCCTGTCATGAAGGTCCTTGAAGATAACTTCGGTATTGAAAAGGCCATGATGACCACGGTCCACTCTTACACCGCCTCTCAACGTCTCCAGGATGCTCCAGCCAAAGACCTGCGTGAAGCACGCGCTGCCGCGGAGAATATTGTCCCTACTACCACCGGCGCCTCAAAAGCTGCCGCTAAGGCTATCCCGTCTCTCGAGGGGAAGTTTAACGGCCTTTCCGTCCGCGTCCCTACCCCAGTAGTTTCGCTATCTGACATTACTGCCGTTTTGAAGCGTGATGTCACCAAAGAAGAAATTAACGAAGTCATGAAAAAAGCCGCGAAAGAGCCATACTACGAGGGTATCCTCGGTGTGACTGAAGAAGAGCTTGTCTCGATTGATTTCCGTGGCAACTCTCACTCTGCCGTCGTCGATTTACCCCTGACTGACGTTGTCGGTGGCAACCTTGTCAAGGTTGTAGCCTGGTACGATAATGAATGGGGCTATTCCAACCGCCTCGTTGAACTAACTGCTGATTTTGGCCGGAGCGAATGACTCATGGATGGGGAAGTCTTTATCGCTAGCGATCACCGCGGATTCGAAGCTAAAAACAAGCTCGTTGCCGAGCTGAACGGCCGTTATTCCGTTTCCGACCTTGGGCCTTTCGAATATAATCCAGATGACGATTATAACGATGCCGCCATCGCCGTCGCCAAAGCGGTCAAATCCTACGATGGCGCGAGGGGAATTATTATCTGTGGCTCTTCGCATGGTGTAGCGATTCAAGCCAACCGTTTCAAGGGCATCCGCGCGATTGAAGGCTTTACCCCAGAACTCGCCAAAATCGGTCGCGAGCATAATGACGCTAACGTCCTCTGCCTCTCAGCAGATTTCATAGAAGACAATGAACTTGCTAAAATAGCAAATATATTTCTTAATACCAATTTCTCTGGTGAGGAACGTCACGTTCGACGCAATAAACGCCTGGATGAGGAGGTCTAATGGCAGAAATTGTTCCAACAATTTTAACAAATGATGGCGAGCAATACAAAAAACTCGTCACCACTTTCCAACCTTTCGCGAAGCGTGTCCAGATTGACGTTTCTGATGGGACTTTTGCTCCAAGTGCCACCCTGCCGCTCAACCAGGTCTATTGGTCAAAAGAATGGCAAGTCGATTTTCACATGATGGTCGTCCGCCCTTCGGAGCACCTGCCGCTGATTTTACAACTCAAGCCTTCACTTTGCATCTTTCACGCTGAATCCGGAGAGAACTTGTTGCCACTTTTCGAACAATTAAAAGCTGCTGGCATCAAAACCGGTGTAGCTATTATGCGCTCTACTTTCCCCGGCACTATTAAACAATACATCGAAGCCGCCGATCATGTCTTAATCTTCGCCGGCGAAATTGGTAAGCAAGGCAGTCAAGCCGATATGCTTCAAACCGAGAAAATCCCATTGGTAAAAGCCATTAACCCTAATGCCGAAATCGGCTGGGACGGCGGCGCTAATCTCCGTACTGTCCGCGCCATTTATCGTGCCGGCGCCGACGTCATCAATGTCGGCTCCGCCATTTCTAACGCAACCGACCCTGGCGCCATGTACGAATCGTTGGTAGCCGACCTCGATAAGAGAGGAGTTGTTATCTAATGGCTCGTATTGTTAGTCTCGGCTCTGCGCTTCAAGACCTCTATATGATTGACCGCGACGATTTTGTGGCAACAGAGCTCTGCGATGTCCATCACAAAAATTGCAAATCCATTTTTGGCGAGTTAGAAATCGGCTCGAAAGTCGATATTGATCGGGTGCTCTATACGATTGGTGGCGGTGGGACTAATGCCGCTGTGGAATTTGCGCGCCATGGACATGAGAGTATTTATCTTGGTAATATCGGCCATGACATCGCTGGTGATGCCGTACTCGCCTGTCTTGACGACGAAGGCGTAGATAATAGTTATGTAGAATATGCGCCAAAGCGCGCTACGGGTTGTTCCGTCATCATGCTAGACACACATACTGGCGAACGTACGATTCTAACCTATCGCGGCGCTTCTTCCAAATTCGATAATCTTGACGAGGAAGACCTTGAGCGCATCCAGCCAGATTGGCTCTATGTCACCTCCCTGCGTGGCGATATGGACACGCTTCTTCGTTTCTTCGAAAAAGCCAAAGAAATCGGCTGTCAAATTATGTTTAACCCAGGGAAACAGGAGCTTGCCGAAAAGAAAAAGATGATTGGCCTACTCGACCTCGTCGACGTACTGCTCGTCAACAAGTCCGAAGCCGCCGAGATTGTCCCAGGGACGATTTTATCTGAGCTGGTCTCACGCCTCGGCAACTACGTTAAAACCGTCATCATTACCGATGGCAACATGGGCGCCATCGCGAAAAATGGCGAAAAGACCTATCGCCTCGGCATTTATGAGGACATTCCAGTCAAAGATACTACCGGCGCCGGTGATGCTTTTGGCTCCGGTTTCCTTGCGCATTTTGCCGAAGGTCATTCCTTCCGCGATTCATTAATCTTCGCCTCTGCCAATTCTACCGCCGTAGTCGCAGAATTTAGCGCGAAAAAAGGCTTGCTGACCGGTTCAGAAAAACTACATCAAATGCCAATACAGGAGGTAAAATGAACGATCAACCCACTAATGCTAGCGAAAAATTTAAGCGAAACCTAGGCGATGACAATAAGCTTGGCGCAGATTTAGAGAAACGCTTAAAAACCATGGTTGCAAGTCTCGCTCCAGAGGATTTGGAGCGCGCTGCCGGCTATGCTCACGATCTTGCCCAGGGTCTTAATCTTCTTCGCACTATTCCACAAGGTGTAACAGTTTTTGGCTCGGCTCGTGTGCACGAGGGTGACAAATTCTATGACAAAGCTCGTGAGCTAGGTGCTGAGATGGCTAAAAACGGTCATGCCATCACCACCGGTGGTGGTCCCGGCATCATGGAGGCGGCCAATCGTGGCGCCTATGAATATGGTGGTCGTTCTGTTGGTCTTAATATTACGCTCGAGCATGAACAGTTTGCCAATCAATACCTGACTGACGTGCTTGAGTTCAAATATTTCTTTGCTAGAAAGGTCATGCTCTGTATGGCCAGCAAAGTTTTCGTCTATTTCCCAGGCGGTTTTGGCACTTTTGACGAACTCACCGAGATTCTTTGTCTGATGCAAGAAAACAAAATGCCTCGCATGCCGCTTTTTCTCTTTGGTAAACCCTACTGGCGCGGCCTTGATAGGTTTATTCGTGGTAGAGTAGTTAAAGAAAAATATATCAATCTAGCTGATACCCATATCTATAAAGTAACAGATGACGTCCAAGAGATTGTTCGCGCCGCCAACAAAATTGGCCATCCTCGTGTCAACGAGAATCTTTACGATAACTTCGACCCTCGAAAATCTATGCCCCGCATTCGCAAAGGCTAGGATTAGCCTAGTTCGACTTTTTGTGTTATAATAAAAAAAGAACCAGAAACTAGAGTGTTAGAACCTTAAATGCTTGGAAGGGGGTGATTTTATGTCGGAAGATAACGGATTAATTATCCGTGAGGAAATTTTTGACTATACTGAGGAGAACTCTAATGAAGTGGATGAAATTTATCGCCAGGAAATTGATGAAGCTCTCATTTTGGCAATTGATGCAGACGCGGCCATCGTCTGGCGGGTTGGTGGTAAAATCCAACTTCTCAAAAAGACCTATCAAGCTAGCAACGAGCTAGCCGAAAAAGTCAGAGAGACCGCCTTGAGCCTTGGTTGTAGCGAGGATTCCATCAAGAATATCGATGGCAATCTGCTGGAGCTTTCTACCTATGAGCTGTATCGAGCAGAAATCAATGCTGGCTACTATGAAGATGCCGGTCTCTATGTTATCAGCAATCGTATCTATACTGAAGATGATTATGTCTGGATGGAAATTCCGGGCAGAAAAGCAGAAGATGCTCAGTCCATCTATGCCGATTCCCAACCTACAGTAGACGACCTCGACATCTTTGACGATTTAGACAATGAAGAGGCTGGTGAGTATGTTCGCGAGAATTATGTTATGACACAGGCTGCGCCGTCGGTTGGAGATGAGCCCTTCCTCTTGAATGTCTATGAAGAAGGATTTAGGCTGGGCAAGCACATCAAAGCGGAGCCGCTTGTCGTCAATAAGATTAACATTGATGAGCCAGTTCTAGACGTAGAGATTGCCTATCGGAATGCTCTCTGCGAAGCGAGCACCAAGGCGACCTGCGGTTGGATGATCTTGCTTCACAAAGGGCACTTCTATATTCCGGTAGAGACTTTTGAGGACACGATTAACCATGAAACATGTTATTTGGCAAAGATTTTTAACTCGTATCCGGTCAGTCCAAGTTCTAATCGTGCTGATGCACGTATCGGGATTGAGCTTTATGGTGTACTTCTTGTCGTAGCCGGCATTCGCTATCGTAAAGGGTACAGTGTTAATTGGCGTAAATACATCTTTGATTATGCTCTGCCCAAAAATTTCCTAGAGAACATGCCGCAGTTTATGGATTACGTCGACGGTCCCTTTGGGCTCGAAAAAGATACGGGCATGAATATGCCGTACGATGGTTTCATCATGAAATGCGATGATGAAGATGAAGAGGACAGCAGTGAAGACGACGAAGAAGACGGAGATGACGAAAACGAATCACCAAGCAACAAAACCGAGGGATAATCACCCTCGGTTTTTCATGTTATAATAATATAGATGTCGCATAAGTTTAAACTTGTTAGTAAATATCAACCTACCGGTGATCAGCCGCAGGCTATCGCCGAGCTTTGTGATGGTCTAGACAAAGGTATCCGCGAGCAGACTTTGCTCGGTGTGACCGGCTCTGGTAAAACTTTTACCATGGCGAATATTATCCAGCATTATCAGCGTCCGACGCTCATTCTCGCTCATAATAAGACTCTCGCTGCGCAGCTCTATTCCGAGTTTCGCGACTTTTTCCCAGATAACGAAGTGCATTATTTTGTTTCGTATTTCGACTATTATCAGCCAGAAGCTTATATCGCCTCGAGCGACGCTTATATTGAAAAAGATAGTGCGATAAACGATGAAATCGACCGCCTCCGCCATGGCGCCACAGAAGCCCTGCTTACCAGAAACGACGTCATCATCGTCGCCTCCGTCTCCTGCATCTACGGCATCGGCTCCCCCGACCACTATACAGAGATGTCATTGCCTCTCTGGAAAAACGAAGGCAAGTGGACTCCACTGCTCCAATCTGACTTCTTAACCTATTTGGTCTCGATGCAGTACCACCGTAACGACCTTGCCTTCGAGCGCGGCAACTTCCGTGTCATGGGCGACACCGTGGACCTTTTTCCCGCTTCCGGCGAACACGCCTACCGTTTTGAATTTGGCTTTGATGAACTTGAAGAAGTCAAAATCATCGACCCTCTGACTGGTGAAATTTACGAAAAACCTGACCGCATCCACATTTTCCCAAACACTCATTACGCCACACCAAAAGACCAGCTTGACCGCGCCCTTGAGACGATTAAGGCTGAGTATGATGCCCGCCTGGCCTATTTTGAGCGCCACAACAAATTCCTTGAAGCCCAGCGTCTCTCTCAGCGAACTAAGTACGACCTTGAGATGTTGAAAGAGACCGGCTTTGTCAAAGGTATTGAGAACTATTCTCGCCATCTCGATGGCAGAAAAGCCGGCGAGCCGCCTGCTACCCTACTTGACTTTTTCCCAGAAGATTTCTTACTCCTAGTCGACGAATCACACATGACCCTGCCTCAGGTTCGTGGTATGTATAATGGCGATCATGCAAGAAAGGAAACCTTAGTCGAATACGGCTTCCGTTTGCCAAGCGCGCTCGATAACCGTCCGCTCACCTTTAATGAATTCAACAAACATATCAAGCATGCTATTTATGTCTCTGCCACCCCTGGCGAGTATGAGCTTGAGCATTCTCCAGAACCGGCCGAACAAGTCATCCGCCCGACTGGTTTGCTCGATCCAGAAATCGAAGTCCGCGCTACTGACGGCCAGGTTGATAATCTCATGGAAGAAATTGATCGCCGTATCGCCAAGAATCAGCGCGTGCTCGTGACGACTCTGACCAAGCGTATGGCCGAAGACCTCTCTGACCATCTCAAAGAGCGTGGAGTTAAAACAGCTTATATCCACTCTGATATTGACACACTCGAGCGAGGCGACATTTTGCGAGATCTTCGCGCCGGTGTCTATGACGTGCTTGTTGGCATTAATCTCTTGCGCGAGGGGCTGGATCTTCCGGAAGTATCTCTCGTTGCGATTTTAGACGCTGATAAGGAGGGTTTCCTTCGTTCCGAATCTGCTCTTATTCAGACGATTGGTCGTGCCGCCCGTCATGTCGAGGGTCGAGTAATTATGTATGCTGACCATATTACGGAAAGTATGGAGAAGGCCATTTCTGAGACCAATCGTCGCCGCGAAATTCAGCAAGAATATAATCAGAAGCACCACATCACACCAAAGGGAATCAATAAGGAGATTTCCGCCGGACTGCGTGCTATTATTCCAGAAAAAGAGCAGAAGAACGCGCTTGACCTTCGCAAAGTTCCGCCAGAAGAAATTCCAAAGCTAATTAAACAGCTAGAAAGTGAGATGCGCCTTGCCGCGGCCAACCTTGAGTTTGAGCGCGCCGCTTCTCTACGTGATTTGATTGACGACATCAAATCCGGCAAAACTACCAAAACCAAAAAATAAACCTAGATTGTGATATAATAAAACAGATGGAAATTACACGCGAGGAAATCGATCACCTTGCCAAGCTTTCCGATTTTTCGTTGTCCGACGAAGAAAAGGATAGCCTTGGCACTGATCTAAAAAATATTATCGGCTACATTTCTCAGCTTGATGAGCTGGATACTGATGGTGTCGAGCCGACCTATCAGGTTTTTGAAATGGAAAATGTCTGGCGAGAAGATGAGATCAAGCCACAAGAGGCAGACCGCGAGGCTCTACTAAATCTTGCCCCTGAATCAGAAGATAACCAGATTAAAGTTCCAAAGGTGTTGTAGGAGTTAGTAATGGATGAAGAAAAGAAAGATTTAGAAATCCTCGCTGCAGAAGAAAAAGACACTGAAAACGAAGAAAGGAGCGAGTGTGAAGATTGCGACTAAGGAAATTAGTGCTGTTAGCCTTGTTAAAGAAGCTCTAGAAAAAGCCAAACGTTGTAAAAATTACAACATTTTTGTCTCTCTAAACGAGGAAGCTGCTCTGAATCGTGCTAAGGAAATTGACGCGAAAATCGCTCGCGGTGAGGATGCTGGCCATCTCGCCGGTGTACCTTATGCTTTGAAGGATAACTTCCTGAGCCGTGAGGGGAATACTACTGCTTCCGCCAAGATTCTCGAGTCTCTCCATGCTCCGATTAATTCCACCACCGTTGAAAAGCTAGAGAGTGAAGGTGCTATTATGATTGGTCGCACCAATCTTGACGCTTTTGCTCACGGCTCCTCTACAGAAAACTCTTATTTTGGACCTACCTTGAACGCCTATGACAAGACGCGCGTTGCCGGTGGTTCTTCTGGTGGCTCCGCTGTTGCGGTCGCCAAGGGAATCGTTCAGTTTGCTACTGGTACTGATACCGGTGGCTCAATTCGTCAGCCGGCTTCCTTTAATGGCGTCTACGGTTTCAAACCAACCTATGGCACAATTTCTCGCTACGGCGTCGTCGCGATGGCCAGCTCTACCGACTGCATCGGTTTCTTCGCCCGCTCCGCTGAAGACATTGACCTGCTCATGCAAATCTGCGCCGGACAGGATGAAAAGGACTTAACCACGCTCCCTGACTATTACGGAGCGGAAGGACAGTCTCTTTCTCCGCAACGTATTGGCATCGTGAAGGATTTTGATTTGTCTCACGTCGACCCAGCCGTAAAAAAGACCTTTGATGACAAGGTCGCTGAGCTAAAAGCCTCCGGCCACGAAATCGTCGAGCTTTCCATGCCTGCCCTAAAATACGCCCTTGCGGTTTATTACATTGTCGTCCCAGCCGAGGTTTCTTCCAACCTCTCTCGCTATGATGGCATCCGCTACGGCTACCGTAGTGAGGACGCCAAATCTCTGGATGATGTCTTCGAAAAGACTCGTGGTGCCGGCTTCATGCCGGAAAATAAGCGCCGCATTATGATTGGTAATTTTGTCCTGTCATCTGGATTCTACGATGCTTATTACCTCAAGGCCCAAAAGGCTCGCACTTTGATTATCGAAGAATATAACAAGGCCTTCGAAAAATGTGATTTCATTCTTACGCCAGTCTCTCCAAGTCCAGCCTTCAAACTCGGCGAGAAAGTCGGCGATCCAGTCTCCATGTATCTAGAAGACGTCATGAGCGTGCCGCTAAACTTGGCTGGTTTGCCAGGTCTAGCTATTCCAGCCGGTGAGACGGAAAGCGGGCTCCCAGTCGGTCTTCAGATTGTCGGCCCACGCCGCAGTGATAAGGCATTACTGGAGTTTGCTGGCACTATCGCAAATCAAGCAAAAATTAACGAGGAGAATAACTAATGGACCCTACCATCATCTTTTTACTAATCGCTATCCTTTTGGTAGGCGTCATGGTTTTTGTTGCGATTTCTCTCACCTCTAAAAAACGCTATTCCTTTGAGAAGGAAGAGTACCAAGCCGATTGGCTTCATATTGAAAATTCGCTAGTAAAAGATAATCCAGCTACTTATGCGGCCGCCATCATTGAGGCCGACAAACTGCTGGATAAGGCCCTGCTTGAGATGGGCGCCCCGGGTAAGACCATGGGTGAGCGTCTCAAAAAAGCCGGCGGCTATTTCTCCCAGGAAAATTCCATTTGGCACGCTCACAAGATTCGTAATCAAATTGCGCACGAGCATGGTTTCAAGGTCGATTATCTACAGGCCAAGCGCGCCCTCGCCAGTTTCAAGCAGGCCCTAAAAGATTTGGAGGCCATCTAATATGAAATACATTCCAACTATCGGTATTGAGTGTCACGTCCAGCTTTCTACTAAGACTAAACTCTTCTCTGAGGTAGACAATGACGCTCGCGGCAAAGAGCCAAACTCCTGCGTTTCTCCTGTGGATTATGCGCTTCCGGGTATGCTTCCGCGCCTCAATGGCGAGGCTATCCGCTATGCTATCCGTGCCGGTCATGCCATGAATGCTATAATTAATCCGATTTCTCGCTTTGATCGCAAACACTATTTCTACCCAGATTCTCCAAAGGGCTACCAGATTACTCAGTTCTATCATCCGATTATCGGTGAGGGCTATATTGAGTTGCCTTCTGGGACTAAAGTCCGCATCGAGCACGCTCATCTTGAGGGCGATGCCGGAAAACTTACCCACTTTGGCACTTATAGCCTAGTCGATTTGAACCGCGTCGATACCCCATTAATCGAAATCGTCTCCATGCCGGATATTCATAGCGCCAAGGATGCTCATGATTACTGTAAAGAACTCTGGCGCACCATGTGCTATGCCGGTGTCACCAATGGCGACCTCTATAATGGCAATATGCGTTTTGATGTTAATACCTCTATCGCTCCGGAAGGCTCTACCGAGCTTGGCACGCGCACCGAGGTAAAAAACCTGAACTCTTTCCGCTCCGTGGAACGTGCCATTGAATATGAAATCTCTCGTCAGAAGAAGTTGCTTGAAGCCGGCGAAAAAGTAATTCAGGAAACCTTGGGCTGGAACGATGCCACCGGTAAAACTACTGGTCAACGTAGCAAGGAAGAGGCCAAGGACTATCGCTATATGCCAGAACCAGATCTTCCGCCAATCCATCTAACAGAAGAGTTCATTCAGGCTGAGATAGAAAAGGTTCCCCTACTTCCGAACGATTACCGCAAGAAATTTAGTGGTATCTTGCCAGAAGACACTTTGGAGGTCTTGCTCGACTATCCAGAGCTCATGCGAAAACTTGGTGAACTTGATGCAAAATCTATCAAACCTGTTGCAAATTTGTTTGCGTCAGTGCTTCTTGCCGAGGAGAAATCCGTTGAAATGCTCGCCCATCTGCCAGAGGCAAGACAGCTCCAAGACCTCTCAGAAATGAAAGAAAAAGGCGAACTCAGCTCTACCGCAGTAAAAGAAGTCTTCCTCAAATTCTTCGACCCACAAATGGGAAAGAAAGATGCTCGTGCTATTGCTAAGGAATTGAATGTCATTCAAGAAAACGACACCGGCGCCCTTGAGGCGATTGTCGATGAAGTCATCGCCGACCCAGCCTGTGCTCAGGCCGTTGCCGATTTCAAAGCCGGCTCGGAGAAAGTCATCGGCTTCCTTGTTGGCCAGGTCATGAAAAAATCTCAGGGCAAAGCCAACCCCGCCGCCGCCCAAACTATTTTACGTAAAAAACTGGCTTAATTCTTACGCGAAAAACCTTGCGCAATCAAAGCGTTTACGCTAAAATAGACTTAACTATGGGAAAAATGCGTATCTTTAGCTCAAACCTATCCTCCGGGGGGGGGTATAAAAGTCTCTTAGCAACCCATCGGTTGCCATCATCTCTTTTCTTTTCTGCTCTGGCTCTGCTTTCTAGCGGCTTAATTCTATCTCTCGTCTTGTCTAGTATCTCTATCTCTCAATCTTCTTCTGCCGCCACTAACCCTACAACTGTCTCAGCTGACATTATCCGCGTTAGTTTCGGTCTCTCCATTGAGACTGACCCAAGTGTCACCCTAAACGTCAAACCTACTCCGGCCGGCGCTATGACCGTAGTAGGCTCTACTGTCACTACCGGCACTAGCTCTCCCTCCGGCTATACTCTCTATCTCCAAATGACTGGAGAGAACTCTACTACGAATAGCCTCATCAATTCAGTAGACACTACTGCTACTCTCACCTCCTCAGGCAGCTTTGTCTCTCCTACTGTCCTCTCTTCTGGTACTTGGGGCTACGCTATCCCATCCGGTTCTACTTCGCTACTTAACACCAATGGCTTTGACGATAGCTATACGGAAGTAGAAAGCGTTGCCCAGACTGGAAGTAAGTTTGCTGCTATCCCAACCACTAACTCTCCTGCTGAGAAGATTGCAGAAACTAACAGTCCTTCTGTCGTAGAGCTTCCTGTCTACTATGCTGCTATGGCAAGCTATGATACTATTTCTGGTACCTATTCCAATAAGGTGCTCTATACTGCTCTTGCGGATGATGGGGCTACTGATCTAATCGCAGTCGCTCCAAGTATCGTAGACGTTAATACTAGCACCAATATCTTAGTCGCTACCGCCCTCTACTCTACTTCTGACACTGCTTCTGCCAATATATATCTCCTTACAGAGGACGAATATAGCTCCATTTCTGGTACCAATGTAGAGGCCCTAGACATCTCACCACTCTCCTGTACCGTAACTGACACTGCTCCACATAGCTATACCTGCTCTCTTTCTGCCATTACTTCACTTGGAGACTACTATATCTACGTTAAATATCCTAACTATGATAGAGTGTACAGTACTACTATTACTGTTACGAGTACTGCTCCACTTATGCAGACCTTTACTCCGGCCATGTGTGATTCTATGAGTATCGGTGAATCTACTACCTTGCAGGATACCCGCGATTGGAGTACCTACAGTGTAGCTAAGCTGGCTGATGGCAACTGCTGGATGACGCAGAACTTGAGGCTCGGCGACGGTACCAAGTCTTATACTCTTACTCCAGACGACTCTAACGTCGCTACAAACTTTACTCTACCTGTCGCACAGACTTCTGGTTCTACCTCTTGGGGAGATGCGGCCAACACTGGCAACGACCCTCACGTCTACGCCACCGGTAATGAAACCTACGGCAACTATTACAACTGGTATACGGCTACTGCCGGCACTGGCAAGGGAACTATGCAATCTACCTCTACTACTAATCTCGACAATGCCGTTTCCTCTATCTGTCCAAAGGGCTGGAGATTACCTGATGGTGGCGAGAGTCCAGTTGGTTCATTCTATGCGCTAGATGTTGCGCTCGGCGGAAACGGAACGGACCGTATCGATGCTACCCAAAGAAATAAATATCTCGCCAGTCCGTATTTATTCCCATACTCCGGTTATTATGATATTGACAATGGGGTAGACAGGCAGGGCTCGAATGGAAACTGGTGGACCCGCGGCGCCCATACTACGACCGGTCGAGCCTATCGCTTCCATCTGAATACTGATGGCTATGTATCCTCGCAGAGTGGTGCTAACGTTGGGTCTGGTTTCTCCGTCCGCTGCCTCCTCTCCGACTTCTGGAATATTTCCACTATGCAGGACATGACTCCGCAGGTTGCTGCGTCTGTTGCTACCCCAACAACCTCTGCTACTTCCGCCGTCACTGACCGCGCTGCTTACAATGCCCTCGTCGACAAAACCTCGAATGTCCCACAACGCACATTGTACGACATTCGGGATGGAGAAAGTTACCGTGTAAGAAAACTAGCCGATGGAAACGTGTGGATGACGGAGAACCTAAGGCTAATATCTACTTCAGACATAACAGTAAAACCGATAGATTCGGATGTGACGTCTAGCTTTACCCTCAA
>JAGAVP010000045.1 GCA_017941835.1 Candidatus Saccharimonadota bacterium
AAGAAATTATAACGGATGACGAATCGGAAAAGCCAGAGAAAGCGAAAAGACCTAAGAAAAACGCCAAAGAAAAACTCGCTGCTATTTTGGAGAGTGCGTCGAAAAAAGTTGCCGAGACTCCAGAGGAAAAGAAGGAGAAAAAAGCCGAGGCCAAGAAGAAAAAAGCTAAGGCGGAAGAGCAAAAACGCCTCGAAAAGCTAGCCGTGCTTGAAGAAAAGTCCAATATTCTTGAGGCTGATATCCTAGAGCCAGAAGAAGAGGAAATCGATGAAGACGCCGCCGAAATTGCCGCCGAGCAGCCAGCTCAGCCAACGCAAGCAATAAAACCAGCGCAACCTGCAGAACCAGCGCAAGCAATAAAACCAGCACAACCTGCAAAAATATCGCAAGCATCGCCAGCTCCAAAACCAGTCGCCACCTCTTCCACCGGCATGCGTAAAGCCGCTCCAAAACTCTCTGATCGTGAAAAACTCAAACTCGAGCTAGAATCTGGTAAGAAGGAGCAGCCAAGTGTCCTCTAAGTTCTTCCTTGGTCAAGCTGGCAACTACCGTGCCAAAGACACAATAAAACATACATTTGCCATAGCGTCAAAGAAATGGTCTAATATTTTACGTCGCTATCTTGCCGACTACTATGAAACAGAAGTAAAAAACGTCTTTTTGATGAATAATGGCCGTTCTGCTCTTGCCGCAGCCCTAAAAACCTACCTAAAACCCGGTAGTGAAGTTATTATTAATGGCTTTACATGCTACGCTGTCCTGCAAGCTGTCGAGAAAGCAAACTGCACACCAGTCTATGCGGATATTAACAAAAAAACCTTAAATTTCGATACTAAGACCCTGGCCGACGCCATAAAACGCCACCCTAATGCTAAGGCCATCATTATCCAAAACACTCTCGGTATCTGTGTCGATATGAAATCTATCGAGCAATTCGCTCAAAAACACCAGCTTGTCATCATCGAAGATCTAGCTCACTGCGCCGGCTTCAACTACCCAGATGGCCGTAAAGTCGGTTCGGTCGGCGTCGCTGCTGCTTTGTCTTTTGGCAAGGGCAAATCCCTTGACAGTATTACTGGTGGCGCCCTTATTCTAAACCAGCCGCCCAAAGCCTCCAAAACCACTAAAACCCCCGTCCGCTTTGGCTACCAGGCGCCAAAACTATCAGATTCTCTCCGCGCACGTTTTTATCCGTTACTTGCTGCCATCGGTCGTTTTACTACCAAAATCCACCTTCAGAAATACTGGTATGGCCCACTCATTCGCCTACATTTTATTGAGCGCGCGGTGGATGCAAAACTTAGTTTTTCGCGTCGTCCTGCACACTGGCAGGCCAAGTTAATTTATCAGCAGTTCCAGCACTTCGAAGAATACGGCGCAAAGCCTATCCGTACCCATCGCCTCGTCAGAGACCGCGCCAAGGTTCTAGATGAGCTTGAGAAAGCCGGCTATAACTTCCGTGAAGTCTGGTATGATGTGCCAGTTTCCCCGGTTCGCTACTATAAACAAGTGAATTTCGATGAAAGAGCTTGTCCTGTTGCCACCGAAGTTTCTGCTCACATCGTCAATCTACCCACCTATTACCCTGCTTCCGATTTGAACGAAGCTGTCAAAATTATAGAGAGGAACGAATATGCTAAAAACTAACTTCCTTCAGTCCCCAGTCTGGCAGAAAACCAACGAACTAATCGGCCATAAAGTCATAGTCGATAAACTTGACGGCAAAAACGATACCTATATGATTATCAAAAACGCCAAGCGTGGGCGCTATCTAGAAATTCCAGGGGGACCAGTTTTAGACTGGAAAAAAGATGAAAAAACCGCCAAGGCAATCCAAAAAATGCTCCAGATTGCCAAACAGCAGCGCTGTGCCTTTGTACGTGTTCGACCACAACTGCTAGATACGCCAGAAAACCGTGATATCCTAAAGAGCCTCGGCGCAAAACTCTCCCCAATGCACCTTGCTGCAGAGCATACCGTAATCTTAGACCTCAAAAAAACCGAAGAAGAGCTACTCGCTGCTATGCGTCGTCAAACTCGCTATGAAGTCCGTCGGGCTATGAAACTTGGCATCGAGGTTGAATCTGGCAATAGTGAGGCCCTTTTCCGGGAGTTTCATCAGGTCCAAAAAGACACGGCCATGCGCCAACATTTTGTACCACCAGATCTAAAAACTCTTCTGGCCGAGCGGGAAGCTTTTGCAAAAAACGCGAAAATCTACGTTGCCAAAACCGCTGACGAGCATCAGCCCATCGCATACGGGCTAATTCTTATCGATGGTGAAGAAGCGGAATATTACGAAGCGGCCAGCACCGATTTGAATCGCAAATTGCCGGGGGCCTATGCCTTGCAGTGGCAGGTGATTAGAGACTTGAAAAAAGCTGGCGTTCTGCGTTATAACCTCTGGGGTATCGCCCCGCCAAATCAGCCCCATCATCGCTATGCCGGGGTAACTACTTTCAAAACTGGTTTTGGTGGCGAAGTTGTAGCCTATCTGCCAGCCCACGATTTCATCGTTAGTAAAATCAAATACGCCCCAGATTATCTCATCGAAACATTGCGTAAGAAAAGGAGACATCTCTAATGATTAAACTATTTGACGCCAGTTCCCGTAAGGAATGGGACAAGTTTGTCACTTCTCACGAAGAAGCAAACTTCCTCCAATCTTGGGATTACTATGAATTTCATGCTGCAAGGGGTAATCAAATTGTACGCCGTATTGCCACGAAAGACGGCGATGTCATCGGTGTCTATGCTGGCGTGGTGGAAAATGCTAAACGTGGTCGTCATCTTGCTATTGCTGGCGGCCCTATTCTAGACTGGTCTAACAAAAAACTCGTCCGCGCCATTTTTGAAGATATTAAAGCTCAGGGCAAGGCTCATCACTGTACTTTTATTAGAGTGCGCCCTCAGCTTGAGCGTAGTTCAGAAAACTTCGCCCTCTTCAAAAAGCTTGGCTTGAAGCCTGCGCCCACTTATCTTTCCGTCGAGTACGCTGCAATTTTGGACTTACACAAAAGCGAGGAGGAGATTATAAAAGGTATGCACCGTCGCATTCGCTATGCCGTGAATAACGCCAGGAATAAAGGCTTTACAATTGAAAAATCACAGGATCCCAAAGACATCCATGAATTTTACAAGATTCAGCTTGCAACGGCAAAACGGCAGAATTTCGTGAGTTTCTCCGAAGATTACCTGACCAAACAATTTGCTGCCTTCGCTAAGAATAATGAAGCTGTACTCTACACAGCTAAATATCAGGGTGAAATCCTGGCCCAGAACTTCATGATTTTCTATGGCAACGAAGCTTCTTACCACTATGCCGTTTCGACTGAACTTGGCACTAAGCTTTCTGGCTCGCCAATCCTTCACGTCGAAGCCATGAAGGACGCTCGTGCCCGCAAAATCTATCGCTACAACCTCTGGGGAATCGTGGGTGAAGAAGAAAAAAATCATCGTTTTTACGGAGTTTCCTTCTTTAAGCGCGGTTTTGGCGGCTCCGAGTTTAAATACTTGCCTGCCCATGATCTAGTGATAAATCCTGTTGCTTATCTGAAGACAAAGGCTATCGAAAAAATCCGCAAGAAAATCCGCCACATTTAGCATAAGCGTGTTATAATTAAACGTAATGGGCAAAGCAAGACATTTTATCGAAACGCATTGGTTATTTTATGCGTTTGAAGGTATAATTAGTATCATTTTTGGAGGCTATCTCCTCTTCACAAACATTACTACGGTTTCGACTCTTAGTGGCATCATTGGAGCATCTTTGCTCTGTCTTGGCATGGTGGAGATTTTCAGCTTGCTCTATCGCAAGCATTATGGTAAGTCTCTTAGCCTCTCGCTAATTTTGGCTGCTTCAGAAGTTATAATTGCATTACTGCTACTCTTCATGCAAAATTACAACATTGCCTGGCCCTTAACCTTGCTTGCTATCTATACTATCGGCCGCGGTGTGCTGGAATTGCTCTTAGCCTTCGCTGCCGTTACGGACAAAACCGACCGTTTCATGTGGGCTACTTGTGGTATTTGTGGTGTAATCATCGGTATTGTAATTCTGAACTCTGGCGGTTTTTCCGATCAGACTACTTTCGTGCGTTTCTTTAGTGTCTACATGATGATTTATGGCGTCACAAATCTAATTTACAGTGTACATAATCGCAATGAGCTAGCAGAGCAGAAGGAGGCCCGCAGAATCGCCCGCGCGGCCGTGCTAGCAAACCGGAAATCTCGAAAACAAAAACGTCAGACCAAAAGAAAGACCAAAAGGGAAAGATAAATTAAAAAAGCGCCTGAAAATGGCGCTTTTTTGATCCCCCTGCTATTTTTTATGCATTAATGGCGCGTTTGACGTCATCAAAATAGTCCTCATAATCCTTGACGTATTTGGTGTGCGCGAGGAAGTAGTTCTTAGGATCGCCCGTCGTCATCCAAGTACCCTTGGCTTCTTTTACGTAGACTCTACCGGTCGGAATCAGCTTTGCGATTGCATCAGCCGTCCAGAGCTCGCCATCTAGCCCAGTATTCTTCGGGTCAAGATGTTCAAAAATTTCTGGTGTAAGTAAATAACGCCCGTAAGAAGCGAGATCAGAAGGAGCATCTTCTGGGTTAGGCTTTTCAACTAGACCCACCAACTTCTCACCGTCCATCGAAATTGAAGCGTACTTCTTGATTTCTTCGTGCGCGACTGGCTGCCCAGCAATAATTGCTGCCGCATCAGGGTGAATATTATGCGCCTCAATTAAATCCTTGACTGCGCCCTGTCCAAATACTACGTCATCAGAATAAGCCACAATAAAGGCCTCGTCGTCATTAATAAACTCCTTGGCAGAGGCGACCGGTGAACCGTTGCCATAAGGGAGGCTTTGATCTTGTTCAATAATAGTGATTTTTGGGAAATTTAGAACCTTCTTAACCGGTTCGAAGCGATCATCCTTGCCCTGGGCATGGAGCTGAGCCTCGATTTTAGGCACGTTATTATGGAAATAATCCTCGTAGATATGCTTTCCGTCTGGAGTTGCAACGATGATGATTTCCGTGATTCCTGCATCAACACATTCTTCCACGACCAGCTGCATAATCGGTCGATTTCCGAGCGGCAACATCGCTTTTGGAATAGTTTTAGTAATTGGCAAGTACCTACTAGCAAAACCTGCATCGGTAATGATTGCCTTAGTTGGGGTCTTGTAATTCATAAGTTCTCCTTGAAATCTCATTATAGCACATAATTCTGCCTGTGCTATAATAGTCTCATGACTAAGGAGGAAACAAAAAATTCTGCCACTTCTGCCGAATTGACACCGGCTGATTTTGTGCACCTCCATAATCACACCCACTACTCTCTCTTGGATGGTTTGACCAAAGTCCCAGACCTCATTAATTTCTGTACTGAGACCGGCATGGAAGCTGTCGCGGTGACGGACCATGGCACTATGTGCGGCCTAGTTGAGCTTTATAAGGAGGCGGCTGCTGCTAATATTAAGCCAGTGCTTGGCCTTGAGGCCTATGTCGCTGCCAGAAAGCTGACCGACAAAGACCCCGCTCACGATAAGGAGCGCTTCCACATTACTCTGCTCGCCCAGAACAATAAGGGTTACGAAAACCTCTGTCGCATGCTAACAATCGCCGAAATCGACGGCACATATTATAAGCCACGCATCGACCATGATTTAATGGAAAAGTACAACGAGGGTATTATTTGTCTTTCCGGCTGTGCTTCTTCCGAGATCTCCGTCAAGCTCAAAGAAAACGACTACGATGGCGCTATGGAACTAGTAAAATGGTATTCTAGCGTCTTCAAAGACCGTTTTTACCTTGAGATGCAAGACCATGGTCACCCCGATTCTCCGACCCACTGGGAAGTCCAGAACCGCATCAATGAAGGTTTGCAGAAAATTGCCAAAGAGACTGGCTTGCCTCTTGTGGTGACTTGTGATGGTCACTATTTGAAGCACGAAGACCGCGATGCGCATGAGATTCTCCTCTGTGTTGGTACCGCATCGAACCTGTCCGACCCGAACCGCATGACGCTCAAAGATTTTGAGCTGCACGTTATTCCGCCAGCGGACATAATTAAACGTTGGGGCAAAGATTTTCCTGATGCTATTAGAAACACTCGTAAAATTGCCGAAAGCTGTAACGTCGATCTTCAGCTTGGTCGGATTTTGATCCCAAAATTCCCAGGTATTCCAGACGGCCTAAACGAGAAACAGTACCTAGACCAGCTTGTGTTCCGCGGACTGGCTTTTCGCTACGCCGGTAAGACTGAAGAAGAAGCCAGCAAACTTTCCGTAGAAGAATGTCGCAAAGCCATTGAGGATGCTGATAGAAAAGATGTCTTGGAGCGGATAGATTATGAGCTTTCCGTGGTGGACCGTATGGGCTACAACGGCTACTTCCTCATCGTTCAGGATTTCATTAACTGGGGTAAGCGTCAACGTATTGTCTATGGTCCGGGCCGTGGTAGCGCGGCCGGCTCAATCCTCGCTTATGCGCTTCGTATCACCGAGCTTGACCCTCTTAAATACGACCTTCTCTTTGAACGTTTCTTGAATCCAGACCGTATCTCCATGCCGGATATTGATACGGATATTCAGGATACTCGTCGTAACGAAGTTATTCAGTATTGTACCGAGAAATATGGTCGTGGTCGCGTATCCAACATTGTCACTTTTGGTAAAATGATGGCCAAGAACGCCGTTCGTGACGTGGCGCGTGTCCTAGAAGTGCCTTATGCTGAATCTGATAGAATCGCTAAGCTCGTCCCAGACCCGGTCATGGGTCATCACGTGCATCTCGCGGATGCTATTAAAACCGTTCCCGACCTCAAAAATGAATACGAAACTAATCCTACCGCTAAGGAAGTTATCGATTTTGCTAGTAAGCTCGAGGGTACGATTCGCTCGCACGGCGTACACGCTTGTGGCGTCATTATTGCTCCAGATGACCTCGTTAAATTCTTGCCTCTTGAAGTTGCCAAGAAGACTGGCTCTTCTGGTGAAATGGTGCTTGCGGCGCAGTTCCCAATGTCCCAGGTAGAGGAGCTGGGCCTGCTTAAGATGGACTTTCTCGGTCTTTCCAACTTGTCCGTGATTAATAATGCTCTTCGCATGATTCGCAAAGTCTATGGCGACGATATTGATATGTACCAGCTTCCGCTCGATGATCAGCCGACCTACGAGCTTTTGCAGCGCGCTGAGACGACCGGTGTCTTCCAGCTTGAATCTGCCGGCATGAAGCGCTATCTGAAAGACCTGAAAGCTGACCATTTTGAAGATATTATCGCTATGGTGGCACTTTATCGTCCGGGCCCGATGCAGTTTATTGAGAGCTTTATTAAACGCAAACACGGCGAAGAGCCAATTACTTATCTTCATCCAGGTCTGGAAAATGCCTTGAAGTCTACCTACGGTATTATGATTTACCAGGAGCAGTTCATGCAGATTTCGCGAGAGTGGTGTGGCTTTACCGGCGGTCAAGCTGATACCTTGCGTAAAGCTGTAGGTAAGAAAAAAGTTGACCTCATGAAGAAGGTTAAGCCAGAGTTTATCAAGGGTGCCGTAGAAATTGGTGGCGCAACCGAAGAAATTGCCGAGACTTTCTGGAGCCAGCTGCTTGACTTTGCCAATTACTGCTTTAATAAGTCCCACGCCGCCTGTTATGCTCTCATCGCTTATTGGACGGCCTATCTCAAAGCGCATTATCCTGACGCTTTCATGGCGGCCTTAATGACCTCTGATATGCGTTGGACCGACCGCCTTGCTATCGAGATGGCCGAGTGTAAGCATATGAGCATCAAAGTCCTAGGTCCTGATATTAACGAATCCTATGGTGATTTTGGTATTGTTAAGGACAAAAAGACCATTCGTTTTGGCCTATCAGGTATTAAAGGTATGGGTAAAGCTCTAGTAGAAGAAGAAGTGATTCCAGAACGCGACCGAAACGGCTCATTCAAATCTATTTGTGATTTTGCGAAGCGCATTAATTCCACCAAATTTAATAAAAAATCCTGGGAAGCCGCCATCAAAACTGGTGCTTTTGACCGTTTTGCTGACCGCTCAGATTTATTGTTTAACCTTGAGGCTATTCAAGCCTATGGCACAAAATGCCAAAAAGACGTCGCCACTGGGCAGACCGACCTCTTTGGCGCCTTTGGTGCCGCTGGTGCCGTCCCAGAGCCAGAAATTAAACCAGCCCCAGTCAAGACTTCCGAAAAAGAACAGCTCCTCTGGGAGCGCGATTTGATGGGTCTCTATCTTTCAGCGCACCCTCTAGATAAGTATGATACTTATTTTGAAGAGCAAACTCATCCCTATTCTGTAGTTTCTGCTGAAAACGACGAAAAAACCGTTACAATCGGTGGAATTATTACCAATGTCCGCACTATCCTAACTAAATCCAACACTAAAATGGCCTTCGTCAAGATAGAGAATAAGACCGCAGAGCAGGAAATCGTGGTCTTTCCGTCGGTTTTTGAGCAATACGGTGGCAAAATCGTTCAAGATAACGTCATCAAATGCACCGGCCGGGTTAATGCTAAGGATAAGAACGGCAATCCTACCCCTGAAGTAAAGGTTCTAGCCGAGGCTATAGAGGTAATCTCTGACGAAACCCTCGAAAATTACGTTGCTACGGGCGCTAGGATGCCTGCTCCTGTGGCTTCCCCCAAAAACCGCCGTTATAGTAAGGTTTCAAGTGAAAGTGTCAAAAAACGCTTCTCAGGCGGGAATCAGCCTATTTCTACCGTTCAGGAGCCAGTTGTCCCGGCAAAACCTGCTCCAGATCCGCGCAAAAAACGCCTCTTTGTTCTAGTTAAAGACCCGAATAACACTGATTTGCTATCGGAAATTAAGAAAACTTGTGACCTCCACCCCGGTTTCCAAGATATCATTCTGGTCCTGCAAGATGGCGACGAGAAAAAACCGCTGCGCATGCCTTTCAAAGTAGATGCCGGAGAAGAACTGACTAAGCCGCTATCAGTGCTCCTCGGCGAAGAATGCGTTAAAGTAGTCTAGTGTGCAGGCCTACTTCCCGCTTAAGCTTGCATAAAAGTTTTTCAGCTGTTAAAATAAAGCCAAATGGAAATCATATTGTTATTACACAATATTCGATCAACTTACAACGTGGGTGCTATTCTTAGAACGGCTGAGGGCCTTGGTGTCGACCAGGTCATTTGTTCTGGTTATACCCCGAGCCCATTGGATCCAAACTGTCTACCACATATCGCTGACAAAGTTTCTCGTCAAATAGAAAAAACCTCTCTGGGCGCGGAAAAATACATTCCAACCTCTTGGGCGGATGACCCCAAGAAAGTCCTAAAACGCTTCAAGGAAGACGGCTATCAGATTATCGGTTTGGAGAACAGAATTGACGATGGCAGAAAATTCACCCTTGGCTCGCCGACTTTGCTCTCTCGTTTGAAGGATAAAGCCGTACTTATCCTCGGTGAGGAAGTCTACGGCATTGATAAAACTCTCTATGATTATATTGACCTCTTTATCGAAATCCCCATGCAGGGCGTGAAAGAATCTTTCAACGTCTCCGTTGCTGCCGGTATCGCTCTCTTTGCTCTAAAAACGGCCGTCTAGTTATGGCACGCGCTTATCTCTGTATCGATCTCAAATCTTTTTATGCCTCCGTCGAGTGCGTCGAGCGAGGACTCGACCCGATGACGACAGATTTGGTCGTGGCGGACCCAACTCGCACCGAGAAGACTATCTGCCTGGCCGTCTCCCCCTCTTTGAAACAAAAAGGCGTCAAAAACCGTTGCCGTCTTTTCGAAATCCCTAAAAATCTTGACTATATCATCGCCCCACCTCGGATGCAAAAATACATCAATTATTCTGCTCGTATTTATGGCATCTACCTCAAATATCTGAGCAAAGACGACATCCACGTTTATTCTGTCGATGAGGCCTTTCTGGATGTGACGGATTATCTGAAGCTTTATCAAAAGACCCCTCGTGAGATGGCAAAATTTCTGATTGATGAAATCAAAAAAGCGGTCGGAGTGAACGCTACGGCCGGTGTCGGCACTAATCTCTACCTCGCCAAAATCGCCATGGATATTATCGCCAAGCACTCGGATGATTTTATCGGCGAACTTGACGAAAAGTCTTATCGGGAACAGCTCTGGAATCATCGACCACTGACGGATTTCTGGCGCATCGGTAGGGGTATTTCAAAAAATCTTGAGAAGCACCGCATTTTCACAATGGGTGATATCGCCCATGCAGACGAAGACATTCTCTATGGCATTTTTGGCAAGGATGCCGAGCTGCTCATTGATCATGCCTGGGGTCGCGAACCGGTGACGATTGCCGACATCAAGAAATATCGTCCCAAAATTAATAGTTTTTCCTCTGGACAGGTTCTGCCGCGCGATTATACTCCAGACGAGCTCGTTTTGATTGTCCGCGAGATGACCCGAGAGCTTTGCCTTCGCCTCACCAGAGAAGAGAAGCTCACAAGCTCAATCACCTTGACGCTTGGAGCATCAAAAAGTTCACGCGACGAGAGCTTTCGCGATGCGCTAGCCAGTGCAAGCCATCACTTCCTCTCGCCGACCTGCTCCGTATCTGTTATGACGCCCGCCGTCGAAGAGCTGTTTTGGCGCATAGCCGATTCTGCCTCGACCTATCGTCGCTTGTTCCTGAATTGCAACCAGCTTGTTTCAACAAAATCACTGCACCAGTCGTCATTGTTTGAGCTAGTAGAGCCAAAAACCGATCAAAAAATCCAGACCGCCATGCTAGACATTACACGTCGCTTTGGCAAGAACGCCATCATGCGTGGAGAGGATTTGGAAGAACACGCTACCACTAGGCTAAGAAATAATCAAATCGGAGGACACCGCAGTGCCTAAAAAGCCAGCAAAGAAAATGCCTGTATCCGAACGCGCTAAGCAGTTCCTACCTTTCGCTGCCTTAAATGGGCTCGACGCAGCGCTCCGCCAGAAAGAATGGGAAGTCGAATCTCGTCAAAAACTAGAAAATCCTCGCATCACGAGGAACATATCTTAATTATAGCATACTTTGCCATATAAGTCAAGTTATGTTAAAATAACAGAGATAAATAAAGGACAACATGGACAGATATAATCCTCAGGAAATTGAGAAAAAATGGCAAAAAATTTGGGAAAAAGAGCAGACTTTTAAAGCTGCCGAGGGCGATGATAATCTCCCCAAAAATCAGAAAACCCCCAAGGTCTTTCTCGCTGAAATGTTCCCATACCCATCTGGTGCTGGCCTCCATGTTGGCCACGTTAGAAATTTCACCATCGTCGATGTTCTAGCCCGTTTTTATACTCAACAACAGATGAATGTCCTTCGTCCTTTTGGCTATGATACTTTTGGTCTGCCAGCCGAAAATTATGCGATAAAAACTGGTATCTCTCCACAAAGCGCCACCGAGACCAATATCAATAACTTTAGAAAACAATTAAAACGTCTCGGCTACGCAATTGATTGGTCGCGCGAAATCAACACCTCTGACCCAGAATATTACCGCTGGACCCAGTGGTGCTTCCTCCAACTTTATAAGGAAGGCCTCGCTTATCGTAAGGAATCCTACCAGTGGTGGTGTCCGGTCGACCAGACCGTGCTTGCTAACGAGCAGGTCGAAAACGGCCATTGCTGGCGCTGTGGCACAGAGGTCGAAAAGAAGAAAATGAAACAATGGTTCTTCAAGATTACTGACTATGCTGATGAACTACTAGCGGACATCGATAGTCTCGACTGGCCAGACAAGATTAAGACCATGCAGCGAAACTGGATCGGTCGCTCTGAAGGTGCGGAAATTGACTTTGAAGTCGAAGGCGCAGGCACTATGATTAAGGTTTTCACTACCCGTCCAGATACCATCTTTGGTGCGACTTTCCTCGTCCTTGCTCCAGAGCATCCACTCGTTTCCAAACTCGTCACTGATGCCACGCGTGAAAAAGTTGACCAGTATCGCACTGAAACTCTGAAAAAGTCCGAAATCGAGCGTCAGGAAAACAAAGAAAAAACCGGCGTTTTCACTGGTAGCTACGCGATAAACCCTGGCACTGGCGAGAAAATGCCTATCTGGGTCTCAGATTATGTCTTGATGGGCTATGGCGAAGGCGCAATTATGGCCGTGCCAGCTCATGATGAGCGCGACTATGAATTCGCTCAGAAGTTTGATTTGCCGATTAAACAGGTAATTGAAAAGCCCGAAGGCTCTACCGACGATAGTGAATGCTACCATGGCGAAGGCGAGCTGATTAACTCTGGCCATTTCAACGGCACTCGCACCGAGGATGCTCGTGAACAGATTGTTTCTTGGCTCGAGGGCCAGGGAATTGGCAAGCAGAAAGTTACTTATCGTATGCGTGACTGGCTGATTTCCCGTCAGCGTTATTGGGGCTGCCCAATCCCAATCGCCTATGATGAAGATGGCAATGAATATCCTATCCCAGAAGACCAGCTCCCAGTTATTATCCCAGAAGTAGAAGATTACAAACCTGACAACTCTGGCCGTTCTGCACTTGCTAAGGCTGAAGATTGGCTGCATTTTGACATGGAAGTTGAAGATAAGAAGACTGGCAAAAAGGTCGTAAAACACCTCACGCGCGAGACCGATACGCTTGATGGTTATGCTTGCTCGTCTTGGTATCTCTGGCGCTACGTCTCTCCACACGACAATAAGTCCGCCTGGGACAAAAACGCGATTTCTTACTGGGCGCCAACTGACATTTACGTCGGTGCCGACCACGCCGTAGCTCATTTGCTCTATATTCGCTTCTGGTGCAAATTCTTTGCCGACCAAGGCCTACTGCCGTTCCGCGAGCCGGTAAAAACCTTGCTCTACAACGGTTACATTAACGCCCCAGACGGCAAAAAAATGAGCAAATCTAAAGGCAACGTCATCGACCCACTCGATGTCATCGACCAGGGCTACGGCGCTGACACTCTTAGAACCTACGAAATGTTCATCGGCCCATATGACATGGATGCCGCTTGGGATCCAAAATCCGTCGGCGGCGTCTACCGCTTCTTGAATCGCTGCTGGAACCTAGTATTCGGGCGAGTGGAGGGACAGTCGGATTCTGATGATACGCTACGTCTTCGCCACCAAACAATCAAGCGCGTGACCGACGACATCCACCGCCACAATTTCAACACCGCCGTCTCCGCCATGATGGAATACGTCAACGAGCTTTACAAGACCGGCGCTGAAAAAGACGACCTCATTACTCTTGCCAAACTCTTAAAGCCATTCGCTCCACACCTTGCCTGCGAAATGCTCGAAAAACTAGGCAGCGACGATGTCTGGCCAGTCTGGGAAGAAAAATATCTTGTCTCAAGCACGGCCGAACTCGTCGTCCAGGTGAACGGCAAGCTCCGCGCTAAAATTCAGGTTAATGTTGAGGACCTAGAAGACCAAGAGAAGATAGAAAAGCTTGCTCTTGCCGAGAAAAATGTCCAGAATTTCACTAAAAACGGCATCAAAAAAGTCATCTACGTCAAAAAAGCCAAGCTTCTAAACCTCGTTGCCGCCTAAACAATCCTAGCACGGGCGCAAATTGCTTGCGCTAGGCATCTCGCTATTGCTTTTTATTCTAAAGTGTGCTATAATATATAAATAGCTTGCGTGTATCTAAAAAGGGGGTGATAAGATGCGCAAAGAACATTATGAATTCGACGAGAAAGAGCGCAGTATTAAACGTTTTGCAAAACGCGCAGAAAGATGGGAACTCGAAGACTATTATAGGGCCGTGCTAGATGAACTTGGCGCGAGAAAATCGGACCGAAAAAGGTCCGAAGAGGGTAAAAAGATGCGAAAATCAGGCAAGATTATTGCCTTTCTGGCAATACCGTTTTGTCTAATTGGTATTTTTTGCGGCTACAAGTTCTATATTTTAGCCGGAGAGGTCTTCTTGTACTCGGTGCAAAACTCTGGTCTTGGCTATTTCGTTAAAGCAATAGCAGCATTGTTGCTGCTTGGGATGACTATGGTTTGCGTCTTCGGAGCTAAAACGTTCTTAGTCTGGGGCGTGAAATATCTGAGACTAGGCCGAAAGATTATCCGTATTGCAAAAGAACCAGATGATGTTTTAATCTTCAAGAAAGTAAGTCTAGAACAGATCTTAAGGGGGTGTGAAAATGAAGAAACCGTTATTTGACGAAGAGTACACAAAGCTCCTAAAATGTGGCACGCGCCAGGAATTGTTCAAGTATCGCAACGCGATTATTGACGAGCTGAACCGGCGTGGGGAGAATAAAAATCCCTACGCAACCGAGAAAGAAGAACTTGGCACTATTGCCAAGGTCGGCCGTATCGTGAGACGCGGAGAAATTTTCTTCTTGGAACTGATTGCTGCGCTTGCAATAACCGACATTGTTCGTTGCATAATTTTGTTCGCGGAAGGAAAAGCTAACCAAACCATCATCATCGCGTTGATTATTGATATAGCGATTGCGGTGGTAGGTATCATCCAGGCGATAGCTCATAAGAGACTATTAAACGCCGACAAATCAACAGAAGATGCTTTATCGACTCTGGCAATGCAGGCTAAAGTAGAAGAACATCCACTCGGTAGGAAACTCATGGACGAACCACTAGATTTGCTTAAGCAGAAAAAGCAACAGATTGATGAAAAGTTAGGACTTTAAAGGGGGTAAAAAATGATTCAATTTGACGAGACTTTCGAGAACGTATTGCGAAACGGCGACCGCGAAACCTGTGCTCGCTACCGCAACTACATTATTGACGAGCTGAGACAGCGCAAAGAATGCAAAAACAATGCAGTCCAGATTGGAAATGTTCTTGATTCGCAGTATAAGGAAATCGCGAGAACGAAAAGGCTTCATGTCACCTCTGCGGTATTGTCTCTAGTAGGAATAATTGCAGCACTAAGCGTTGTCCTGAATAAATCTGCACAAGGCCACGCAGGTCTAAAAGTCTTTGCAATTATACTGATAGCCTCTAACGGCTATTTCTTCTTGAGAGGCCTCTCTAGAAGCTTCCTCCTTTCGGCAATACAAAAGGAAACAGAGGCTACTGTCGTCTATGTTACAAGAGTCCCACGTCTAAATCCAGACTTCCCAGAATCGTTCCGGAATATTCCAGTCGACAGTGACGAAATCTTGCGCAGTAAAAAACAAATGCTCGACGAACTCCTCGGATTCTAACTAAAAAACCACGCTAAACAGCGTGGTTTTTATTTTGCAATGAAATCCGACTAATTTCAACATAGTCAACTTTCCCCATTGCAATCATAACAAAACTATGGTAAAATAATTCCAAGTTTATAACAATATCAATTAAAGGAGCATTTAATGCCTGAACCTAAAAAACAGAGCAGTAATCGCAAGACCGGTCTTCGCCGCAGCCATTTGCGTCTAAAACTCGCTCGCGCAGTTAACAAGAAATCCCCAGTCAAGGCCTTTGAGACCAAGAAAAAGACCCCAAATGTCAAGGTTAAGACTGTCAAACCTGCTAAAAAAGCAGTCAAAACAACTAAAAAAGCGACTAAAAAATAATGGCAAGTAATCGGCACCTAGGTAGAATTATATCTTTACAGAGCTTGTATGAGTACGAGTTCCGTGAAAAGGCGGGCGACACGGAAGCCGATCTAGACAGCATTATCGCAAAAAACATCGAGCCTTACGATAAGGCCCTCGGTGATACTGAGTTTGTCTATGATTTGACGCACGGCGTGGCTGAGCGTTTTGATGAACTTGATAAAGATTTGAAACCGCTTGCTCCAGAGTGGCCTATTTCTAGTATTGCGGCGATTGACCGTAACGTGCTCAGAATGGGGCTCTACGAGCTGAAATTTTGTGGCGATAAAGTGCCACCAAAAGTTGCTATTAATGAAGCCGTTGAGCTTGCTAAAGCCTTCGGCTCCGATAACTCTTCTCGGTTTATTAACGGCGTATTAGGTACGGCCTTCCGCCAGATTGACCCTGAAGCTGCCACTAAGGATAATAATGAACAATCAACAAATGACAAGGCCGGCGAAAAACAGACAGAACCAGAGGCCTCAAAGAGCTCGGAAAATACCGGAAGCTCTACCGAAGAAACAGTATAGAGAATCGCCGCTTTCCAAAATTTTTAGGAAAAAACCAGCTATCAAAGAAATCGTCCGCGAGCCAACCTCGGGTGGTATCGTTTTTCGCATGTCTAGAGATAATAAAGACATCGAAATCCTTTTGATTCAAGATTCCAAAAACCGCTGGACTATTCCCAAGGGTCACATCGAGCCTGGCGAGACCGCGAAGCAGACCGCAGTTCGCGAAATCGGCGAGGAATCTGGGCTCCACCATGTTCAGGTTCTCACTTGGCTGGGCAAGATTCATTTCAAATACCGCCGTCAGGACAAGCTCGTCCTCATGACTACACAGATTTACCTGGTCCGCTCCCTGGATGATCACGAAAAACCTCAGAAAGAGAAATGGATGAACGGCATTAAATGGTTTAACTTTAACGATGCGCTGAATGCGATTGAGTATGATGATATCGAGAAGCTCATGCTGATTGCTAAGAAGAAAATTCGCGCTGGAGATTTTAATGAATAAAGATCAAATCGAAAAATATGAACAATTTGCTAAAGAAAAACTGGGTTTTGAGTTTAACGACCTAAACTTGCTCATTACCGCCCTAACTCACAGAAGTTATATCAATGAGCATAAAAAAGCCAATCAAGAGCATAATGAGCGCCTAGAATTCCTAGGCGACGCCGTGTTAGAGATGGTGACCTCTGATTATCTTTACCGCAAATTTGACGAAAACGAAGGCATTATGACTGCCTGGCGCAGCGCTCTCGTCCGCACCGACTCGATCGGCGCCGCCGCTGAGGAGCTAGGCTATGCGCCACTTGTTCGCCTTTCTCATGGTGAGAAAATGGGTTCTGAGCGTGCACACGCCGTGATTTATGCGGATTGTTTCGAGGCCCTGATTGGTGCAATCTATCTGGACCAGGGCTATGACATGGCCAAGAAATTCATCACTAAGCATATCTTGAGCAAGACTGACGAAATGCTCGAATCTGGCTCTTGGCTCGATCCAAAATCCTTCTTCCAAGAGACCGCCCAACATTATGATGGTGTGACTCCTATTTATCGCACGCTTAAAGAAGAAGGTCCAGATCACGATAAGACCTTCACCGTGGGTGTCTATGTCGGAAAAGAGTTGCGCGGTACCGGTACCGGTCATTCCAAGCAGGAAGCCCAGGGTGATGCCGCAGTGCATGGGATTGACTACTATAAAAAGACCCACAAAGATTTCAACCCGATGAAAATCTCCCCCGTCAAAATTCGCAAAAACCACTAGCGCCATTGACTTTACAGATAAAGTGTGCTATAATAATAAGTATGTAGCACATTAACCTAGTTTTTGATAAATGGGGGTGAAAACATGTCAAGAGCTTACAATGAAATCACTTTGGATGAAGAAAACAGCGCTAGGAAAACATCCAGAAAAGACCCGGTCGCCAAGATGGAGCAAGAAATCCACGACTACTACGCGGCCATGCGAAAGTTTATTGATCGTATCGGCGACTTTGCTTGGATTTACAAGCTTGAAGTAAACTGCAACAATAAAGTTTACCAAGCCGAAAAAGTCAGATATGACTACTTTGGTACTGAGGCAAATATGCAGCAGGAAAAAGAGTCCCGACGTCTTGATGTTTGGGCCGCCGCTAAGAGCTTCAATCTAGCCGCAAAAAGAATTGGCCAGCCCAGAATGTCAAATCCAGACACAAAATTACTAGTCAATTTCCTAATGGATGCGGGTAACCGAGATTATTTTCGCCAAAGTTCAAAAAGGTATGAGGCTAAGTTCCTGCCGGTTTCTCTGGAAGAAATATATGAGAAGCGCAAAGCGCTAAATCGTAAAAGAGAGGCCAGAAAAAACACTGAGGGTTCAGATTGAACCCTCTTTTCTTTTCCTAAAAACTATGATATAATGACAAAATAATAATTTAAGGAGAAATATGCTAGCGATTCGTATGCAGCGTAATGGCCGGTCGCACTACCCAACGTACCGGATAATCGTCCAAGAAGCGCAGCGTCACCCCCTTTCGGGACGCGTTGTAGCCGAGGTCGGTTTTTACAACCCCCACACTAAAGAAACTACTCTTGATAAAGAGGCAGTTGAAAAATATCTAAAAAATGGCGCCAAGCCTTCCACTCGTGTTATTCGCATTTTGAAAGCCGAGAAAATCGCTCTTCCAAAATGGGTCAAAGATGCCCCAGAAAAACACGTTCAGGCAAAACACGCCGACAAGCTTCGCAAGAATCAGCCAAAGAAAGAAGCTCCAGCTGAGGAAGCCCCAGCTACTGAGGCTCCAGCCGAGGCAGAAGCTCCTGCAGCTTAAGTAAGCCGAGGCGCAGAAGATCATGAGAAAACCCGACCAAATTGGTCGGGTTTTTGTTAGGTACAAAGACCATAGGAGACGAGTTTCTCGTAGATATAGTTTGCTTCCGCAAAAGTGATATTGTTTGCGGTCATACATTCCCATACTCCGAAGCTATAAGCTACAATCATCCGGGCAGGTTGCCCGTTCTTAACCTTATTATTTGTGTAGCTAATCACTGGTCTAGCTGAGCGGCTTGCCGCGTTCATGGCATACTTTAACTCTTGAACTTCATCGGAGTTCAGGTCGTCAAACCTGTTTTCCTCTATGGAAGTGTTATGCTCAGCTTTTTGATAGCTGACTTCGATTTTCGCTCCCTCTGGTAGGCTGAGAGGCTTATTTTTCATATCGTTCAAAACCTCGACGTCTTCTTTCGATTGAAGTGTATAGACTACCATTTTGAGCGACAAAGTCTTGCCAGCTTTATCTTCTGGCAACATTTCTCCATGTGTCATTGTGTAACGTACAGAATCTGGAATCTTCTTGATACCCATAGTTTCACCCCCTTTGATTCAATTCTTATATTATACCATATGAAGTGCTATTATGTCAAGACTACAAATTTTTTTCCGCAAGTGCTAAAATAAAACTACGAAAAATTAATAATCCGGAGAAAAAATATGGCAACCATCGACCAGCAATTCGTGGAATATATCGTTAAAACCTTAGTTAATAACCCTGACAAAGTCATCGTCGACCGCCAAATCGATGAAAAAGGTGTTCTGCTCAGTCTAACCGTTGACCCAGAAGATGTCGGCCGTGTGATTGGTCGCCGCGGCGCAACTGCTCAGTCCATCCGTACGCTTCTCCGTGCTCTTGGCACTAAAAATGATGCACGCTACAATCTCAAGATCGTCAACGACGAAGCTGCTCCTCGTGCGCCTCGCGCAGAAGAAAATACTTCCGAGGCTGCCCCTGCCGCTGAAACCCCAGCGGCTGATGAATCTGCCGTCTCTGAAGAAACCTTTGCCGATGAAGAAGATAGCTCGACTTCCGACCTCGCTGAGAAGACTCGTGCCGAGCTTGCCGATATGGATGATCTCGACATCTAAAAAAATCCCCTTGACAGCACAATTTTGCTTATGATAAAATGGAATTAGTTCAGTTTGAACATAAAGCTAACTGCGAGTCAGCTTACACTATAAGTTGAGAGCTTATCTGTTCAAAAAGCCACTAGAATTGAGAGCCTAGTGGTTTTTTGGTCTAAGCTTAAAATCGAACTTAGCCTTAAAGTCAAATCAAAGCCCCTAAAAAGTCAATAGAAAGAGCGGTCATCTGACCGCTCTGTTAAAATTTGGCGCTTATTTCCATTCAATTTGATTTCCACCTTCTCTGATAATCAATCTAGCATCAGAATATTCTGCATATCCGTTTTTGCTGTCGTCGCGATATTTCTCACGGAGGAATAAAAGAAAGTCTTTCATTAGTGTGATAATATCGCTGACCCACTGCGTGCCGCTGCCCATACTGACATCGTCGTTTTTCTCTCTGCCAGAGAGTAATCGATAAAAATCGAATCTCGCCCCAAGGCAAGGATGCGCATTTTTATCAATCGTGCAACACGGCGCTATCTCGAAGCTGTTTCCGAAGCGTTTTACGAGTCCATTTTTAACTAAAAACTGGACAAAATCTTCAATGATTACGCCTTCTGCATCGCCTTCGTCGACGCTTGTGTCCAGAATGACTGCCTCTACGTGGTTAGCTACCATCTTAGCTCCAACATAGGTCAGCTCTGGCCGGCTCAAAATCCGGAATCTACTCTTACTTCCGCGCTTAACGTTTTGTATTCGCTTCACCATATTGCCCCCTCCTTTCAAAATCGGATCAACGCCAAATCTTAATGTTCTCCCACTTTCCGTCATTATAACAGTTAAATTTCAACCTTGCAATCTTTGAAAAAATGCGCTAAAATGGTACACAAGAAGTAGTGTGTCGAGTTTTTTCTATGTATCCGAAAATGGCGAATTCGGACTACGAAACTGGGCAGTATTCTTCGGCGCTAAGAATAATAACACTAAATTAAAGAGGTATAAGTGAAAACTGCGAATGAAAGTGGTTCCCGCGTATTTTTTACCGAGGGTGACCAAGCACTTCCTATTCCTGATCTGATTGCACATCAGAAGGATTCCTGGGAAGATTTTGTCAAATCCGGCCTTCGCGAAGTCTTCAACGAACTAAATCCGATTGACGACTACACCGGCCAAAAACTATCATTAAGATTCAAGGACTACGAGTTCCGTGCTCCAAAAGAGAACGAACAGGATGCCAAGTATAATCTTGCCACCTACGAGTCTGCTCTGCACGTCCAGGTCGAGCTCGAAAACAAAGTCACGGGAGAGAAGAAGGAGCAAGACATCTTCTTTGGCGACTATCCTTGGATGACTGACCGTGCTACTTTTATCATTAACGGTACAGAGCGCGTAATTGTCTCTCAGCTAATTCGTTCCGCTGGCGTTTTCTTTACGGCGGACAATATTGGTGGCCGCAATTACTATGGCGCCAAGGTTATTCCTGGTCGTGGTGCTTGGTTGGAGTTTGAAACCTCCCCATCGGGCGCTATTTACGTCAAGATTGACCGTCGCCGTAAAATCCCTGTCACTACCTTCCTCCGTGCCCTTGGTATTTCGAAGAAGTCTGAAATCAAAGAAGCCTTCAAGGGTCTTGATGAGGGTGAGATTAGCTACATCGATGCTACTCTTGAGAAGGATACCACTGCTGGCCAGAGCGAGGCTCTGATTGAAGTTTATCGCAAACTTCGCCCAGGTGATCTTGCTACTGTCGAGAACGCAAAATCTATGATTGAGCGCACCTTCTTCGACTACAAGCGCTATGATTATTCTCGTGTTGGTCGCTTTAAGATTAATCAGCGCCTTGGCTTCGATACGCCAAATGTTGCCAAGAACCGCACTCTTCAGATGAAGGACCTTATCGCCATCATCGCCGAGATTATTCGCTTGAATAATACTCAAGATGCCCCAGACGACATCGACTCACTCTCTAATCGCCGCATTAAGCTCGTAGGTGAACTTGTTCAGCGCCAGTTCCGCCTCGGTATGCTCCGCTTACAGAGAAACATTCTCGACCGTATGTCTATGGCTAACCCAGAAGATGTCACCCCATCGCAACTCATCAATGCTCGTCCAGTCACGGCCGCTGTAAAGGAATTCTTTACTTCCTCTCAGCTTTCCCAGTTGATGGATGAGACTAACCCATTCTCTGAGCTTGCGCATAAACGCCGCCTCTCCTCTATGGGCCCTGGTGGTCTTACTCGTGAGCGTGCCGGCTTCGACGTCCGTGATACTCACCCTACCCACTACGGTCGTATCTGTACCGTTGAGACCCCAGAAGGTGCGAACGTTGGTCTCGTGCTTAACCTTGCTACTTATGCTCGCATTAATGAATATGGTTTTATCGAAGCTCCTTACCGCGTCGTTAAAAACGGTAAAGTGACAGATGAAGTTGTCTATGTTGATGCTGCTTCTGAGCAAGATATGATCATTGCTGACACTTCAGCTCGCCTCGATAAGAATGGTAAATTCATTGATGCTCGCGTTTCTGCTCGTGTCAAGGGTGCTCCTACTCAGGTAGAATCCTCCAAGGTCACTCACATGGATGCCGCCCATAAGGAAATTCTTGGTGTCTCTGCCTCTCTGATTCCATTCGTAGAAAAGAACCGTGTTGACCGCTCCTTGATGGCTTGCGCCATGCAGAAACAGGCTGTACCTCTTCTTCGCCAAGACAACCCTGTTGTCGGTACTGGCATTGAAGGTGAAGTCGCCAAAAACACCTCTCAGCTCATCTGTGCTGAGGGTGCCGGTGAGGTCAAAAAGGCCGATGGCGAGTCTATCATCGTCACCTATAAAGACGGCGACAAAGAATACAAACTGATTCACTTTGAAAAGACCAACGACGACCGCTGTTACAATCAGCGCGTTAAGGTCAAACGTGGCCAGAAAGTCAAAAAGGGCGATATTCTCATCGAGGGTGCTTCCATCAATAATGGTGAACTCGCTCTTGGTCGCGATCTCCTTGTTGCCTTTATGCCATGGCGTGGCTACAACATGGATGATGCTATCGTCATCTCTTCTCGCCTCGTCCAAGATGACACTTTGACCTCTATTAATATTAAAGATTACGACGTTGAGGTTCGTGAGACTAAGCTCGGCCCAGAGCAAGTCACTCGCGATATTCCTAACGTTTCCGAGCATTCCCTTCGTCACCTCGGTGAAGATGGCATCGTAGCCGTCGGTTCTGAGGTCCAAAACGGCGACATCCTCGTTGGTAAGATTACCCCTAAGGGTGAACAAGAGCTATCTTCTGAGGAGCGCCTACTTCGTGCTATCTTCGGTGAAAAAGCTAAAGACGTCCGCGATACCTCTGTTCGTATGAACGGCTCATCTACCGGTAAAGTAGTCGGTGTCCGCGTCTATACCCGTGAACAAGGTCATGACCTAAAGGCTGGCGTCCTCAAACAGATTAAGATCTATGTAGCAGAAATGCGCAAGATCGGCGTTGGCGATAAGCTCTCTGGCCGCCACGGTAACAAAGGTGTGGTCTCCCGCGTTCTTCCAGTCGAGGATATGCCTTTCATGGAAGACGGTACTCCAATCGATGTGATTCTTTCGCCAATGGGTGTGCCTTCCCGTATGAACCTCGGACAGCTCTTCGAAATTCACCTCGGTATGGCAGCTCGCGCTCTTGGCTACAAAGTTGCTACCCCATCCTTTAACGGCGTCAGCGATGAGACTATCTCTGATGAGCTAGAAAAAGCTGGCTTCGCCCGCGACGGACGCGTCCAACTTTATGACGGTCTCACTGGTGAACCATTTGAAGAACGTACCTCTGTTGGTGTTATGCATATGCTGAAACTTCACCACATGGTCGACGACAAGATTCACGCTCGTTCTACTGGTCCATACACCATGGTCACGCAGCAGCCACTCGGTGGTAAAGCTCAGAACGGTGGTCAGCGTTTCGGAGAAATGGAGGTCTGGGCACTCGAAGCTTATGGTGCAGCTACCACCCTTCAGGAAATGCTTACCATTAAATCTGATGACGTCTACGGTCGTGCTAAGGCTTATGAGTCTATTATCAAACGCCTACCAATCGAAGGTCCAAAACTTCCAGAAGGCTTTAACGTGCTTGTAAAGGAGCTTCAAGGTCTCGGCCTTAAAGTTGACTTGCTCGATCACGGTGATTCCACCGATGCCTCTGATGTAATCGAGGAAACATCGCGCGAGATTGAAAAGCAGCAAGATGATAAGCTCATCTATGCACAACATTTGAAAGATACCGAAAACGATCTCGATAATCTCTCCGACGAAGATACGGAAGAAATTGTCGATGACGACGGAATACAAATAACTGATGAGGAAGGCGAAGAAATCGTCGAAGAAGACGATGGTACCGTTGACCTCGGAGAGGAGTTCTAATATGGCTTGGATGGATAATTTTATCTCAGCTTCTGACTTTGACTCCATTCGTTTAAGTGTGGCATCAAGCGATGACATCTTGAACTGGAGCTATGGCGAAGTACTAAAGCCAGAAACAATTAACTATCGTACTCAGAAGCCAGAACGTGACGGTCTCTTCTGTGAACGTATTTTCGGCCCAGTCAAGGATATTAATCCACACGATAGCAAACTCAAAGGTGTTCGCTCTCGTGAAGCTGCCGTCGACAAAGAAGGTAATCTCGTCACTAAATCAATTTCCCGTCGTGAACGTATGGGGCATATTGCGCTTGCCGCACCTGTGGCACACATTTGGTTTATGCGTGGTACGCCTTCCGCAATTTCATTACTCCTTAACCTTACCGTTAAGAATATTGAAAAAGTCGTCTACTTCGCATCCTATCTAATTACCGATGCTAAAGACGATCAAATTGCTGAAAAGCTGAATGATTTGGATGCGCAGACTGACGCTGCTCGTCAAGCTATTCGCATGCGCTATGAAGAAGCAGCTAAGGACAAAAACGCCGACACAAAGGCTCTAGCAGAGCAAGAAGCAAAAGAGCTTGATGATCTAGACAATGATTACCGCTCAAGAAAAGACATCCTGACCGGTCTGAAAAAAGGTGCCGTTATCTCTGAAATCGATTATCGTAACCTCGAAATCGACCATGAAGATTACGCTGAACTGATTGAGGTTCAGATGGGCGCTACAGCCATCAAGAAGATGCTTGACGAAATCGACGTCGAACAGATGATTGCTGAGCTTACTGAGGAAGCTGCAAACGCTAAGGGTCAGAAAGAAAAGAAAATCAGCAAACGTCTCAAACTCGTTGAGGGTATGCACGCAGCCGGTATTAAGCCATCTGACCTGATCCTAACCGTCATCCCAGTTATTCCTCCGGATTTGCGTCCAATGATTGCACTTCCAGGCGGTCGCTTTGCAACCTCTGACTTGAACGATCTTTATCGTCGTGTCATCAACCGTAATAACCGTCTTAAGAAGCTTCTTGACCTCAACGCTCCAGAAGTTATCTGTAGAAACGAAATGCGTATGCTGCAGGAAGCAGTGGATGCCCTTATCGACAACTCCGCTTCTCACGGTAATCGTACCGCATCTTCTCAGAATGGTCGTAGAAAGCTCAAATCTCTCTCTGACCTCTTGAAGGGTAAGCAGGGTCGTTTCCGCCAGAACTTGCTCGGTAAACGTGTTGACTACTCTGGTCGCTCGGTTATCGTGGTCGGTCCAGAACTAAAACTCAACGAATGTGGTCTACCAAAGCAGATGGCGCTTGAACTCTTTAAGCCATTCGTCATCTCCTGGCTCATGGCCGGCGAACACGCCGCTAACATTCGCGCCGCTACTCGTATGATTGAAGCTGGCGAAAACATCGTCTGGGATGCTCTAGATGAGGTAATTAAGGGTAAGTACGTACTTCTAAACCGCGCTCCATCCCTTCACCGTCTCTCTATCCAAGCCTTCCAGCCTAAATTGATTGATGGTAAAGCTATCCAACTTCATCCACTCGTAGCGACCGGCTTTAACGCTGACTACGATGGTGACCAGATGGCTGTCCACCTACCTCTATCCAATGAGGCTCAGGCTGAAGCTCGTGAATTGATGTCTGCCACCAAGAACCTCTTGAAGCCTGCAGATGGTGCCCCAGTGCTTTCCATTTACCAGGACGTGGTGCTTGGTATCTACTACCTCACCTATGACAAGCCAGGTACTGCAACTGATGATGTTAAGCCATACAGCTCTATCTATGAGGCAGAAATGGCTTACGATCAGGGTATAATCCACTTACAGACGCCAATTCGTGTGTTTGCAAAGAAAGAGATTAGGAATACTACTCTTGGCCGAGTCATCTTTAACGAAATCCTGCCGGAAGATTATCCATATGATAACTCTGTCCAGACTTCCAAACAGCTCAAGAAGGTCATGGCTAACATCTTTGATATGTATGGCGCCGACGTTACGGTTGAAACAGCCGACAAACTCAAGAACCTAGCCTTTGAATATGAGACTATCGCATCTGTCTCTACCGCAAAAGACGATTATCCAACCTACCCAGAAATCCAAGATTTCATCGCCGAAGGTGACGCCAAGACTGCGCTCATTCAAGAACAATTCGACCAAGGTCTTGTTACCGAGGAAGAGCGTTATAGTCTAACGGTTGCTAACTGGCGTGATATCGACAATAAGATTTCCGACTTCTTGAAGAGTAAGCTCTCTGAAATGGACACAGATATCGCTGTAATGGTTAACTCTGGTGCTCGTGGTAGCGTTTCCAACATTAAGCTAGCAAGCGCAGAAATCGGTATCATGGTTGATATTAACAACAATGAAATTGAGCTTCCAGTCAAATCTTCCTACAAGAAAGGTTTGAACACCCTGGAATCCTTTATCGCGACCCGTGGTGCTCGTCAAGGTCAGGTCTCTACGGCTCTTCGTACTGCCGACTCCGGTTACCTTACCCGCCGCCTCGTCGATGTGGCTCAGGACGTCTTCACTACTGAAGAAGTTGCCGAAGACCCAGGCTTTGAAGTTAGAAAAGCTGAGGTCCGTGGCGTTGGCGTAGAATTCTCCGCCTGGATTTCTGGCCGCTACACCGCTGCCCCTATCCCAGGTTACTTGGGTGCAGACGAGTTAATTACCCCAGAAATTGCCGCTCAGCTTGAAGACGATGATAAGATTGAGACCGTTCGGATTCAGTCCATTCTCACCACTACTGCAGTTGACGGTGTCCCACAGAAGGCATACGGCATCGATATGTCTACTAGAAGCATCGTTGCTCCTAGCCAGCCTGTGGGCGTGATCGCTGCACAGTCCCTCGGTGAGCCAGGTACGCAGCTGACACTCGATACCAAACACGGCTCTGGCGTGGCTGGTTCTGGTGCTATCGCAAGAGGTCTTCCTCGTGTAGAAGAGCTTCTTGAAGCTCGTACACCAAAAGGTCAAGCTTGGGTCTCCCCAATTGATGGCACTCTCGAAATTTGGGAAGATAACAACACTTATACTATCCAAATTACTCCTGAAGCAGGCGAGACTACTCGTATCGAACTTGAAGGTAGAAAAGCCAAAGTTAAAGATGGCGCCAATGTTAAAGCAGGTGATGTCATTGCCTCGAAGAAGCTTGGTAAAGAGCCAATCGTTGCCCCATACGATGGCAACGCTCAGCTCGTTGACGGCGCAATCATCCTAGTCGGTGGTGCTGGTGCGCCAGTTCGCATCGAAATCCCAGGTGATGCCGAACTTGTTGTGAAAGCTGGCGATACAGTTAAGGCTGGTGATCGTTTGACTGCTGGTTCCTTGAATCTCCAAGATCTCCTGAAGTACAAAGGTAAGGAAGAAACTGAGCGCTATATCATGAACGACGTTCTTGCCGTTTATGCTGCACAGGGTCATGAGATTTCCGCAAAACACTTGGAAATCATTGTCCGCCAGATGTTCTCTCGCGTCATGATCGACGAATCAGGTGATTCTAACCTTGTCGTTGGCGACATTATTTCACAAGCCGCTGTAGAGGCCGAGAATAAACGCTTGATTGCCGAAGGCAAAGAGCCTGCCAAATACACACACTTACTACTTGGTATCACCAAGGTGTCTATCTGGTCAGATTCCTTCCTTTCTGCCGCATCCTTCCAGGATACGACCCGTGTCTTGATTAACTCCGCCATTTCCGGCCGCGTTGATCACTTGCATGGTTTGAAGGAAAACGTAATCATCGGCCGCAAGATTCCAGTTGGAACTGGCGTTCACCCAATCGGTGAACCTTCCGAGGACGAAATCGAACAAGCCTAGAACAGAAAAACAAGATTGAAGTTTCATTTCAATCTTGTTTTTTTATGTAAAGTATGGTAAAATTATCTCGTATATTCTTTTAAGGTGACACGATAAACAATATACATAACTAGACGAAAGGGTAAGCCTTAGGCGTTTCCGCTATTTCGTATCTGTAATGGAAAAGAAATATGAAACAAATTCGGAACTGCTCACAAGTCTAGCTTTGTGCGTGTGTCAATAAGAATGTAGAGTAAATAAAGGAAAGGATAAGATGAAAGTCATCATCGGCACCAAAATTGGTATGACCCAGATCATCGCTGAAGATGGTACAGTTACCCCTGTTACTATTCTTCAGGCCGGCCCAGCTACAGTGACTCAGGTAAAAACTATCGAGAATGATGGTTATAACGCTGTCCAGCTTGGTTACGGTCAGGGTAAGAACCTGAGCAAGTCGGTTTCCGGTCACGTCAAATCGGCCGGCGTCACTCCAAAAGTTCTCAAAGAATTCAGAACTGAAGAGACACCAGAATACAAAACTGGCGATACTCTTACGGTTGAAAACTTCGAGCTTGGAGACAAAGTTACAGTCACTGGCACCTCCAAAGGCAAAGGCTTTGCTGGTACGGTCAAGCGCTGGAACTTTAACGAATCAAGAAACACTCACGGTTTCAAAGGTAATATCCGCCGCGTAGGTTCTATTGGTTCTATGTACCCACAAAAGGTCTTCAAAGGCAAAAGAATGCCAGGCCGCATGGGTCACGATCAAGTCACCGTTAAGAACTTGGTTGTAGCATACATTGACAAAGACAATAACGTCTTGGGCGTCAAGGGCGCAGTCCCTGGTCCAAACAAGGGAATTGTCACAGTGGAGGGAAAGGAGTAATATGGCAGACACGAAGTTGAACCCAGAAATCTTTGACCTCAAAGTAGAAAATCATGAGCTCATCAAGACTGCTTATGACGCCTATCTTGCTAACTCCCGCAGCTCTCACGCTAAAACTTTGAAGCGTGGCGAAGTCCGTGGTGGTGGTAAGAAACCTTGGAAACAGAAAGGTACTGGCCGTGCCCGCTTTGGTAGCACCCGTAACCCTATCTGGCGCCATGGTGGTGTGGCCTTCGGTCGCACCGGTGAAGAAAACTTCACTAAGAATCTTTCACGCTCCGCCAAGAAGGTAGCGATTAAGCGTGCTCTCTCTGTCAAAAACGCAGAAAAAGCCGTCATCGTTGCTGACAAGGCAATGAAAGAGACTGGCAAGACTAAAGACGCTGCAAAATACTTCGCAGACCTCGGCCTTGCTAATAAAAACACTTTGGCGGTTGTCCATGAGAAAACCCCAGAGCTAATCCGTATGACCAGCAATATCGCAAATCTTAAAGTCGTACGCGCTACCTATCTTAATGTCTTTGACATTATGAATGCTGACGCTATCGTCTTTAGTACAGACGCTCTGAAAGATACAGAGGACTGGCTAATCGGAAAGGAGGAAGCATAATGGCTAAAGCAGAAAAAACTACC
>JAGAVP010000046.1 GCA_017941835.1 Candidatus Saccharimonadota bacterium
CATCCCAATCTCCAGCATTAAAGGTATGCTAAAATCCCTCATCGAAACTGGCTCCGCCAAACGCGCCTACATCGGCGTATCCTACCTCAATATCACCCCAAGCGTCCAAAAACAATACAATCTATCCGTTTCCGAAGGTGCCTATGTTTCACCAGATAACGGCATCATCAAAGACAGTCCTGCCGAAAAAGCCGGCCTAAAAAGCGGCGACGTCATCACCGCCGTTGATGGTATCAAAATCGGCAAAGCTGGCTCTCTCTCCACTTTAATCGGCGAACATGCCGCTGGCGACACGGTAGAGCTAACGATTATCCGTGACGGCGCTGAGCAAAAAATCAAGCTCACAACTTCTGCTTATCTCGAGGATTAAAACCTTTCAAAAACTAGTGCAAAACCACTAGTTTTTTGATGTGCAAAACCATGCCGGGTCGCATATTTAATAATGTCAGTATGCTGGCACGGGTCCGCCTCAAGTAGCAGCCATAGCGCCTTCTGCGATTCCATCTCTGAACCCAGCTTAAAAAGTTCGTCGATCAACTCAAAAATCAGCGCCAAACCATGTTTTTCCGCGTAGAGCGCCACACTCGGCTCAAAACCTAAAGCCTTTTTATCAAGCCACTCCCACTCTTTATCTACGTATGGCAAATTCGCCACTATGACATCTGGCATCTTTCCTTGATACGATTTCAACAAATCTGACTGCAAAAACTTAACTTCCGCACCCAATCTCTTTGCATTTTCTCGCGCCACCGTTAATGCTTCTTCAGAAATATCTAGTCCTATTACTTTTACCTCAGGAATTTCCAGTTTCAGCGTCGTCGCAATGCACGAAGAACCAGTGCCAACATCAACTATTAGAGGTTTTTCTGGTAGTCTGCGTTTAGGCGCCACCATACCAGGAAGATAGGGCTTGCCCGCAAGTAGCAATACTTCATCAATCGCCGCCTCCGTTTCTGGACGGGGAATCAAAACCGCAGGCGAAACCAAAAAGTCTCGCCCATAAAAATCTTTTACACCTTTTTTATACGCTTCCGGCCAGTTCTCGTTCATGTTTTATGAGTTCAGAAATAATATCTTCAATATCGCCGTCCATCACCGCACCGATATTGCTGCGCGAGTAATGAATTCGATGGTCAGTCACGCGGTCTTGCGGGAAATTATAAGTTCTAATTTTTTCGCTTCTATCTCCCGTACCAATCAAGCTCTTCCGTGCGTTTGATGCCGCCTTCATTTCCTCTTCTTTTTGACGCTCGATTAATCGTGAGCGCAAAATCGTCATCGCCTTCACACGGTTCTGCTGTTGGCTACGCTCATCCTGCATTGCCACTACTAAACCGGTCGGAAGATGCGTAATGCGCACTGCAGAATCCGTGGTATTGACACCCTGTCCACCATGTCCGCCAGAGCGATAAATATCAATTCTTAGGTCTTCCGGCTTTATCTCAATCTCGTTTTCCGATGCTTCCGGAAGCACCGCCACCGTTGCCGTAGAAGTATGAATCCGCCCCTGACTCTCCGTCACTGGCACACGCTGCACACGATGCACACCTCCTTCAAATTTAAGTTGCCCATAGGGCCTCTCCCCTACAATCCTCAAAATTACTTCTTTCATTCCGCCAGCTTCGTTCTCATTCTGAGAAATCAGCTCAGTTTTAAGTCCATGTTTTTCCGCATAATGCGTGTACATTCGGTAAAGCTCGCCCGCAAACAAGCTTGCCTCATCCCCGCCTGCACCAGCCCGAATTTCCATAATCACCGGCTTGTCGTCATCTGGATCGCGCGGAATCAAAAGCTCCTGGAGCTTCGCTTCTGCTTCAGCCAACTTCCCGGAAGATTCTTCCTCGTCTATTTTAGCCAGTTCTACAAGCTCCGCATCATTTCCGTCCGCAATAATTTCCTTTGCCTCAGCAATAACCTTCTTTAGCCTCTCAATTTCCGCACCAGTATTCAAAATCTCTTCCAGCTCCGACAATCTCCTTGCTTTTGTCGCATAACTAGTATCAGCATAGGCATCCGGACGCGCCAAAAACTCCTCTATCTCTTTTTTCTCATCTTTATATTTTTCCAAATTCATGTTATTATTATACCATAGTTTTGGATCCTTAGCTCAGTTGGCTAGAGCGTACGATTCACATTCGTAAGGTCACAGGTTCAAGCCCTGTAGGATCCACCACGTCCGAGCCTTGCTCGGCATTTTTATTTTAGTAGCCCCTTTTCAGCCCCTTTTACCATTTTTCAGGAGTCATTACAAACCTATTCGAACTGACCTGCTCCAAAAACGTGTGCATTTGCACACGATTAAAATTGGGATTGTAAAGTGCCTCCTATATCTGTTAAAGAAATATATTCATTTTCAAAGTCATTTGTATATATTCCAATTTCAAGCCCTTTTACATTCATCTTTTCGCTCACAATTTTTGAAGACATACCCTACTCCATTCATTATTATTAATAACGTATAGTCTGAAGTAGGAAGACTTCTTCTATTATATAATAGAACTTACAAAATTATGAAAGTCTATATATATAATTCCAAAAAACCAGACACTAGCTCGCTCCCTCGCGATAAAAACGGAAAACCCCTTCCAATTAACAATACATTTTTTAATATCTCACATTCTGGCAAATATTGGGCAATCGCCATCTCCGACAAGCCTGTCGGCATCGACTTACAATCTAAATTCAAACAGGGAAGACCGCGCGAGATTTCAGAGCGCACCCTGAAAAAAATTCTCAAATCCGGCGAAAAGCCTGTCAAAAATAATTATCTCCAAAACTTCGTCGTCAAAGAAGCCTACTCTAAACTACTTGGCGACGGTCTGTCACTCGGTTTTTCAAACTACGACGCAAACGACCTCATCGAAAAACCCCATTACTTTAAAGAAACCAAGGACTATATTCTCTACGCTTTCGAAGAAAAATAGCACTCTCAAGAAAACAGCTCAATCAAAAAACCGACTCTAAAAGTCGGTTTTTCAAACTTATTTAGCTTCTTTTTCAGCCTTTTTCTGGGCTTCTTTTTCGGCTTTCTTGACCTTATTGCCGAGTGTAGCTTTAAGAGCAGCGGCCTTAGCAGCACGAGCCTTAAATCTATCGACGCGACCTTCCGTATCGATAATCTTCTCTTCACCAGTGAAGAATGGGTGAGAAGCGGAAGAAATCTGCACCTTGACTAGTGGATATTCATTTCCGTCCGTCCATTTGATAGTTTCTTCACTTTTAGCAGTAGATCTAGTCAAAAAGCTATAACCTGCAGCCTCATCAGAGAACACCACAAAACGGTAATCTTTAGGATGTAAATCTTTTTTACTCATAATTACCGCTAATTATATCAGAGTTCGCAGGAAAAGTAAACCCCCGTTTTTCATCTTGTCTTTTTAGAAAAAGCGTGTTATAATTAACCCATTATTAAATTAATGAAACAACCTTGCGTAATTTTCCTGCGCTTATCGCAAAAAAGGCGATACTAAAAAGCGTGAGAGCGCAAGGCGAAGAGAAAGGGAAAAGATGTCAAATATCGACATGAAGGCTTTGCTTGAAGCTGGCGCACATTTTGGCCACAAGACTAGCCGTTGGCACCCAAAGATGGCGCCTTACATCCACAGCCGCAAAAACGGCGCACACATTATTAACCTAGAAAAGACCGTTGAAGGCCTAGAAAAGGCTCTTCCAAAAGTCGAGGAAATCGTAAAAAGCGGCAAAAGAGTTATGTTTGTCGGCACTAAAAAACAGATGAAAGACCTCGTCAAAGAAGCCGCAGAATCTGTTAATATGCCTTACGTCACCGAACGTTGGGTTGGCGGTACTCTTACTAACAGCGAAACCGTTAACCGCCAAATCAAAAAGGTCAAAGATCTTGAGCGCCGTATGGAATCTGGCGAACTAGAGAATCGCTATTCCAAGCTCGAAGTTCAGCGCTTCCAGGAAGAAATTGATCTTCTTAATACTCGCTACGGCGGCATCAAAGACATGACTGAGCAGCCTGCTGCCATCATCGTCATCGATGCATCAGAAGATAAAAATGCCGTTAAAGAAGCAAATGTACTCCACATCCCAGTCTTTGCTATCACTGACAGCAACGTCGATCCAACTAACATCGACTACGTTATCCCAGCTAACGATGATTCTATCAAAGCTACCGCACTCATCCTTAGCTACTTTACTGACGCAATTAAAAACGCTAAAAAATAACCTAGGAGGCAAAAATATGGCAGATGCCAAAATTTCTATCGAACAAATCAAAAAACTTAAAGAACTCTCTGGTGTCGGCTTGACCGATGCTAAGCAAGCCCTCGTTGAGGCAGACGGCGATTTCGACAAAGCTCTCGAAGCTATGAGGAAGAAAGGCCTTACCAAAGCTGAAAAACGCGGCGACCGCGAAACTCGTGAAGGCTTAATTGAATCTTACGTTCACGACGGCCGCATCGGCGCTATCATCGAAGTTAACTGTGAGACTAGCTTCGTCGCCAAGACTGACGAATTCAAAGATCTCGCTCATAAGCTTGCCATGCAAGTTGCTTCTATGGCTCCACTTTATGTTTCTGCTGAAGATATTCCAGAAGATGTCATGACCGCCAAGAAAAAAGAATTTGAAGAAAACTTCAAAGGCCCAGAGAACATGAAAGACCAAATCATCGGTGGCCAGGTCAAAAAGGCCTTCGCCGATAAGGTCCTCTTAGACCAGCCATACATCTTGGATGATACCAAGACTGTTGCTGCTTTTATTAAAGATGCTATTGCTAAGACCGGCGAGAACATCACCGTCCGCCAATTCAAACGCATCGAACTCGGCGTTACTGAATAAAACAGTCACACATGAATCCAGAAAAACTCCCCCCTAAGGGAGTTTTTCTGTTATAATAGGATCAGTTCACATGGTGAGTCCAAGCGGCGAGTGAACCTCAGATGACCGCTTGGCATCAAGTCCGTACTCCCCAAATAATTACAAATAATTATCAAGGAGGTCTTATGACAAAACTACCAACAAAATCCAACTCTCTCAAAATGTTTGAGGGAAATAATATTCGTTCCGTTTGGAACGAAAAAGAAGAAGAGTGGTATTTTTCGGTCAAAGACGTCGTTAATGCGCTTGCCGAACCCGCAGACGTCTCCGACTATTTAAAGAAAATGAAGCAAAGAGATGAATCGTTAGCTCAAGGGTGGGGACAAATTGTCACCCCCCTTCCATACCAGACAGCAGGCGGCGTGCAACGATTAATTTTTGCTACCCCTAAAGGTATCCTTCGCATCATCCAATCCATCCCCTCCAAAAAGGCTGAACCTTTCAAACTCTGGCTCGCCAAAGTCGGCAGCGAACGTATTGACGAAGAAATTGACCCGGAGCTTGCTTTTGCCCGTGCAGTAGATTCGTACCGTCGCAAAGGTTACTCCGAGGAATGGATTAATCAGCGTATGCTCTCAATTAAGATTAGAAACAGTCTAACCGATGAATGGCAAAAGCGCGGCGTCAAGAAAGGAAATCAGTTTGCAATTCTGACAGACATAATCTCCAAAGAATGGTCTGGCATGACCACGCGTGAATATAAAGACTATAAAGGATTAAAGAAACAGAGCTTGCGAGATAATATGACAGACTCCGAGCTAATCCTTAATATGCTGGCAGAAAACACGGCTAAGGAAATTTCCAAGACAGAAAAGCCTAAGACTTTCGCTCAGAATCAGAATGTCGCTAAGCGCGGCGGAAAAGTAGCGAATATTGCCAGGAAAGCCGTAGAGGAAAGTACGGGAAAGTCCGTCGTTACAGAAAAGAATTATCTTCCAGATAGCCAAAAGCGCATAGAAGAATAGACCCACTAGAAAAACTCCCCTTAAAAAGGGGAGTTTTCTGTTGCTGCGTTTCCCAAGGCGACCAGTCCATGGTATAATATATCTATGAAGAATGAGGAATTAGCAAGTAAAAAACGCGCGGTTGAGCTATATGATAGTGGCAGAATCAACGAGTTTGAAGTTGGCACTACAAGGGGCCTGCAACAGATTCATCAGTTTTTATTTCAGGACGTTTTTGATTTTGCCGGCAAGATTCGCGACGTCGATTTAGCTAAGGACAATTTCCGATTTGCTCCGGTGATCTATTTATCTGATACTCTGAGAACAATTGATAGTTTGCCAGAAAATAACTACGACGACATTATAAAGAAATACGTCGAAATGAATATCGCACACCCGTTTCGTGAAGGAAATGGTCGCGCCACACGGATTTGGCTAGACCAAATCTTAAAAAAACATCTTGGAAAATGCGTTGATTGGTCCAAGATTGGCAAGGAAGACTATCTTTCCGCAATGGAGCGTTCGCCGATTAATGACTTAGAAATTAAAACATTACTCGCCTCCGCACTTACTTCCGACATTAATGATAGAGATGTATATATGAAAGGTATCCAATCTTCCTACGAATATGAAGAGCAAGACGAATACGACATACATAAACTATAGCAGATCATAGAAAAAAGCTCCTCCTCTGGGGGAGTTTTTTGTTGCTGTTATCCCAAGGCAACCAATCCACTGAGCCTGAAGGTAATACTGGCGCTAATGATACGCTCCATGCCTTCCCGTTTTCGTTACCGTATTCCGGCCGCGTGACCCGCGAATCGGGTGCTACCGCGTACCAGGCTACGCGCGGTTACTTCTGGTCTGCCGCTCCGTCGAGTGCTACCAACTCTCGCGGCCTGGGCTTCTACGGTACCATCGTTTGGCCAGAGCACACCGAATACCGTACCAGCGGCTTTTCCGTCCGTTGCGTAGCTCGTCGTTCCTCCTAGTATTCCCGGAAGACACAAATACCATTCAACGCAGACACTCATTCAGCGTAAGCGTTAGTTAGTGATAGCACAAAAGATACAAAACTTGAGAGAGTCGGTTTTTATTGATAACTTTGACTTAACAATACTAAAAAGGAGACCCTATGCCAAAATCCTTAAAATCACCAAAGAAAAAACCAACCGAGAAAAAATTCTATTATATAACAAAAAATAAAGCCATCGAGTTTGAGAAGACTAACTACGATAAAATCGTCTTTTTCAGGGGCACAGACGACCACTTTGTTGCCTGTGACCACTCCGCGCTCATTTTCTACTACCTCGTACTACCCAAAATCAACCAAAGTCTCACCTTTAGAAAAGATACTGATAACAGTAGTAACAGATTCGCTTATGGCTCACTTTCTATTAGAAACGTCGAACATTATGCCCAAAAGACATCTGAACTAGACATTATTGAAGATGAATACACTTTGACAGCCGAGCGTCTCATTTTCACCCTCAAAAAACCATTAGGAAAAGAGTTCCTGGAAGAGCTCGGTCATACAGAAGACATTCAACGAGAAAAACTGGCCAACGCCATTTCCAATCCAGACGCTTTACCTATGACTTATCGCGCTATCCGCAAATTAAACAGCGAAACTTACCTGATGGTTTCCAGGCGTTGCGACGCAGTTGCCAGGGAATATCGCACCGGTATACTAGACCGTCTTGCACACAAAGCCTTTATTAATTACATTAACGGTTGCAGAGACAAGAAACAGTTTGACACCAAGATGGACGAAGTCGCTCAGAACCTCATAGATATTCAAATAGAGATTCTCGCAATTGAGGCCGCTGGGATTTGGTCTATGAGCCAGATTCATCGCATTGCTTATGCAGCCACCAACGCCTTGCAACACCTCAAAACCGAAAGAAGGAAGGTAGCCGCATGGAAAAAGAACTAAAAGGGCTTTCCGAGTTTGAGGACTTAGTCCACTTCAAACTTTATCGCGCTTGTGAAGATGCCTTGAGGCACAAACTAAACAGCCCCCATGTTTCCGCCTTCGTAGTGGAGCTAGTACCAAATCTAGAATTACTCTTCCACGACATCATTCATCGCACTTACCACCCCCGACCAGGAATTGCTTTCGTCGTAAAAGAGCCTGTAAAACGCGAGGTCTTTGCCGCCCAGATTCGGGATCGCATTATCCATCACTTCATTTTCAATGAAGTAGCACCCTGGTGGATAAAACGCTTTTCCTATGATTCTTATTCTTGCATTGAGCAAAGAGGGAATTTATTCGGGATTCAGCGTTGCGTAAAACAACTCCGCAAAGCCTCTCATAACTACACTGAGACCGTTTGGGTCTACAAAGGCGATATCAGCAGTTTCTTTATGTCTTTGCCACGTCAGAAGCTCTACGAACGCGCCCTGTGGGGCTTAGAACACCAATTCAAGCGTAAAGACCCGATGTTTGACTTGCTAAAGTATCTTTGGTACGAAATCATTTTTGACGAACCCACTATCGGAGTAGAAAAGCGTGGCGATCTTAGTCTCTGGAAAGAGCTCCCTCCAGAAAAAAGCCTCTTCCATCAACCTCTCGGTCGTGGTATCGTTATCGGCAATCTTTCTTCACAGCTTCTTTCTAATATCTATCTGGATCTACTTGATCGTTTTATTAAAATCGAGCTTGGTTATAAATTTTACGGACGCTATGTTGATGATTTTTATATCATCGTCCGCGAAAGTGAGCGGGAAAAGCTCCTAAAAGATATTCCCAGAATCGAAAATCAACTAATTAAAATGGGGTTGACAATCAACCGCCGAAAAACCAATTTCCAAATCGCAGATAAAGGCCTCCCTTTCCTGGGAACAGTAGTCTATCCAGGTCGAGTCATTCCAGGAAAAAGAATCAGAAAATCCACCCAACGCGCACTCATCGAATACACAGCCGGTGTAGTAAGCGAGGAAACGCTCATCTCCTATCTTGGCCTGCTGATTCACTACAACAGTAAAAAAATCCTTGGCAAAATCTTTGACAAGGCCGGGCAAGATTATAATTTCTAGAGACCAAAACAAAAAAGTGTGAGTTGGGGAATTCTAGGAGGAACGACGAGCTACGCAACGGACGGAAAAGCCGTTGGTACGGTAGTTGTTGTTCTCAGGCCACACGTTCGTACCGTTGAAGTTCAAGTTCCGAGAGTTGGTAGTACTCGACGGAGCCGCCGACCAGAAGTTTCCGTTCGTGGCCTGGTTCACGGTAGCGCCAGATTCACGGTTCACGTTGCCGGAATACGGTAACGAAAACGGGAACGCTGAGCTGCATGGGCTAGAGGGAGTATCTTTGAAAAGCTGCAAGGAGGCCTTAGTCTCCAAACATAACAGGACTCAAATTTTTTGAGTGTACTCCTGTATTCCCCGTGTTGGCGACGTCGACGGACCATTTGGTACAAACGCACATCCGCACGAAGCCATAATCACACGTTCATATTATAACACAAAGGCGCACAGCGTTTACCGCTCAAGCTTGCAATCTAGCTTAATGTTTGCCATAGTGGAGTTATATAGCAACTTAATTTTTTGGAGAAACTATGCCATGGAAATAAAACGTTTTTCGGAATGGATAACATTAAAAGAAAAAATCCATACAAAAGAAAGAATACCTCGAATTAAAGAAGGCGAGGTCTGGTGGCTCGCCATCGGCGAAAATGTTGGCATAGAGATAAATGGCAAAAGCGAATATTTCTCCAGACCAGTTTTAGTCTTCAAGAAATTAAGCTACCTTGGCTTCATGGGGATACCACTCTCAACTCAAAAGCATGAAGGCTCATGGTATGTGAACTTCAGGTTCCAAGACAAGAATATCTGTGCAGCACTTGCACAAGCAAGAACGCTAAGCACTGCCAGATTGTACACTAGGCTCGGGCAAATCGCAGAAGACGATATGGAAATAATCAAAAAAGGCTTTCAAAAGTTATATCTATAAAAAATTTCCCTCAGCCCTAAGACTGAGGTGCGGGAAATCCCCGAATATACTTTCATTATAGCAAACAATTACCTTTATGTCAAGATCAATCTCCATAAAAACTTTTCCAGCAGCGTAGCTGCTGGAAAAGCAACAGCACCACAAGAAGTGGTGCTGTACAAGGGCTACTCTATGGAGCAGCCCTTGTGTATCCCGGGAATACTAGGAGGAACGACGAGCTACGCAACGGACGGAAAAGCCGGCGGTACGGTAGTCGTAGTGCTCAGGCCACACGTACGTACCGGCGAAGGACAAGCCCCGAGAGTCGGTAGTACTCGACGGAGCCGCCGACCAGAAGCCTCCGGTCGTGGCCTGGTACACGGTAGCGCCAGATTCACGGGCCACGTATCCGGAATACGGTAACGAAAACGGGAAGGCATGGAGCGTATTATTAGCACCAGTATTACCTTCAGGCTCGGATTGGTTGCCTTGGGTCTTTATAATATGATAAGTGTCGCGAATTAGTGTCATCCAAGAGCCGGAGCCGCTGTATCTTGGCAAGTACCAACCCTTCGGACAGATGTCGTCAGTGGAATCAACCCCAACCGTACTTCCACTCTCACCCGTGCCGAGTGTCGCAGTGTACCAGTTGTAGTAGGTACCCTGGTTCTGGTTCTCTCCTGTCAAGTTGGTTTTCGCTGCGCCAGATTGAGATGGGTTAGTCTCGGTGTGAGTACCGTTAGAACGGGAGAGGTATCTATTCCAGTTTCCACCTGCGGTCGCACCTTCCTTCCAGGCATTAATTTCCGTAGTAGAAGGAACGCCATTGGTACTGGTAGCCTGAGTCGCTACGTTAGCCTTTCTGGTAGCAGTGACGTTTGACGTATCCGTAGTGAACTGATAGCTTGTAGTGGTCCAGTTCAGTGCCAAGTTCTCCGTCATCCAGCAGTTTCCATCTGCAAGTTTTCTTACTCTATAGGAGACAGTTGTATTTGTTCCATTGATGTTAGTTTGTCTGGTATCTACTAGAGTCGTCTCCGGAACATAGTTTGGATCGCCTGGGTGGTTTGGCCTGCTGTTAGTAGCATTTCCAGTGTCTTTGAAGTCATCAACATCAGATGTACTAGTAATTACGCCAGTCTGACCGTTCGTATTCGTACCCTTAAAGATAGTTGCTTTCGGGGTAGTGACATATTTCGTATCATTACAAATGTTCGCCGTCATCTGCTGCATATTAGTAATGTTGTAGAAGTTATAGACGTAGTTGAATTGCTTCGAATAGTGCGTGCCATAGCCCGGGACATCTACGTAGACGTAGTAAGTGCCGACTGCATTAGCAGGAGCAGTACAGGTAAGCTGCAGGACATCTATACCGGTATTCTTTGTACAGCTCATCTTGGCGCTGTTCAGGTTAGCAAGGTCTGGGTTGCCGTTATTATACTGGGAGCTCGTCAGCATGTAGGCATTCACCTCCACCTCACTTGTAGTCACCAAAGTAGTCGTCACTGTCAGAGTATCGCTCTGGCCCGTGCCAATCGCCGGGGATTCATCTGGAGAAATGAAAAGATTGGAAGAAGAACCCGCATCTGCAAGGGCGGTGTAGAGAACCTTGTTTGAGTATGTACCAGTTGCCGTCTCAAAGCCAGCCCGAATGCCATAATAAACTGGAATGGTCTTTGCGGTAGGATTCGCTGCCTGGGTTTGATCGATTAAGACTGGGTCATCATCGCCAGCAGGGACAGCCGCAAACTTACTCGTGTTGACCGCGCCGCTCGTCTGCGTTGTATAACTTGTATCAAAATCGTTAGCCACAGTAATGCTTCCGCTCGGAATCGCGTAGCCCCAAGTCCCGTTAGTTAGCGCTTTTGCTTGCCCAATTGTACCAGAAGAAGTAATCACGTTGGCGCTATTCGTGGTATGGATTAGGGAATTAGTATCAGAGCGAGCACCCGTCATTCCAAGATAAAGCTTATATCCAGAAGGAGCGGTCGTAGAAATGCTAATGTCAGATTCACCCACCGTCATGACACCGTTGGAGCTGGCATTAAGCGCAAGCGAGACCGCAGAAGCGGCCGTAAGATTTAGACTATAAGCACCGTAAGTAACGTTAGCCGTCACCGTTGTTTCTGCTGCGTTGGAAGTGTTGATTGGGGCAAAAATCGAAGCTGCCAAGAATGCGGTAAGGAACGCAAGACAAAAAACTGGAGCAACCCCCATAAATACATTACGAAAAGTCCGCGACTGCTTCAGTCCACTCCTTTTCTTATTAATTTTCCTTCCCCCTCGAAGTTGCGTCATGATTTTATTTCCTCCTTACGTGTACTCGCTTTAACGCCCGAAAAGACGTTATCACAAATTGATTATAGCATAGACTTTTTCAAAAGCGCAAGCACTATTTTGCACTTTTTTCAATTTTAGCTACGCGCCTATTGCCATTTCTAAATAGGCATTAATGAAGCCCTCAATCTTGCCGTCGAGTACGGCATCAGCGTCGCTCTCCTCGTATTTCGTACGCGTGTCTTTGACAAGCTTATAGGGTTGCAGGACATAATTTCTAATCTGTTGCCCCCAAGAGGCAGACTCGCCAGCGCGAAGTTTATCAATACTTTCTGCTTGCTGCTCAATCTGCATTTGTGCAAGTTTGCCCCGCAATATCTCCATAGCCTTTTCTTTATTTTGAAGCTGGGAGCGCTCATTTTGAATCGCCACTACGGTATTAGTCGGAAGATGTGTAATGCGTACCGCAGAATTAGTTGTATTCACGCTCTGCCCACCATGCCCACCAGAGTGATAAACATCAATCCGGAGGTCTTTCTCGGCAATTTTTATGTCTGCGTCACCCTTAATGACCGGCAGAACTTCCACAAGCGAGAAAGATGTTTGACGCAGATTGTCCGCATTGAATGGGCTAAGTCGGACTAGGCGATGCGTGCCATGCTCACTCTTGAGAGTCCCATAGACATCGTTCCCGGAGACCTCATAGACCGCCGTCTTGATGCCAGCCTCCTCTCCCTCGGTCTTCTCAAGCAGCGTCGCCTTAAAACCTTTTTTCTCAAAAAATCTCAGATACATTCTTTCAAGCATTCCCGCCCAATCCATCGCCTCAGTTCCACCAGCTCCGGCCGTAATACGTAAAATTGCATCACCGTGATCATAAGGGCCAGTAAATCTCAAGCTCTGTTTTAACTCATTAAAATTATTTTCCATTGCAGAAATCTGCTCATCTATTTCAGAAGCCAAATCTTCTTCGCCGAGCTCCAGCAGTTCCGCAATATCCGTAATCTGCATCTTTAGCACCTGCCAAGCTTCAACTTTCTCCCTAAGGCGAGCCAGAGTTTCGTTCTTTTCGCGCGCCACATCCGGATTTTTCCAAATTTCCGGATTAGCGACTTCGTTTTCTAGCTGCTCCAACTTTTGTAAATCTTCAGATATTTTTAGCTTACTCCAGGCCTCAAAAAAATCAGTTTTCAGGGTTTCCAGACGTTTCTTACTTTGCATAACATATATTATATCAGATTATATTGCCAGGTTTGCTTTTCATTTTTGCTTATGCTATCATTATATATATGATATTACTTGATCAAGTGTCCAAAACCTACCGCGGAGATTTACACCCCGCGCTTGATCATGTCTCGCTTCACATCGAGCCAAACGAATTCGTCTTCCTCGTCGGACAATCCGGCGCCGGAAAGTCCACTCTCATGAAAATGATTACCAAGGAAGAAATTCCCGATAGCGGCAAAATTATCATCGGTGGCATTGACCTCGACTACGTTAAGAAGCGCTACATTCCACATTATCGCCGTCGCCTAGGCGTCGTCTATCAAGATTTCAAGCTCTTGCCATCTCGCACCGTCTATGAAAACGTTGCTTTCGCTCTGGAAATCGCTGGCATGAGCAATCGCGAAATCGACCGCACCGTGCCAAAAGTCTTGGAACTTGTCGGCCTCTCTGATGCCGCTAAGAAATTCCCACGCGAGCTCTCTGGCGGCATGGCACAGCGTGTCTCCATCGCCCGTTCCGTCGCTCGTCAGCCAAAAATCCTCATCGCCGACGAACCTACTGGCAACCTCGACAAAATCACTCGTGGCGAGATTATCGATCTCCTTCAGAAAATCAACGATTTTGGCACCACCGTCCTTGTTACCACTCACGATGAGACTATCGTCAACAATCTCCAGAAACGTGTCGTCACTTTGAAAAATGGTAAGATTGTTTCTGATCAGAAAAATCACGGCATCTACCGTCTTGACGCTAATCCAGGTATCGCAACTGCTCCGACCACAGCAACTCGCCAACCTGCCCCCCGCGTCATCCGTAGCACTACTCCAACCACCACTATTACCGCTCGACCAGCAGGGAATATCAACGTGCGTGATCCACGCCGTTATCGCACTGGAAAGGTTATCTAATGGGAAGTGAAAAGAAAAAAGCCACCAAGAAAAATCTCAAAACCATGAGCAAGAACACCAGCGTGCAAAAGCTCCGCAGAACTTCGCGCGTTTTCAAATACGGCGCAATCAGCTTCACTAGAAATATCTGGCTTTCTGTTGCTGCTACTCTCGTCATGACCATCACCCTGATTATTCTCTTCATCACCGTCATCGCAAGCGGTATCCTGACTTCCACTGCCGATACTATGCGTGAAAAAATCGATATCACCATCTACCTTAAACCTGGTACACCTGCCGCTACACTCTCTACTATGGCCGCCACCCTTTCTGCCGATGAAAACGTCAGTAGCGTCAGCGTCTCCACTTCCGAAGAAGAATATGAAAGTTTCCTTAAGGAAAACTCTGACAATGAAGACCTCATCAACGCCCTTTCTGACGATTCTGGTGAGATGCGCGAAAAAATGATTGAACGTATGCAATCTACTATCCGTATTAAAGTCAAAAATATTGACGACCTCACCAGTATTAAAAACATCGTTAACACCAACCGTAATTTCATGGTTAATACCGACCCAGCCAACCCACCAACTTACGATGTTAACCGTGCCGAAATCGAGACCATCAATTCCTGGGCTAACATCGCCAGAAACGGCGGCATCGTCCTATCTATCGTCTTTCTTATTGTATCCATCTTAGTCATATTCAATACCATCCGCATGGCAATCTTCTCTCGTCGTGAAGAAATCTACATGATGCGCCTTGTCGGTGCTGACAATAGCTTTATTCGTGGCCCATTCATGATTGAGGCCCAAATCTCCGGCATCATTTCCGGCATCATCGCCACCACGGTCAGCTACTTCGGATTTAACGCGCTTGCACCACATCTCGAAAACTATGGCATCAACATTTCCGCCATTTCCAACCAGCTAAACAGTAGTTTTCTTGTTGTTATCTACCTTGTCGCTATATTCATTGGTATCACTATCGGCACCCTTTCCTCACTCCTCGCCATCAGTAAATATCTCAATGCCACTCCAAAGCGTACTAAGCGCAAGAAATAGTTCACACTAGACTTGCTTTTTCATAGCGCTTATGCTATATTGGAGCCATGAAAGCTCTCAAAACAAAAACACTTAGGTTTTTTATCCCTATCTTGGCACTTAGCCTAGTCCTAACTCCTCTAATGCTCCAGGGTAATGCTTTTGCTGACTATGCCGTTTGTAGTAGTGACGCCTGTAAAGCCGCCCAGGCCGCCGAAAATGAACTTCGTCAAAAAGCCAACGACGCCATCAATGAGGCTCAGACCGTAGAAGGTGAAGTCGCCAAACTCGATGCCGAAATTGCCGCCATCCAAGCCAACATCGATACTTCTGTCGCCATGGTCAACGAGCTCAAAGAAAAAATTAAAGAGACCGAGGAGCGCCTTGATAACCAACAAACTGGTCTTGCTAGCCTTCTCGTCCAAATGCATTTTGACCATGACAACGATCCGATTTCTATCCTAGCCAGCTCAAAAACTCTCTCCGATTATGCCGAAAAACAAGCTCGCACCGAGACCATCAAAGCCCAAATCTCTGCCGGCATTGAGGCTATCAAGGAATTGAAAAAAGACCTCGAAGGCCAAAAAGCCGATGTCGAACGTCTCATCGAAGAGCAGGAAGGTCAACGCGCTCGCATTGCCGAAAAACGCGCCGAGCAACAGGAAATCGCCAATAAATATCGCGATAATGCCGCCGCCTTTGCCGCTGATGCTGATGCTAAACACCAAGAAATGTTAGCAGAAGTTGAATGGATTCGTGAACAAGTCCATAACTCCGGCAATATTGGTGGCCCTCGCACTACCGCCGGCTATGACAGCTATCCATGGCGCAATGGCTGTATGTATGAAAACCTCGGTCCTTGGGCCGTTGTCAACTGGAAGTCAGGTGGCTATGGCGGACTCTATTGTCAGTGTGTTGACTATGCCGGCTGGAAAGTCTATGAATATACTAATGGCCGCGTTAATGCCGAAACCTGGGGCAATGCTAACATGTGGGCCAGCTCCGCCCGTAGATACAGTGGTATCACAGTTGATAGCGTCCCAGCCGCCAATACCGTAGCCGTCTCTGGCTATGGTGGCTATGGTCACGTCATGTGGGTTGAGTCCGTTAACCCTGACGGTACGCTTAACATCTCCGAATACAACTGGTACCCATACGTCTTTTCTACCGGTGTCGTCACTAATCCATCAGGACTACTTTACATCCACTTAGACGCTTACCATTAAGATTTTGTGATAAAATAGAAGAATGACAAAACCAGAAGCGCGTAAAGTCACCTTAGGCGGAGCCATTGTAATTTCCGCAGTTACTCTAGTTGTTGGTGTCTTTATTGGTATTAACTGGAACAAAGTTTCTAGCTCTTTCTTGCCGTATCTCGGATTCAAATCTACCGCTGCTAACGATTGGAGCGCACTTGACGAAGTCTATAACGAGCTAAACGCTAAATATGACGGCACCGTAGACAAAAACCTTGCCATAGAAGGTGCCAAAAAGGGCATCGCTGCTTCCGTAGGCGATGTTTACACTGCCTACATGACCGCCGAAGAAGCCACTGACTTTAACAAATCTCTCCACGGCGACGTTGGCTCTGGTATTGGCGTTGTTCTCGCTAAACGCGACGGTTACATCCGCATCGTCCGCACTTTGCCGGACAATCCTGCTAGCAAAGCCGGATTACTCTCTGGCGACATCATCTATAAAATTAATGGAGAGCCAGTCTACACGCTCGAGGCCGACGAAATCGCTACCAGACTCCGTGGCGATACCGGCACGACGGTTGACTTAACTATCGTGCGCGACGGCGAAGAAAAAACCTTCACCTTAACTCGCGAAGCGATTAATAATGTTTCCGCCTATATCGAATATAACGGCAACACCGCTATCATTCACGTTACGCGCTTCGATACCGATACTGGCAATATTGTCCGCGATTTTACTAAAGAATTCTCCGAGAAAAACGTTAATAAAGTTATTCTTGATCTACGCGACAACGGCGGCGGCTACGTCTCCGCCGCTAAAGACCTCTTAGGCCTCTGGGTGGACAGCCAAGCTATTTTAATCCAAAAATCTAGCAAACTACCAGACGAAACTACCTATGCCTCACACGGCCTAGCCACTCTTTCCAGCATGAAGACTGTCGTATTAGTTAATGGCAGCACCGCCTCCGCTTCGGAAATCGTCGCTGGCGCGCTCAAAGATTACGGCAAAGCTACCATCATCGGCGAGACCACTTACGGCAAAGGTGTCGTCCAGCAACTCGTTAATCTATCAAACGGCACCCTTCTAAAAGTCACTACTGCCCACTGGTACACGCCAAACGGCAATACTATCAATAAAACTGGCATTACTCCAGACATTGAAGTCGCCCGTTCTTACGATGACATCAATAAGAATATTGATCCTCAGTTAGATGCCGCCCTTGCCTACTAGAAGAATCACCAGATTTTGCTATAATATATACAATATATGGTTGTTAAGGTCTATTCTACAAGTTCCTGTGCTTATTGCCATGTCCTGATGGATTGGCTAGATTCACTCGGCGTAGAATATGAGGAAATTAACGCCGAGGATTTTCCCGATATTAAAAGCGTCCCCTTAACACTTATCGGAGATACCAAAATTCTCGGCTTAGACCGTCCAGCCATTTTGAAAGCATTAAAGAAAGAGGGAATTATCAAATGAAAAAAAGCATCATTTTTATTCATGGCTTTCGTGGCAGCTCACTTGGCATGGAGCAAGTCGCAAATTGTTTTGATAACAAAAAATACAATATCTACGTACCCGATATGCCACCTGCTGGCGACGAATCGCTCCCAGAATACTCCCCTAGGTTTTATGCCCGCTTCTTAGCCCGTTATATTAAAAACAACGAAATTGAAAAACCTATCCTTGTTGGCCATTCTATGGGCTCCATCATTGCCGCCATCATGGCAGAGCGCTACTCAGATTTAATCAACAAGAAACTTGTTTTGATGTCTCCTATTTCCGCCCGTACCTCCAAGTTTTTTAGAATGCTCACTCCACTTTCTGTACTTCTTTCTAATCGCGTCATCAGCCAAATTACTACTAGATTTCTCCTTATTCCAAAAGACAAAAGCCTTCTCAAAAAAACTATTCTCCTAGTTGAACATTGTGGCGCCAATTACGTTAGCCGTTTTGATGTCTTTAAAGCCGCAAAATTCTCTACAGAATATTCCATTTCTGATTTTTCTTTCGAAAAAGAAGTCTGTATCATTGCCGGAGATAAAGATCGTCTCATGCCCCACAAAAAAACCGATATTTTGGCCTCAGAATTAAACACTAAACCTATCTACATCAAAAATGCCGGCCATCTCATCAACTACGAGACTCCAGAACAAGTTGCAAAATACATCAAGAAGTTTTTGAAGACGTAAGCTGAATCGCTATTTGGTAGATTTCCTCAAAGCGCGACAAAGTATGGTTGATGTCGTGCTTTTTCGCAATCTCCAAACTACCAGCGCCGTACTGTTCCTGCAGCTTTTTGTCGTTTAGGATTTTCACCATCGCCCGTGCCATCTGTCTGACATTATCAGGCTTGCAAAGCAAACCGTTTTTCTTGTTCTGACAAAGTTCTCTTACTGCCCCAGCATCCACCGCCACAAGTGGCAAGCCTGTCGCCGCGGCCTCAATTAGCACGATTCCTTGGGTCTCTGTTTTACTCGCCGTAGCAAAAAGCGTGCCCGTGCGATATACTTCCTGAAGCTTAGGAGGCATAATCCTACCAGGAAATTTTACCTTATCTTCTATACCTTTTTCTCTTACCAACTTCTCGAGCTCAGGCTTTGCAATCCCATCTCCCACGATCAAAAGCTCCGCATCTGGCACCTTTTTAAGCGCCAGAGAAAAAGCCTCTACGACTTTTTCTATCGACTTCTCTGGATCCACTCTGCCAACATAAATGACGCGTGGCTTGTTCAAATCTAGCTGTAATTCTTTGACTATTTGCGCACTCGGCTTGCCCGGCTTGAACTGCGAAAGGTCCACGCCATTCGACAGGGCCTCTACCGACACCTTGAAACGCTTGCGGTTCTTTGGGATTAAATCGCCAATCGCCATCTCCGTTGGCATGGTAGCGTACTCACTATGCTTTAGAAAACTCGCCATGTAAGCTCGTACTGCCGCATCAACCGGTTTCTTCACCGGCTTCAAAAACTTGAATTGTCCTGTCACGTTATCCGGATAAGCGTGTCCCGTCGTGACGAGCGGAGTATCATTCTTCCGCACATAACGCATAATTGCGAGCGCAATAGTCTCTGCCGTCTGCAAATGAATCACATCTGGCTGGAATTCATCTAGCACTTTTTTTATCTCAACATAAGGCTTCACCGACCACCAAATTCCATTCTTATACGCTAGTCTCGGCATCGGTAGGCCTAAAAATTCTTTCCGTTCTGGTACCTCATTAATCTGGTCTGGATAAAACGGAAACTTAGCCGAGGTTAGATGTATTGTTTTTACGCCACCCTCATTATCGACATGATACTTTCCGTCAAAACTCGGCGCAATCACCATCACCTCATGACCTCGCTTCACTAGCCCCAAGGCAAGATTATGCGAAAACACTGCTACCCCATTAGTCATTGGGTAATAGATATCAGATGCTATCGCAATTTTCATGCTATAATTATAACATGAAAAAGGGAAAAACACAGGATAGCATTACCGTCAATCGCCGCGCAAGGTATGATTATGCGCTCGGCGAAGAGCTTTCCTGTGGCATGAGCCTTTCTGGTCCAGAAGTCCGTCAAATTCGCGACCACCACGTCCAACTCAAAGGTTCTTTTGTTGCCCTAAAAGATGGGGAACTCTGGCTAAACAACCTCACTCTCGGCGCCGATACCGCAAGAAATATTAAACTTCTCGTCACAAAACGTCAGCTCCGCGACCTCGCTCGCGCTAGGCAAGACGGCTATGCTCTAGTCCCTGTTAGGCTCCTTGGCGGCAGCCGTCATATCAAACTCGTTATTGCTACCGCAAAAGGTAAAAAGAAATACGACAAACGTGAAACTATCAAAAAACGCGATTTTGACCGTGGGAGAGCCTAAGTATGTCTAGCTATAACATATATTCATGGAATGTCAACGGTATAAGAGCAGCCGCTCGTAAGGGGGTATTCCAGAAGTTTGTCGAAGCCAAATCCCCCGACATCCTCTGTATTCAAGAGACCAAAGCTAAGCAGGAGCAAGCCCAACTTTGCCTCCAAGGATTAGAGCCAGACGAAGATAGTATCATTATTCCAGGCTATCAAGCCATCTGGAACTCCGCCAAACGCCCCGGCTATTCTGGCACCGCCATCTTCACTAAGACCGCGCCTCTACAATCTTTTGCCGGCTTTACCGATGATATCAACATTTCCTACCCTTGGCACGAAGACAACTATGGCGATCCTCTTTCCGAAGGACGCGTCCTCACCGCTGAGTATCCAGAATTTTTCCTTGTCACCGTCTACACTCCAAACAGTAAGCCCGACCTTTCTCGCCTCAAACTTCGCGAGCTGCTCTGGGACCCAGCTTTCCTCCGCTTCCTTCAGGAATTAGAAAAAGAAAAACCCGTCGTCGTCTGCGGCGATTTTAACGCCGCCCACACCGAAATCGACCTCGCCCGCCCAAAAGAAAATGAGAAAAACGCCGGCTATACCAAAGAAGAGCGACAGGGAATTACTAACCTTATAAATGCTGGTTTTATTGACACTTTTCGCTTTCTACGCCCCGATGAAAAGAAATATACTTGGTGGAGCTTCCGCGCCGGCGCTAGGGCTAAGAATATCGGTTGGCGGATAGACTATTTCTTTATCAGCAAAGCCCTTGAAAAAAATCTCAAATCCGCCGAAATCCATAACGACATCACCGGCTCCGACCATTGTCCGGTCTCAATTTGCTTAGAATTTTAGAAAGGAAACTATGGAAAAATTTGATTACTGGCAAAAAAATCCCGACCTCAAGCTTTTTCAGGATTTAAGCTGGAATATTCCCGAGCAAAAAACCGGCTCTTTCAATATCATTGGCGGCAACTCCGGTAGTTTCTCTAGCGTCATTCATAATGCCGAATATCTCACCAAGACCTTTCCCATCAAAAAACTAAACATCTTACTTCCCGAATCACTCAAGTCAAAAGTTCCTCCTTTTCCAGAAATTACTTACCTTCCTGCTACCGAATCTGGCTCTTTTGACAAATCTCCACTTCTAAGCGACCTCGTTGCCTCCGCTGACGCCTCACTTTTTATCGGCGATTTATCCAAAAACAGTGCCACCTGTGTCGCCGTAGCCGATACCATCAAAAACAGCACCAAAGAAATCGTTTTAACTCGCGATGCCATCGATTTAGTTCTTCCTGAATTGCCAAACCTCATCGAGCGTGATGGACTTTTTCTTGTTGGCTCGCTTGCCCAAATCCAAAAAGTTTTCCGCGCCGTTTATTACCCAAAAGTATTACTTCTTTCTATGCCAATTATGCAAATCGTCGAAGCTCTACATAAGTTCACCTTAAGCTATCCCTGCACCATTTTAACCTTCCACGCTGAGCAAATTATTGTCGCAAACCAAGGTAAAGTCATCACCACACCACTAGAAAAAACCGGTTTCACGCCCATCACACTTTGGTCGGGTAATCTTGCCGCAAATATCACCGCAAACAACTATTTTACCCCCGGAAAACCCCTTGAGGCCACCACTTTCAGTATCAATTATTCACCAAAACTCTGATACACCCCGACTAGCTTCTTGATTTGCGCCGATTGTAGAATCTCCGCCCTGTGTTTCAGCATAACTCTACTCATTTCTTTTATTCTTGCTGGATTTTTAGCCAAATCATCTAGCGCCCTAGCCATCGCCTGTGGACTCGGCCCACTCGCCATTACATAGCCACCTTCCGGCACTGATTCTTTCATATCTGGATCACAGAAGAACACCGGTAGTCCCGTCGCCTCCGCCTCTAAGAGTGTTAGACCCTGTGTATCAAAGCCATAGGACACCGTTGCCGAGATGTGCTGCCCTAGCATTTTGTCTAGCACCTCGTCGTGTGGTACCCTCCCATAAAATATTACTTTTTTCTCCAGTCCATGCCTCTTTACAAATTTTCTAGCCTCGTCTAAAGCATTTCCGTCTCCACAGGCTGAGAACAAAAACGGTGCCTTCATCAAACTCAAAGCCATCAAGAATGGTATAATTCTTTTTTCGTGAGAGATTCTGCTATTCCAAAAAATCCTTAAGCTATCTCCCGGCTCGCGGTCTCGTACCAAGCTGGCATCAACTTTTTTCACGCGCCTGTCCACGTCCGCCACAATCTCATCGGCCACGCCATTAGAGACTACCGTTATCGGCTTTTTTACCCCATATTTTTTCAACCTATCCGCAAAATGTTTAGACGGAGTGGTTACTTTATCGGCAAAGTTCGCATGATTTACCATCAAAGTCCACATTTTTGCCGTCGCAAAACTAGCTGCTAGGTCATTATCTCGTTTCACCTTGACTGGGTGCGGAATATAGCGTCCATGCAAAAAGCATAAAAGCGCAGCAACTAAATTTTTGAAAGGGAAGGGGATATTAATTTTTACCGCCATGTCTTCTCGTCCGTGCATCGTCTGGACGAGCGGTCTACTGAATCTTCGCGCTAGTTTCATCCCCGCGATTGAACAGCTCGCCTCATAATGCACGTGCACGATATCAAAATCAAAACCTGGGTATTTTTCTAGAACGTTCTTCATCACCAACCCCGGTCGTTTTGAAAGCGGCGCGCCATTCGCTCGTAAAAGCCGATGTGTCGGCACTAGCTTCACGTCTTTATCTTCCATAGAAAAACCTGGGGCAAAAATAGTCACCTCATGCCCCAGTTTTTCCAAGCTCTCTTTTTGCGCAAAAATCGACGAAGGAATTCCACCCGGCACTTCTAGCAAAACATCCGTAAAGACAGCTATCTTCATAGGAATCCCACTCAAGTTATACGGCGGTATAACCTCCATCTACTGGCAGGATTACACCAGTCACGTAGCTAGCTTCTTTGCTCGCTAGAAATACTGCCGCCGCATTGAGCTCGCCTTCCTGACCGTACCTCTGCATTGGAACGTGTACCTTCGCAAACTGTTGAAAGGTCTCCGTATCAAGCACTGGCTGAGTCAACTCCGTATAGAAATAGCCTGGACAAATCGCGTTCACTGTAATCCCGCTCGTAGCAAGTTCTGCCGCTGCTGCACGAGTGAAATTAATCACTGCACCCTTAGAAGCATGGTAGGCAATCGTTGGAATTTCTGTGTTTCCAACTAGACCGTACATTGAGGCGATGTTGATGATGCGGCCATATTTCTGTTTCTTCATGATATTACCAAAAGCCCGCGTCATCTTGAATACGCTCGTCTCGTCTGTTGCGATGGTGAAATCCCATTCATCATCAGCCATATCAAGTACGCCTTTATCTTTCGATGAACCTGCGCAGTTCAAGAGAATATCAACCTTGCCATATTCCTTTTCCACTGCATCTGCTGCCGCATTAATGCTGTCAGTGGACGTTACATCACATTGAATCGGCAAAACTTTAACACCATATTCCTTCTCGAGTTCTTTCGCAAACTCTTCCAATCTCTCAATGCGACGCGCTAGAATCGCAAGATTAGCTCCTTGTTTTGCAAAACCTTTTGCCATCTGCTTACCAAGACCAGAACTTGCACCTGTCACTACGGCTACCTGCCCCTTAAGATCAAACATAAAAAACTCCTTTTTATTTATTACTCATCTCATTATAGCATACCAAGAATTATAAGAGAAAGTCTTGACGGACGATTTTGTTTATGCTAACATGAAATTGTAGAGTTGAGTTTTGCCCCAGTATATAGAACTGGGGTTTTATGATATTATGTGATATAATATACCCATTGGGCGAATGGCGGAACTGGTAGACGCGCTAGACTCAAAATCTTGTGGTAGCAATACCGTGTGGGTTCAAGTCCCACTTCGCCCACCAAAGTAATAACAATACTTGAGTGGATCCATGAAAAAAGATTCGACAAAAAAAGAAAAAGAAATCAGAAAAAGTAGCATTAAAAGCCTCACCATCAGCATCTCGCTATTTCTAGCACTCCTTTTTCTGACTTTTTGGCTTATTTTCAAGGATCAAGACATCGGCGCCATTTTTGATGTCGCCAAAAGCGCTAACTTCTGGTGGATTCTGGCCGGGCTCTTACTCATGGTCGGATATTTCCTCGTCCAATCTTGGAACGTCAAAAGCATTTTGAACTCTCTCGGCGAAAAGATTAGCCTCAAAAAGATGTTCAAATTCACTCTGATTGAATTTTTCTTTTGCGCCATGACGCCTAGTGCTACTGGTGGTCAGCCCCTAGAAATCTATTACATGAGCAAAGAAGGTATCTCCGCCTCAAAAGCCACTCTCGCCATTTTCGTCCAGCTTTGCGGCTACCAAATTGCTGTCATGACACTAGCTATCTTCTCCGTACTATTCTTACCGTACCAACTCCCACCAGGAGTTTTCATGTTCTTTACCATCGGGCTACTCATCAACGGTATCGCCCTACTTGTTCTACTAACTTGCGTCTTCTTCCCAAAAATCACCCGGTTTGTCGCCCAAGGCTACATCGCCCTGCTTCGCAAGGCTCACTATAAAAAAGTCGACCAGACTGAAGAGAAGCTTATGAGCGGTATTGAGCAATATGCCACCAACGCTGATTACATCAAAAAACACAAAAAACAGTTTCTTATCGCTATTGGACGTGTTTTCTTACAGGTAGGCATCTACTACATTGTACCGTTTTGTGTCTATAAAGCCTTTGGCCTGTCCGAGCATAACGTTTTCGAGCTCTTTGCAATGCAATCCGTCCTCTTCATTGCTACCGCCGGCTTCCCAATTCCTGGCGCAGTCGGCCTTTCTGAGTCCGTTTTCCTCGCACTTTATGGTATTGCTTTTGGTGTCGAAATGATTAGCTCTGCCATGCTCCTCCATCGTGGCATTACCTTCTATGGTTTTGTCATTATCAGCGCTCTTGTCGTCATCGGCAATATCATCTTCCTGAAGCTCCGTGAACGTAAAAGCCAGTCAGAAGATAGTCAGTCAGAAGAAAATCAATCCGAAGCTAAAAACGCATGAAAACTGTCTATTATCGTGATTTTTCAGACAACTTTGTCGAGACTAAAAATCAGACAAAATCCGTGCCGGAAAACTACCGTTTCATCAAGCAGAATCCTTTTCTGAAACTCGCCGGGGCTATTCTTTTTCTGATTCTTAAGCTCGTGGCCAGCATCTATGGCAAATTCTGGCTCGGCCTTAAAATCGAAGGGAAGGACAAACTAAGAACCTACGTCAAATCCACCAAGAAAGGCTACTACCTCTATGCTAATCACACCCTCACTTTAGGAGATGTTTTTAACCCCGCATTATACAATCCGGTACACCCCTACTACGTTTGCGATAGCTCCAACCTTGGCATCCCCATCCTTGGCCCTATCCTGCCGCTTGTCGGAGCCTTACCAATCCCAGATTCAATCCGTGGCAAAAAGCGCCTCTTTGACGCCATTTCTACGCGCGCCAAACAGGGAAAAGCCATCGTGATTTACCCTGAAGCTCACCTTTGGCCATATTACACCGACATCCGCCCTTTTGATTCTACCGCTTTCAGTTTTCCCGTACGCGATGATTTACCAGTTTTTACCGCCACTACCACTTTCCATGCCTGGAAAGGTCATAAAAAACCGCGTATCACCATTTTCGTCGACGGACCATTTCATGCCAAAACCGATACATTTGCAAACTCCATCCCTACTTCAAACCTATCTGAGCGCGCTCTCCAAAAAGTCAAGGCGTCCTCCCTGCATGACCAAGCCCTTTCCGCACTCAAAAAGCGTGCTACATCCTCTACGATTAAATACATTAGCTATAAAAAGCGTAAAGAGAATTAAAGCTCGCCCCGCCAGTTTGCGATATCGTCTTTTTCAAAGCTATAATCTAGTTTCTTTTTGTAGGCCTTTTCATAGGCCGCTTTTTTAAGCTCATAATCCTTTACGCACATCTCGATGCTGTTTTGCCTCACGGATTTATTCTCGTCCGGATAAATCGCCGGCAAAATATGCAAGATATACTTCGATTCAAAAAACTCATCATTGTCCGGTTTCTTCGTATCTAGAATTTCCACAAAACAAGGCACGATTGGCGCCTCTAGCTCCGCGGCAAAATAAAATGCCCCTCGCTTATTCGGACGAGGCTTGCGATAATTAAACCACATCTCCTCTTCCGGATAAATCAAGACTGGGTGTCCCGCATTTAGGGTTTGGCCCATCTGCTTCATGAACTCGCCCCGAATATAATTGGCACTCTTACAGACTGGAATATGATTAAGATAGTTAAAAAGATCTCCAATCACTCCTTCCGTCGCAAGATTTGTTGCCTGAATCACAATATATGGCTCATCACGATAAACTTTCTTGATTAACTTCTTGATACAAAGATTATCTAAGGGGTTAAAATGATTACTTGTAATGATGAAGCGCCCAGTTCTTGGTAAGTTCTCTAGACCGTCAAAACTAATCAGGCGGTCATAGGCTAGAAGCTGCGCATCTGCCATCTTCTGCATGGCAGCTTTTTTCAAACGAAACGTTTTACTTTTTCTTAAACCATAAAATTGCTCGATAATCTTCCGCTCGCCTTCTTCGTCAAGCTTCGCGTCACCTTCTTCAACTTTTCTATTCAAATCATTTTCAGCAATTGCACGCTTGATATTCTCAATTACCTTTGCTTTACTACCGCCAATAATCATTTTTTAATCCTAGAATTTCTAATTATTTGCGCGCTTTTCTTAACCGCACCAGCAATCGGTTTTAGTGGCAAAAGTGGCAAGCTCAAGGTCGTTTTTACTACGTGCCAGCCCCAGCCAGTCTCCACAATCTCATAAGTTTTATCACTCGGCCGACCAGCCCGCACCTCGTCACCTCCTTCGAACACTTTCCTAAAGGTACATTTTTGCTTGTGTGCCGCATCTGCATGTGCCATCATCTCACCCAAAAACTCCATATCGCGTTCTAGGTCATGCGGCTCAGCTTTGACCTTATTAATTTGCTTCAAAAACGGCGAATGCGCCGCGTAGCGCCAGAAATATACCTCATAATCAATATCGTCATAATGCCACGGCTTAAAATACAGATTATAATGCACAATCCCCGGTTCTTTCATTGGCGGGACATCTTTTGCCGGCATTGCATCCCATTTTGAAGGCAAAAGCTTCACCTTGCCATAGCACATTGCGTTCAGATAATCCTGATCTGGCGCTACCGTATCAAAATCGTAGCGCACGAGTAGATACAGAAAATGCTCATCGAATCTTAGCCTTCTCAGCTCCGCCAAATTCAAGAGTAGTACACCCGAGTTAAAATATTCATCTCTTGGGATACCAACGACTTTCTCGACGTAGCTCATGAAAGGCTTGTTTTTCTTAATAGAAAAATCATTCACCGCCCCCAGCAAATATTTCTTTCCAAGCCTAACATTAAATAGCTCGGAGATGTCATCCGTCACCACCGTGTCCGCATCAAGATAAATCCCCTTCTCATACTGTGGAAACATCTGCGCAATAAAAATCCGATAGTAAATCGTCAGCGTGAACATACTTGCATTGAGGCGCGTATTTGGACGCTCCGTCAAAAAATCCAGTACCTCACGCATTGGTTTGATATGAATATGAGCATCTTTTTCTCTTAAAGCTTTTAGAGTCATCAGCTTTCGCATCGTTCGAAGACTCATTTTGTCATATACGACGTAGATTTCATAACGATAATCCGGGCTTGCATTCTTGAGTAGGGAAATAATAGACACCGAGAGATAAGGCGCATATTTCTCGTCCGCCGTATAAAAAATAGGAATTACCGGTTTACTCATTTTACCTCCTTCAAACCTTTCCATTCTACTATAATATCATCTAAATCATGACAATTCAGTTTTTTATGCAACATTTCGACATTCCAAGGCTTAATTTTGATCACTTTAAAATATGGCAAGAACTGAAAAGTATTAGAAAAATGTCTAAATACCGTCTCTTTCGTGATTTCTTTTTGATTGTTGAACTTTCCATCGATAATCTTTTTATGTTTCGAACAGAAATTTAGTGCCGACTGATCAGGCATAATCATTGGATATCTCTTGCAAGCCCTCCGTGCGCGTTTAAAAAGTCCCGTCTCACGAATCTTCGCGAGATTCATTAAAAGTACGCCAGAATTAATATAGCGTTTTTCCTTGAACGGCAAATGAAACACGTGCGAGCCGTATCTATCTAAGGCCCCAGCCATCTCGAAATTCTTCATATTAATGTCATATAGCTCACTCGGGTTCCTCAAACACACCACATCTGTATCAAGATAGAGAATTTTCTCCGGCAAGTCCAAATCATCCGCATAAAGCCTTAGCATACAATACGGCGTAAAATACGTTCGCATATTTGCCGTCGCTGGCTCCTTCTTAAACTGCTCACCCACATCGATAATAGTCAGCTCATTCTTGGCATTTTTTGCCTTCAAACGTCGCTTTAACCCAGCTATATCTTTTTCCGTAATACGATGATATTTTTTTCTTGCATTAGCATAGTCCATCGTCAGGATATAAATGTTCAACGTATCCTTAACGTTTTTCAGTAGAGAAAGAATAGCAATCGTCACCC
>JAGAVP010000047.1 GCA_017941835.1 Candidatus Saccharimonadota bacterium
ATGTTTTTCTATAACGCTTATGCTTCTATTCTTCCCTGTTTTATGTTATAATTATGCTATGCAATATCTAGCGATTTTAGGACGGCAGCCGAAGATTTCTTTGGCGGAGCTAGAAAGTCAATTTTCTAGCGTAAAATATCTCGGTGGTTTTTTGGCGACATTTGAAAATGACACAGAACCCGAAATTGCTAGACTTGGTGGAACAACTAAGCTCGCAAAGCCAATTAGCGCTGGTAGCGGTTCTGCCGTGGGGCCAGAAAAGTTTTTGCTAGATCTCGATTTTGATGGAAAATTTGTGATTGGCGTATCGGATTATTCGCGCGGAGCCACGAGCCGCAAAAGCCAGATGCTAGCATTAAAAATAAAAAGAGTACTCAAAAAAGCTGGACGTTCTGTCCGGGTGCTAGAAAATAAAACTGCCGAACTCTCTACGGCGACCGTATTCCATAATCAGCTCGGAGAGAAGCCGGGGCATTTTGAGCTAATTTTGGCTGAAAAGAAATGGTATGTCGGCATTAGCGTACAAAATATCAATGCCTATCGCGACCGTGATCAGAATCGACCAGCAAGAGATGCTAAAAACGGCATGTTACCACCAAAACTAGCGCAGATTTTGATTAATTTATGCGGGCCACTTAAGCCTGGCGCGACCGTACTAGATCCGTTTTGTGGAACGGGAGTAGTACTGCAAGAGGCTATTTTGATGGGGTATAAGGCATACGGAACAGACGCGAGCGAGCGCATTGTGGGGTTTGCCCAGAAAAATCTGGAGTGGCTAAAGAAAAACAATTTTAAACTTTCCGTAGGTGATGCGAGGGATTTTGTCTGGGAACAGCCGATTGATGCGGTGGCGTTTGAAGGATATTTAGGCCCACCAATGAGTCTGCCGCCGGCTGATATTAAAATGAAATCAGTCATGGCGGACATCTGTCCCTTATATTACCATACTTTACGTAATTTGTCAAGTCAGTTGAAGTCTGGGACGCCGGTGGTGATGGCGGTGCCGGCTTGGCTACGTCCGGACGGACATTATCAACGACTAAATCTGCTTGACGAAATCGACGAGCTGGGGTATAATGTTATAAAGTATAGAACTTCGGGTCAAGAGGATTTGCTCTATCATAGAGATGGTCAGATTGTGGCTCGGGAAATAATAGTATTAAGGAAGAAATAATATGTCACATGTGAAAGCTGGCGGTACCGCCAAGAATATCCACAACAACGCTGGCCAACGCCTCGGTGTGAAGCGTTTTGGTGGCCAAAAAGTCAGAAACGGCGAAGTACTAGTTCGTCAGACTGGTGCAACTAAGATTGCTGGTCCAGGCACTTATATGTCTCGTAATTTTACGATTCATGCTGCTAAAGATGGTGTTGTCACCTTCGTCAAGACCAAGAAAACACATTTCTCTGGCAAGAGTTTGCCTCGCGTTAGAGTTGAAGTTAGATAAAAAAATAGCCCCATAAGGGGCTATTTTTTTATGCCCTACACCTATCTTGTGTTATACTTAAAGCATGAGTAATATTTTGATAATTGGGAATGTGCTCAAAGATGTCTATCTGCGCATGGACGAGAGATTGAACAACTTTGAGATTGACGAGCATGGGACGCCATGGCTCGATTTCGGATTTGACGGAAGCTCACATAAGTTTTTCCGCCGAATCAGCATCTACGGCGGGGCAACTGTCGCGATGGAGGTATTAAATAAATTCGACAACCAGGCGAAAGTCGCTGGCACGAAACTAGGCTTTGCGGGGGGAGAAATCGTCTCTAACGGACAGGCGGCGCATTGTTACCGCTACATGCTTTGTCATGGTAATAAAATTACCTACCTAGTGCCGAATGAGCGCCGCGAAACGAAGTGGGCGATGCCGCGCGGTATGGTCGAATGGCTATTTATCGACAAATCTGCCGGCGTGACAGATGAGCTAGTGACGGAAATCAAGAATTTCTTATCAATGTCACAACACACACGGGTGGCTGTCTACGCAGCGAAAGATTTGAAGGAAGCAGATAAACGCCTGATTGAGATGGCAAGTATCGTTTTCACCGAAGCAGAGCTTGGCGACGTTAAGACGAACGGCTCGATTTGTAAAATTGACGGACAGGAAATTTCCCTAAACGGTTATAAACAGACTTGGAGATTGGAGCGTACAGATTTGATGACGCACCTCACCGTTAATTCAATCATTGCGGCAACGGTGTTCGGGGCGCTGATTCGTGGGGCTTCCGTAAAAGATGCTCTGCTTTATGCCAAAATTAATGCAGAAAATTCCACGCTGTCTGGAACCTTGACGCTTGATCGAATCAAGACGCTAGCAGAAAACCAAAAGTCGGAAGAGTCGGATATCCGCTTGATTGCTTCGACTATCATGACTCCTAGGAAAGGAATTTTGGCGGCGGACGAATCCGGCGGAAATATCCATCAGAAATTTGAAGGATTAATGATTCCGGACGACGAGCAACATCGTCGTGATTATCGAAATGTATTACTATCTACACCAGAGCTAGATAACTATGTCAATGGTGTAATCTTGTTTGATGAGACAACTAGACAGAAGAGCGATGACGGTCGCGATTTTGTAACGTATCTCACGGCGCACGGCATTGTGCCAGGCGTAAAAGTTGATGAAGGTCTCGCAGATCTTGGCGACCTTGGCGAAAAAATCACTAAAGGTATTGACGGTCTCAAAAAACGTTTGCCAAAATATTACGCGCAGGGGCTGCGTTTTTGTAAATGGCGTGCAGCTTTTGAAGTTGACCTCGGCAAGCCTAGCGACAAAGCAATCCTCGAAAACTGCAAATTGCTCGCAGAATATGCCAAGATTTGCCAAGATTGCAACATGGTGCCAATCGTAGAACCAGAAGTAGTCTATGATGGCAACTATACAATCGAACAATGTCGTGATATTACCGGCAAGGTGCTCGACGTATTGTTTGATGAGCTCGCAAAAGTCGGAGTAAAACTAGACGCGACCATCCTCAAAGTCAACATGGTGCTGGCCGGAAAGAAATATCCGATTCAATCTTCGCCAGAAGAAGTGGGGCGGGCAACTGCGGAAGTTCTCAAATCCCACGTACCGGAAAATGTAGCTGGTGTAGTATTCTTGTCTGGTGGACAAACTGTGGAACAAGCCACAAATAACTTGCAAGCTGTGACAAACTGTGGGCCGTTCCCTTGGCCGGTTAGCTTCTCATTCTCGAGAGCTTTGCAGATGCCAGCACTAGAGACCTGGAAAGGAGATAATAACAATACAATCGCGGCACAAAATGCATTCAAGGATAGGCTAATCGCTAATAAAGAAGCGCTAAACAAGAAATAAAAAAACAGGGCCAACGGCCCTGTTTTTTTATTATGTTATTCAGCTTTTTCTTCAGATTCGCCTTCGGCGGATTCTTCAGGTTTTGCACCATTTTCTGCAGGGACGTCAGCGGCGTCAGCAGATTCTTTCTCAGCTTCAGCTTCACGAGCGGCGGCCTCAGCGGCTGGATCGTAAAGGCTAGCGACGACCTGTTCAGAGCTGAGCTCTTTATCGGCAAATTCAACACCGGCTGGCAAAACGATGTCAGCGATAGTGAGTTTGTCGTCAAGCTCTGTTAATTTAGTAGCATCAATCGTGAGCTCTTTTGGAAGATCAGCAGGCTTAGCTTTAACATCAAGCTCCTCGATGGACTGAGTGAGGGCAAAGTGATAAAGCTTGGAAGCGTCGGACTCTTCGAAGTTAATAATAACAACTGGAGTGGTAGCCTCAACTGCTTTGTTAGCAGAGACGGCCTGGAACTCGACGTTGATAATCTTGCGAGAGACAGGATCGGTGGCGATATCTTTGACGATCACCATGGATTTTTTACCATCTAGGTCAAGGTCGATGGTAGAGTGGTAACCTGCGCTTCTGAGGACTTTTTCCGTTTCGTTATAAGTAGACTGGGCCAAGACTGGCTCGCCATTACCGTAGACAACAGAAGGAATAAAGCCATCAGCGCGAAGACCAGCTAATTTCTTGCCAGTCAAAGTGCGTTTTTCTAGAGACAATTTATTGTCAGACATATTATTTCCTTTTATTTCCTAACTTCTGTATATTTTACCTTATTTTTGAGAAAAATGCAAGGGGTTAAAGCATCGTCCTGAGATACTGCCCGGTTGGAGTTTGTGCAGACTTTGCGAGCTGTTCTGGAGTACCTTCAGCGACAACTGTACCACCATGCTGGCCACCCTCTGGACCCATATCGATAATCCAGTCGGCAGATTTAATGACGTGGAGATTGTGCTCAATAATAATCATGGAGTTGCCACCGTCAACAAGCTTATTCAAAATGCTGAGGAGCTTTTTAACATCGGCGGTATGAAGACCAGTAGTTGGTTCATCAAGAATATAAAGAGTTTTGCCAGTGCTGCGGCGAGAAAGCTCGGTAGCAAGTTTGATGCGCTGAGCTTCACCACCAGAGAAAGTTGTAGCTGGCTGGCCAAGACGGATGTAGCCTAAGCCGACTTCCTGAATAGTTTTAAGTTTTGGAGCGATACTTGGGATATTAGCGAAGAATTCAACCGCTTCATCAATCGTCATGTCAAGGACGTCGGAAATGCTTTTACCTTTGTATTTAATTTCTAGAGCTTCGCGATTGTAGCGTTTGCCATGACAAGCCGGACAAGTGACATAGACATCTGGGAGGAAGTGCATTTCGATTTTGTTAACGCCATCGCCTTGGCAAGTTTCACAACGTCCACCTTTAATATTGAAGGAGAAACGGCCAGCTTTATAGCCACGAACTTCAGCTTCGGGCTGCTTAGCGAAAAGCTCGCGAATTTGATTGAAGACGCCAGTGTAGGTCGCAGGGTTGGAGCGAGGAGTGCGGCCGATTGGACTTTGGTCGATGACGATACATTTATCGAGATATTCAATGCCCTCAATGTTATCATGCGCGCCAGGGACAGTTTGAGCGCGGTGTAAGCGAGCTAACAACTCGTTAGCTAAAATATCATTAACGAGCGTGGATTTGCCTGAGCCAGAAACACCGGAGACGACCGTCATTACGCCAAGTGGGAATTTTACGTCAATGTTTTTGAGATTGTTCTCACGGGCGCCACGCACAATTAAGTATTCCGGCTGTTTTTTACTATCAGTCTTAACTTTGCGGCGCTTTTTTGGAACTGGAATAGTTTTCTTACCGGAGAGGTATTGACCAGTGATGGAATCAGGATTGTTCATTATTTCTTCTGGTGTACCACAAGCGACGACTTTGCCACCATTAACGCCAGCACCAGGACCAATATCGACAATGTAGTCGGAGCTCATCATAGTGTCTTCGTCATGTTCAACAACGAGCACGGTATTTTTGAGATCGCGAAGATGTTTCAAAGTGGCAATAAGCTTGTCGTTGTCGCGCTGATGGAGACCAATTGAAGGCTCGTCAAGAACATAAAGGACACCTTGCAAACCGGAGCCGATTTGGGTAGCAAGACGAATGCGCTGGGCCTCACCGCCAGAAAGCGTATTAGCGGCACGACCAAGCTCCAAATAGCCAAGGCCGACATCTTGCATAAACTTTACGCGCTCGCGAATTTCTTTCAAAATTGGGTCGGCGATTTGGTGCTCTTCTGGAGTGAACTCCAAGTCTTTACTCAAAACTTCGAGCGTTGTATCGACATCCATATTACACATGTCGACAATGTTGAGGTCATGGACAGTGACAGCCAAAACAACCGGCTTCAAACGGGCGCCGTGACAAGTTTGACACTCGCGCACGCGCATAAAGCGTTCAATGTCTTTCCTCATGAAGTCAGAGTCAGTTTCACGATGACGGCGCTCCAAAGTCGGAATAACGCCCTCGTAAGTCGATTCATACACTGTGCCTTCGGAAAATTTACCAGAGCCGGCGATTCTGACTTTATATTTTTGAGCGCCGGTGCCATATAGAATCTTTTGTTTAGCTTCATTCGAAAGTTCGCGAATTGGAACGTGGATAGAAAAATTATTGGCTTTTGCGACCGCATCTAAGCGCTTGAGCCACCAAGAATCTTGACTGACGCGATTAAACGGACGAATACCACCTTCTGCGATAGTAAGGTTTTCGTTAAAAACTAGGCTGGGGTCAATTTCCATGCGCGTGCCCAGGCCAGTACAAGTTGGACAAGCACCCTGAGGAGCATTGAAAGAAAAGAGGCGTGGTTCAAGTTCTGGAATAAGCTCGTCGGGATGGTTCGGACAGGCATAGCGCTGAGAAAAAGTGTAAATATTAGTATTTTCGTCGGTGATTTTTTTATTGTCAACAGCAGTAGAATTGTCAGTAATTTTGAGAAGTTTAATGATTCCCTGGCCAAGCTCTAGGGCCTGCTCAATAGAGCCCGAAATGCGGCTCTCAAGGTCTGGGCTCAAAATAAAACGGTCAACTACAATTTCAATATCATGCCGTTCTTGTTTTTCTAGCTCTGGGAATTCATCTAACGCATAAACAACACCATCTACGCGCACGCGTGAAAAGCCCTTAGCTTGGTATTGCTCTGGTATATGTTGGAATTCGCCTTTTTTCTGTTGGACAATAGGAGCGAGCAGCATGAGTTTGCTGCCAAGCGGAAGCTTCATAACTTCATTTACAATGTCTTCATTAGTACGGCGAGAAACCTCACTATGACAAATCGGACAATGTGGCACACCGACGCGGGCAAACAAGAGACGGAGGTAGTCGAAGACTTCTGTCACCGTGGCAACAGTGGAGCGAGGGTTTCTGCTGGTGGATTTTTGGTCGATTGAAATGGCTGGAGAAAGGCCAGTAATGGTATCGACGTCTGGCTTGTCCATCACGCCAAGAAACATGCGAGCATAAGAACTAAGCGACTCGACGTAACGACGTTGCCCCTCCGCGTAAATCGTATCAAAAGCCAGACTGGATTTGCCTGAACCGGAAAGTCCGGTGAGCACAACTAATTTGTCGCGCGGAATGTCGACATCAATGTTTTTGAGGTTGTGCTGGCGAGCGCCACGTATTCTAATTGCATTATCCATAAACGGATATATTATACACGAATTTCACAAAAAAGTCTAGTAGTCTTCTGGCTGAAGAGACTGATACCAAAGAGATAATTCGTCC
>JAGAVP010000006.1 GCA_017941835.1 Candidatus Saccharimonadota bacterium
ACTTGAGGCGGACCCGTGCCAGCATACTGACATTATTAAATATGCGACCCGGCATGGTTTTGCACATCAAAAAACTAGTGGTTTTGCACTAGTTTTTGAGAGGTCTTAATCCTCGAGATAGGCAGAAGTTGTGAGCTTGATTTTTTGCTCAGCGCCGTCACGGATAATCGTTAGCTCTACCGTGTCGCCGGCGGTGTGTTCGCCGATTAAAGTGGAGAGAGAACCGGCTTTGCCAATTTTGATGCCATCAACGGCGGTGATGATGTCGCCGCTTTTTAGGCCGGCTTTTTCGGCAGGACTGTCTTTGATGATGCCGTTATCTGGTGAAACATAGGCGCCTTCGGAAACGGATAGACTGTATTGTTTTTGGACGCTTGGGGTGATATTGAGGTAGGATACGCCGATGTAGGCGCGTTTGGCGGAGCCAGTTTCGATGAGGGATTTTAGCATACCTTTAATGCTGGAGATTGGGATGGCAAAACCGATGCCGTTACCATCAGAATAGACTGCGGTGTTGATACCGATGACTTGGCCACCAGCGTTAATGAGAGGGCCCCCAGAATTGCCAGAGTTGATGGACGCGTCAGTCTGAATCATATCAGAAAGACGTTCGTAATTAGCGTAATTGGACTGATCGCTGGCAATAATGCTGCGCCCGGTACCAGAGATGATTCCCTGCGTGACAGTGTTTTGGTATTGACCAAGAGCGTTGCCGATGGCGATAACTTGCTGGCCAGATTGGAGAGTTTTAGAATCGCCTAGGGTGACTGGCTGGAGGTTGCTGGCGTTGTTAATTTTGATGAAGGCAACATCATTGAGTGGGTCAGTCCCGACAAGCTCGACATCGGAATAGATAGTGCCGTCATGCATCACGACCTGGATTTTCTTGGCGCCGTCAACGACGTGCTTATTAGTCAGGACGTAGCCGTCTTTAGTAACAATCATGCCAGTGCCGGCGGCACTAGAAGAAGTAGAACGGCCATACCAATCGGTACCGGTGCTTTCCGTAATGATGGAAACGACGCTTGGTGAAACCTGATTGACAATGTCGGCGATACTTCCTTCGACAAAATTAGCGCTGTTGCCATCGTAGAAATTGTAGTAAAATGGTCGGCCGTTAAAAGTATTGTAAAGTGATAAGCCGAGACTAGCACATGAAAACGCAAAAGTCGCTCCGACGAGAGTCCCAATGACTAAGCGATAATTCCCTTTTTTAATTTTATCCGAAACAGCATCGTTTGACATATTTACCTCCTATTCCTGTTTATTAGATGTCGAAAATTGGATTGCTGAACCAAATCACGAGTACGGCGACAATTAAGATGCTGAAAATAACCGGAGCAGCGATTTCGGAGAAATTAATTCTGCCTTCATGTGCCACGCCGGATTTGAAAATGCGGCTTGAGATAAAGACTAAAACCGTGAGGATAATGGAAAGCTGCGGTACCATGATGCCGGTAGCGCCAAAAGTATAAACAATGAGCCAAGAATTGGACAGCCAGGCGATCTCTCCGGCGACAAGTCCGGTACCAAAAGTGATGAGGCCAAATTCGTTCTCGTCACTTTGGACGAGGATGTGGCGCATGGCCGAAAAGCCAATCAACATACAAGCGAGGGTCATAAAAATGGCATTAGAGCTAGCAAAAAGCATGACGTTTGCGGTAGTGCCTAGAAAGACGGAAAAGAGCGATTGGATTTCGGCGGCGAGCTCGGTGGAGCGAGGTTTAACAAAAACTAGCCAAATCACATAGCCGGCCATGAGGAGAAAATGGATTGGCAACCAAACAGTACCAGAGCAGTAGGCGATAAGAACGAAGCTTGCGCCGACGATAAAATCGGTAAGGTTGGAGAGAAGATTCACTCCCCAGTATCTTGGGCGGACGGCAAGGACGCGCCATTTGGATAGGACGACAAGAGTCAGACCAATTACCCAGCTACCAGTAACAACTGTGATGGCGACGGAGCCGACACCGAGTAGGATATTCAAAATTACGTGCAAAATAGAACTGATAATGTTGCGACTTTTTCTAATTAGAACGTAATCTGCCATGTCTTTAATTATATCAAAATTCGCCTTAAAATAACATAAGTAAAACTATTTATGCTATAATAACCCTATGGAAATGAGGTCACCGAGTTTTTTTCAGAAGCATCCCCTGCTTAAAGATTTAATGTCGCTGCTGATTTTTATTAGCTTAGTAGTGCTGGGGACTTTGGCGCTGAATGCGTTTGTTTTTAGATCTTATAACGTTGTGGGTGTGTCGATGGAAAATACTTTACATGGAAATGACAGAATTATTGTAAATCGAGTACCGGTGTCTATTGCGCATCTTTTGGGGCAAGAGTATGTGCCAGAGCGAGGGCAAATCATCGTTTTTGCGAATGGCGAGGCGACTGGTCCACTGACTTGTGGTGCGCAAAATGGTGTACAGGATCAGTATATTATCAAGCGCGTGATTGCCTTTCCGGGAGAAAGAGTAACGGTAACGGATGGTACGTTGACGGTTTATAATGAAGAAAATCCGAATGGGTTTAATCCTGACGAAGCTACGCGAAAATCCGATAATGATGGTCCGAAAAAATATACGTCGGGAGAGGTTGATTTGGTGGTACCGGATGGTGAACTGTTCGTAGCAGGCGATAACCGTGAGGGCTCGCATTCCTTTGATTCTAGGAACGGACTTGGTACGGTGCCGTTCTGTCGGATTATCGGACCAGCGTTATTTAGACTGTATCCATTTAACGAAATTAGATTGTTTTAGCTGTAATAAAAGTGTTTTTGCTTATTTTTTGTGCTATAATTAGACTATCTTGTCATACTTCGGTCCCTGACAATGAGAAAATTTTTTAGCCTCTGGTATCGTCATTTATACCTTTGGCCAGGAGCCAATAAATCAGGCTCGCATAAATGACTCTTTAAGCAAAATATTTTAAGGAGTTACTTATGAAAAATAATATTAAAAACGAAAGAGTCGAAGTGATGGCGCTGTTCGGTTACGAGATGACGCCTTGTCAGCCGCTTTCTTTTAAGCGACGTGGGCAAGTTGGCGAAACCGAGGTGACAGAGCTACTTGGCACACATATCAAGTTTGCCGGAAACGTAGCGATGCATTTCTTCGACGTCATAGCTGGCCGGGAAAGATTCCAGCTTGAGTTCAACTCGAGAGATTTATCCTGGCACCTCACACCAGCTATGTAGTTTTAAATCGCCCCTTTTCGGGCGATTTTTCGTTTTTTTGCTATTCATAGAGTTTATTGTAGTCAAAATCAGAGCTGGGGACTAAGAAAGGAAGATCTTTATAGCCCGGTTTTTTGAGATGATAAGCGGCGCGAAGCTCAGCGACCTCGCCAACACATTCAAAAGGCTTGAGATGATTGTCGATGCCGAGCAGACCTCTAAAATCGTTTTCTAGGGTTGATTTTTCAAAGAGGCTTTTTTGGTCTGGAAAAATCGAGTCTAGCTCGCTTGATTCTAGGAACGGTGCAAAAAGCAGATATGAATTAGCACATTTGGCGCAATTTCCACACCATCTGAGCGTGGAATTATCAGTACGTTGTCCGTAATTAATAACATTACAGGAGCTGAATTTGTGGCCAAATTTCTGCCAGCATTTTTTGACGAAAAGTTCGGCGATTTTTAGCTCGCTGTATTTACGGAGTGGAGAATAAACTTTGAAATCTGGTGAGATGTAATTGTTGATGTAGTTTTGCAGAAGCTCTTCGGCGGCTTTGGTTTTGCTCCATTGGTGGTTGACTGGTAAGTCTGGTTCGTTGTTCGTAGATTTAATGATGCTGTGTGGCTCTTCCCCTTCGTGGCCGATGGAAGTAAGAATAGTGTCTTTGCCATCTAAAATTGCCTGAATGAGGGCGAGTGATATATTAATGTAAGTTACTGGTACGTGGCCGTTTTTGCCACCAAGTGTTTCGGCGAGTTTCAAGGTCTTTAGGTCGATGTCGCGGCCGATGAGTTCAATATTATCTGCGCCGATTTCTTCCAGGACTTTTGGGTAAGCGCCGGAAGTGGAGACGTAGACTGCAGCCCATGGAGTATGTTTTTCGTTTAGCAGCTCGGCCGTAAGCAAGGAATCTTTGCCGCCGGATTGGAGTGCAATGATACCCGTGCTCGTAGCGGTGCTTATGCTTTTTGGTGTGGCGCTTATGCTTTTTGATGTAGTGCTAGTGCTTTTGAAGTGGGCAAGATCTTTTCGTTCGAGCTGGTTCTCGTAGGCGAATTGGGAGAGGCCGTCTTGATAGATATGATTAAAGAATGCAGCCTGTGTTTCGTCGATTGCGTAAGGAAGAATGACTTCACGGGATGGGAAGGCTTTGTAATAGGAGGTGCCGTTGATGATGAAGCTTAAGAATAATGCGCGATCTAGAAGCTCGCGGTCGTAGGATTTTGACGAGTTTTGAGCGCGGTCAGAAAAAGTGGCAATTTTGGTAAATTCTAGCGGATTTTCGGGTGTTCCACCCCTGTAGCGGAAAGTCGCGCGGAGCGATTTTTCGTCAAAATCGTAGCTTAAGAATTCAAAGGGCATTATTTTAGTTCCATAACTTTTTTAGTGAACTTCTCACCGCGGTCAGTAAAGTTCTTAAACATATCAAAGCTAGCAAAGCCTGGCGACATGAGTACGATGGCAGGACGGTCGGCGCTAGCGACTTTTTCCGCGGCAGCGCGGGCTTTTTTGATGGCATCATCAAGGCTGTCGGCGAGTTCGTATTTTTTAGGATCTTCCCCCTCGGCAAGTATTTCTTTAGTAGAGCCAATGAGAATAACCTTTTCGAGGTTCTTGGCGGAGAAAATCCGAGCTTTGATTTCCGCATCGGTGCCTTTGCTAAATCCGCCAGCGATTAGGACGGTAGGATATTTTTCGAAGGCCTTCAAGGCGACGTCCATGGCTGGCAGGGCGGATGAATAATTATCGTCAAAGTAGCGAACATGATTAAGCTCGCGTAGGAACTCACAACGATGAGGCAAGCCTTGGAATTTTGCGAGACCGTCTTTTAGAGCAGGATAAAATTCGCTTCCTAGCATTAGTTCCAAATCACCACTAAAGAAGCGAGCGGCAACGGCGAGGAGGGCAGCTTCAGCGTTTTCGCGGTTGTGCTCTCCTGGGATATTGAGAGCGTCTAAGAGCTCTTTTAGTTTTGGGCTTTCCGATTTGATAGGATAGGCAAGCTTACGCGCAACGGATTTGTCGGCGAGAGCTTTAGTGGTCTCATTCTTTTCGAAGTAGACTAGAAAATCGTTTTTGGTTTTGTAACGGGAGATGGCGGATTTTGCAAAAGTGTATTCTTCAAAATCTTTGTGGACGTTAAGATGGTCTGGTTCAATACGGAGTAGAACGCCTACGGAAGAGCCTTGATGAAGATCCCAGAGCTGGAAACTACTCATTTCATAAACTACGTTATCATGCTCTTTTATTTCGTCTAGGACGTCAAGCGGTGGGATACCAATATTGCCGACGAGGTAAGTTTTTGGTGCATCGGATTTACCGGCGTAGGCTTTGGCATTGATGGAATTAATGAGCGCCGTAATCATGGAGCAAGTAGTGCCTTTGCCTTTAGTCCCGGAAACGGCGATGATTTCGCATGGACAATGTTCAAAGAAATATTTGGTGGCGGAAGTCCAATAGGGCTTTTTGAAAGTCGTTTTGTAAGATTCTTCGTCTGAAGAACCGTGATTTTTGTCGCTGAATTTTCGGAAATCGTAATGCGGTGGAACGGAAGGAGAGCGGAAAATTACGTCGTAATCCTCTAGGCCAAGGGAGTCGATTTCGGCATCAGTGAACTTATCAAAAATTTTAATCTCAATGTCTTTTGGGGCAACATTTTCGTATGGGTGGGTCTTAAAATATTGTTCGACGCTTTTCCCCTCAGCGCCATATCCTAGAATCGCTAATTTCATAAGATATATTATAGCACTATTTTTAGCTTTTCGGAGAGTGCGGTGATGACGGCTTTCTCACACGAACCTACGGCGACTAGGGCGGAAATACTACTGGAAATGAATTCTCTGGCGAGACTCACGATGTCTTCTTTAGTGATGGAGTTGATGAGGCTGTCGGCGTGGTCGTAATCATCAATCCTGCCGTTTATGAAATAGGTCTCTGCATAGTAATCAGATAATTGACTGGCGGTTTGAGCGCCAATTTGGTAACGACCAAGGTTGTAGGCGCGGGCAGCTTCGATTTCAGTATCAGAAATGTCGCCTTTTATTAGTCTGGTGAGCTCGTGATTAATGAGTTCAAATAGCTCGTCGGCGGATTCTAAATTCACTTCGCCATCGAAGTCCCATGATGAATTATGTGCACTATTAGTGAGGCAACTACCCATACCGTAGACGAGTCCGCGTTTTCTGGCTTTGCCAAAAATTCGGCTACTCATGGTACCGGTTACGATGTGGTTCAGGAAATCCATGGCACAAGACTCACGCTCGTTCATGCGACGTGGAACGACGTAGGAGAAGCCAAATGTAATATTACTAGCGTCCTTGCGACGGACAAGCACAGCGTCAGCAGGATGAAGTTCGTCTTTTGGAAAATCAAGTAGAATGCCTTCTTTCAAGTCCCAGCTTTCGAGCATTTTGATGATTTGGCGCTTGCGGTGCTTGATTCTGCCGACAATAATGAAACGCATATTGGCGGCCGTGTGGGTGCGACGATAATGTTCACGAATATCTTTCAGCTCAATATTCGGGAGAGTGGCCAAACGGTCGCGCAAAGTTGGCGTAGATTCGCCAATGGCAGTTTGAAGGCGCGGCCAGATTAGGCGCGAATAATCGTTTAAGTAGCCAGTTAATTCGGAGCGGACGTTGCCCTTTTCGCTTTTTAGCTCTTCTTCATTAAAGCGAGGCGAGGTGATGGCGACGCGGTTGAGGTCCAGGATGCGATCCCATTCAAAATCAGCACATTCGGATTCGTATACAACGGAAAAGTCGGAGGTCCAAGCATTGTGATAGGCACCATTTTTGGTGAAGTCGGCTTCATAGGCCTGCTCGTCGCGATATTTGGCGTTGGCGCCAAAACTAAGGTGCTCAACGACGTGGGCGATTTCATAAACTTCGGGTTTTTTGGCATAGCGCATACCGGCGCGGAATTGGACGCGCATATTCATGACGCTGGCGGCGGGCACATGGATTAAAAGCCCTCTTGCCCCACTCTTGAGCCTAACTTCCTCAACTGTGTGTCGCATGATTAGTGCTTCTTAGACTTGGAGGTCTTTTTACGCTTGTTATTCTTTTTAGATTTTTTACGTTTACTAGAGGATTTCTTGGTGACTTTTTTCGCAGTTTTTACGCTAACCTTAGTCTTGAATTCATCATCAAGATTTTTCTCGCCGGCAGAAATCTCATTGACACCTTTTTCGGTGGCGGGGTCGGCCATCTTGGTAAGTTCAGATTCGTATTCTTGGCCGTCGGTAACTTCGGCTTCGTTTGCTTCTTGTTTGGTGAGGGAGAGGATAATCTTTAGAACTTCTTCACGCAAGGTTTTCTGTAAACCGTCGAAGAGTTTTTGTGACTCAGAACGATATTCGACTAGTGGATCACGTTGCCCGACGGAGCGCCAATGGATGCCTTCGCGGAGATGCTGCATATTTTCGAGATGCTGCATCCAAAGTCCGTCCAAGACTTTCAGATAGACTTCGCGCTCGATTTTACGCATGATTTCTGGTGTGAACTCGTCTTCCTTGGATTTGTAAGCCTCTTTGACAGCGGTGTAGGCGAGTTTTTTGCGGTCTTTTTCTTTACGCATGGCGCCAATCGTATCAACTAAATCATCATCAAGGTTAAAGACTGCTTGGAAATCTTGTTTGAATTTTTTATTGACGCGGGAGCTAAACTGAGTCAAATCGGAAGTAGCATCTCTAATGAGGCGGTCAATTTCATCTTCGATGTTTTCGCCTTCGAGAATTTTGCGGCGCATGGTATAAACGACACGGCGGTGGCGGTTAATAACGTTATCATATTGAACGACGTTTTTGCGGGAGTCGAAGTTGAAGCCTTCGATGCGTTTTTGGGCAGTCTCGAGAGTCTTAGTGACGGAGCGAGTCTGAATTGGGGTATCCTCATCTACGCCGAGACGCGACATTAAAGCGGCGATACGATCGCCCTGGAAGATGCGCATGAGATCATCTTCGCAGGAGACAAAGAACTGAGTAGTGCCAGGATCGCCTTGACGACCACCACGACCACGGAGCTGATTATCAACACGACGAGAATCATGGCGTTCTGAACCGATGACAACAAGACCGCCGAGTTTTTTAACTTCGTCGGACAATTTGATATCTGTACCACGACCAGCCATGTTGGTAGCGAGAGTAACGGCACCTTTTTCGCCAGCCTTTTCAATGATGGCGGCTTCACGTTCGTTGTTCTTAGCGTTCAAGATTTCGTAAGGGATTTTGGCTTCGTCTAGATATTTTGCAATGAGCTCGTTTTTAGCGATGGAAGCAGAGCCGATTAGTACTGGCTGGCCTTTTTCATGGTATTTCTGTACTTCACGGACGATGGCACGAATTTTGCCGGCTTCGGTGCGGAAAATTAAGTCATCTTTGTCAACGCGCTGAATTGGGCGATTAGGTGGAATCTGGATAACGTCTAGTGCGTAAATCTGTTGGAATTCTTCGGCTTCGGTAAAGGCGGTACCAGTCATACCGGAAAGCTTGCGATAGAGACGGAAGAAATTCTGGAAAGAAATGGTCGCGAGAGTCATAGATTCTTCCCTGACCTGGACGCCTTCTTTGGCTTCGATAGCCTGGTGTAAGCCTTCATTATAGCGGCGACCTTGCATGAGGCGGCCGGTATGCTCATCAACGATGATAACTTCTCCGGAATTGGTGACGACGTAATCTTTATCACGTTTGAAAACGACCTGGGCGCGAAGGGCTTGGTCCATATGATAGACTAGACGGGTATTGGCGACGGAATAGAGATTATCGATGCCAAGTAGTTTTTGAACTTTGTCAACACCAGCATCGGTAAGGGTGACGGAGCGGTGTTTCTCGTCAAGGACGTAATCCTCATCGTTGAGCTTGGCAGCGATTTTGGCGAATTGGTAATAAGCCTCAGGGTTGTCGCCAGCCGGAGCAGAAATAATCAGCGGAGTTCTAGCTTCGTCAATCAGAATCGAGTCTACCTCGTCGACGATGGCGAAGTTGAGCTCACGCTGGCGGAGGAATTTGACTTCGTTGACCATGTTGTCGCGAAGATAGTCAAAACCGAATTCGTTGTTAGTACCATAAGTCACGTCGGCGGCATAGGCTTCTTTTCTGGAGCATGGTTTTAGGTGGCGGAAGCGCTCATCTTCATGATCTTCATTGATGTAATCTTTGTCATAGATATAGGAAGCTTGGTTAATAATGACGCCAACGGAGAGGCCAAGAAAATCATAAACTGGACCATTCCATCCAGCATCGCGCTGAGCAAGGTAATCGTTCACGGTGACGACATGGACACCGCGCCCAGAAAGCGCGTTAAGATAAGCCGGGAGAAGCGCGACCAAGGTTTTTCCTTCGCCGGTCTTCATTTCGGCGACGCAGCCTTCGTGTAAGACCATACCACCAATGAGCTGGACGTCAAAATGCCGCATCTTGAGAACGCGATTAGTAGCCTCGCGGACAAGAGCAAAAGCATCGGGCAGAATAGCGTCTAAGGCGCGCTCCAAAGCGTCGCCTTCTTTTTGTTTCTCGTCTTTCAGCTTGGCGAGGGCGAGTTTGCCCTGTTCTTTCTTCTGAAGTTTCTCAAGACGCTCTTTTAGGACGGCGGTTTGCTCGGCGAGTTCCTTTTTGCTCATGGCTTGATATTTTGGTTCAAGCGCGTTGATTTCTTGAGCACGTTTGTAGAGACGTTTTAGAGTTTTCTTTTGTGCATCACCAAAGATACCTTGCAGGAATTTGGTCATAGCAGACTTGTCGGCAAGTTTGTCGGTTGGCTTTTTCTCTTTTTTGGCTTTGACTGGTTTGACGGTTTTGACGGACTTTACGGTATCCTTTGACATGATTAACCTCGCTTAAATAGGGACCTTAGTTTGTTCTTACGTAGATGAGGAGTGGATTCTAGTTTGTAACGGCGGATTTGACCCATGAGTTTGGCCTCGATAATATCGACGCCGGCATAGACATTGGACGATTCGTCCTTGGCGGCAATAACTTTGCCACCTGGGATTTCCATAGCAGCGGAGATTTCGTATTTGGTGCCATGAGAACGATCGACTTCAGTGATGACAATTTTAGCAATCACATCTTTTTTGCTACCGCGTGGCAAATAGCGATCGAGTTTACCAATACGCTTGGTGGCATATTTTCTAAAACTATCCTCAATCTTATACTTATTGCCAGTGATTTCTATCTTGTCAATCATAACACTCCTTTTCTCAATTATACTATAATTCTTCTCTATTGCCTAGGTAAGGTTGTAAAACTTTAGGAACTTTTAACTTACCATCTTCCGTGGCGTAATTCTCGAGAACGGCCACCATGGCACGTGCTAAGGAGATGGCAGTACCGTTCAAAGTGTGGACAAACTCGAGAGAGCCGTCTTTTCTTCTGACGCGAACATTGACGGAGCGAGCCTGGAAATCAGTGCAGTTAGAGCAGGAGGTGAGTTCTTGATATTTTTGATTGACAGGAGACCAATATTCGAGGTCGTATTTTTTGGCGGCAGGAGCGCCAAGATCGCCAGCGGCGATATTGATGATGTGGTATGGAATATTGAGACTCTGCCAGATATCTTCTTCGATTGCGAGGATTTTTTCGTGAATTTCTTTAGATTGCTCTGGTAGACAGAAGCAATACATCTCAAGTTTATTGAATTGATGCACGCGGAAGAGACCACGGGTGTATTTGCCGTAAGCGCCGGCTTCTTTTCTGAAGCAGGCAGAATAGCCAGCGTAGAAGAGAGGCAAATCTTTTTCGTCTAGGATTTCGTCCATGTGGTAGCCGGTGAGAGGCATTTCTGCCGTAGCGATGAGGGCCAAATCTTCGCCTTCGATATAATATTCGTCGGATTGGTCGGATGTGCGAGGATTAAAACCACAACCTTCAAGGACGCGAGAAGAAACGAGGTCTGGTGTGGTCATATAGGTGAAGCCATGCTCCTGAACCTTGGCGAGGCCGAACTGTAAAAGCGCATTCTCAAGGAGCGCTAGACCATCTTTTAGATAATAAAACTTTGCACCGGCGACTTTGGCACCACGTTCAAAATCGACCCAGCCACGCGAAGTGGCAAAATCTAAATGGTCGACACCTTTTTCTTTCGGAGAGCCCCATTTTTTGACTTCTTTCGACATCTCTTCCCCACCGAGTGGAACGTCGTCAAAAATGATGTTTGGTACGGTCTTCAAGGCGGTATTAACCTCGTCCGTTAGGGTATCAAGATTTTTTTCAAGGTCAGCGAGTTTTAGCTTGATTTCTTTACCCTCGGCGATTAACTCTGGGCTAGGCTTGCCACCTTTCATTTTAGCAGCGACGCTGTTTCTTTTGGTGCGGAGAGCTTCTACTTCTTGAAGCAGGGCTTTTCTTTCGTCGTCTTTTTTCAAGATGGCATCAATGTCGGTTTTGTAACCTTTTTCTTTGGTCGATTTTTTAACCTCGGCCAGGTTCTCGCGAATAAAATTTATATCTAGCATATTGGGGTTATTATAGCATAGATGGAGCTGTCTTACCAGCCGCCACCACCGCCGCCACCGCCGCCCCCGCCAGAGAAGCCACCGCCTCCACCGCCAGAGAATCCGGAGGAGCTAGATGAACTGCTGGTGTAGGACGTGCTCGCTGCAACGCTAGTGTTGATAGAGCTTGCGATGCTGCTCATGACATAGAAAGAGGCGAGATCACCTCCTGGATACCAATCTGGATCGTAATTAATTTCTTTGCAGTATTTACCTAGTTCTTTAGCCCAGCTTTCTTCGACACCAAAGAGACAGGCATAAGGCAAAAGTTTTTCGTAAAGATGGATGATACCTTCCTTACTAGTATCAGCACCTTTGACGGACTGAAGGAATTTGAGGCGATCTTTTTCGGCCATATTAATGTAGAGATAGAGCCCATCAAGATAGTTTGCTTCTTTGAGACCGGCATTAGTATATTTGCTATATTTGTGTTTCTCAGTAGAGATGATGGCAGAAATGATGATAGTTGCAACGATTATGGCGATAATAACAGCTGGTAAGAAGCTAACGCCGACGACATTGCCATAGGTGGAAAAAACTTCAGATGTGATTGAAGAAATGAAGCTTGAAGAAATCGAGAAGGTAATAAAGACGAAAACGAAGACGCTAATAACGGAGATGAGTGCGTTCTTAGCGGAGCTAGTTGTGGCTTTGCTTTCAAAGAGCTTTAGCTTTTCTAGTTTGGCGACAGCGTCGCTGCGGTAGCTTCTGGAAAGACTAGCAAGAGTGGCGGTTGCGGTATGTTTTTGGACTTTGATTTCGTCGCCATTATGGACTTTTGGCCCGCCGTTCAAGATACGAAGAAGGTCTTCTTGGCTATCAGAAATACCATCGACGTCATTGACTTTGATAATCCAAGTATCTTTTTTCAAGATCTTAGTCGGCTCGCCTTTTACAATACTGATTTTTTTAGAAATGGCTAATTCAAGAAGTGTGGCGACATAGGTTTTTTCGTTGTTTTTCAGATAAAGCTCAGCGGCTTCGGCGACAAAATAGTTTTTAGGCGCATCGTATTGAGGTGCGTTAAAAAGGTCTTTGTAGAAGTGTTTTTTAGCCTTGGCTTTTTTATTGTAAGATAGAATGTTGAGAATGATGATTAGCAAGCAGATGGCTGCAATGATGGCGGTAATGACGACGAGCAGGTAATTCTTGGCAGGTTCTGGTACGGAAAAAGTGTTAGGCTTAAAATCTACCGCGAAGGTGAGGTTTTCTCGACCAGAGAGGTTTGTGGTAGAAAAGGTGATGAAATTGCTGCCGGTAGCGATGTTGCAACGACTACTACCAGAATCACCGTAGCGTCCGACATAGCAGGACGTTTTGTTTTGAAGGACAGAGGCGGCGATTTCATCGGAAAAATAAAGTGTGGCGCTCAAATTTTCAAATTTTTGACTCCAGCCGGTACCATTAGTATCCCAATAGAGTTCTTGAAAAGCTGCGTTTTGATTGTTGTAAGTGAGTTGCCCAGCATTATTAAATTCGGTGATGACGTTTTTGAAGTCGTAGGAGAGAGTGTAGACTTGGCGACCATGGACGTAGCTGCTGCTGCTTCCGAGATAGAAAATGTAATTGCCATTTTCGGTCTCGGTTCTGGCGATTTGCTCCGCTTGTCCGTTGCGGGTGACCTTTAAATTCAGAGCATCGATGCTGCTCGCGGTGATATTTTTGCCGTTTTGGTTGGTGTATGGAATGGAGCGAGTAATGCCATGATTCTGGTTTGTTTCCGGAAAGATGGCAGTTAAGACTTCCTCGACGTGTAAATTACTGGTGCCATCTTCAGCCTTTTCCAGGTAGTAGTTAAAATCAGCATTTTCAAAGTAAAAATCATTAGCAGAAGCAGCACTAAGGTTTTGAGAGAAAACAGGGGTTAAGCATAAGCAAAATAGCGCTAATGCTTGACAAAATGAGAGAAATTTGATATAATAAGAAGATAGAACGCGTTTCATACTTAAATTGTAGCATGAACTGGCAGAAATGCTGGTTTTTTTGTAGTCCTTCTACTGCTCAGCGGTAGTTTCTTTGATGGCGGCTTTAATCGCGTTGATGGATTTTTGGAGCTTAATTCCCTCTTTTTCGGTCAACTTCAAATCTAGTTTTCTGACTATGCCATGGCGTCCGACAATGGCTGGAAAACCATAGTAGACGTCGGAAAAATCATCGTAGGAAGAGACTGGCAGGACACGTTTTTCATCGCCTAGAATACAGTTGATGAGTTTTGTGACGCAGGCACCAATGCCATAGTAGGTAGCGCCTTTTTTGTTGATGATGTCGTAAGCTTCATTTTTGGCGAAATCCTCGATTTCTTTACGCTCGTCAGCTTTTAAGATTTTTTCAAGAGGCTGACCGGCAAGATTGGCAGTCGACCAAAGCGCAAATTCCGTGTCGCCATGCTCGCCGATTTGGAAGGCGTGGACGGATTTTGGTGCAACACCAATGCGCTCGGAAATGCGGAAGCGGAGCCGGGCGGAATCGAGAATTGTGCCAGAGCCAATGACCTGCTCGGCAGGAAGACCAGAATAGCGATAAGTCAGATAAGTCATGACATCCATTGGGTTAGTAACGACGATGAAGATGCCGTTGAAACCGGAAGCCATGATTTGGTCAATCATATCTTTGAAAATAGCGGCATTTTTCTTGAGTAAATCCATGCGAGTCTCACCCGGTTTCTGTGGGGCGCCGGCGGTAATAACGATGATGTCGCAATCGCCAGCTTCTTTGTAAGTGCCGGAAGAAATTTTCATAAAAGATGGTGAAACGGCGAGCGTGTCACGAAGATCCATCGCTTCACCCTCGGCGTCTGCCATGTTGATATCAGTTAAAACTAATTCGGAGACGGCGGTGCGCTGATTGACTAGACAAAAACCAATACTAGCACCTACATTGCCGGTTCCGACAATCATTACTTTATTGCTCATGCTTTAATTATAGCACTATTCTTTGCTTTTGATGATTGGGAATGGGACACCTTCGCGTCCGGAAACACCTTCAAGTAGCCAGAAGTTACGCTCGCTATTTCCCCAGCCACAAGTTGGCGGCATACCGTATTCTAGCATCTCCACGAAATCGCGATCGAGCATTTGTGCCTCGGTATCGCCGGCGTCACGCGCGGCTTGTTGTTCTTCAAAGCGTTTTAATTGGTCGAGCGGATCGTTTAACTCGGAGAAGCCATTACCCATTTCGGTGCCAGCGATGACTGGGTGGAAACGCTCGGTGACGAGTGGATTCTCTGGGCTGACCTTTGCAAGCGGAGAAAGAGTAGTTGGCTCTTCAATAACCCAGTATGGGCCGCCGGAGGTCTTGCGAATCAATTTCCAGACATCATCAATCAAATGCGGAGTAGTGGTATTATCGAGTTTTTTCTCAAAATCAGCGCGCGACAAATCTTCAGCTTGCCAGTTTTCAAGCAGGACACGTTTTAATTGCTCACGGTCAGGATTAAAGACGTCAACATCAAATTTTTCTTTGAGTAAATCCGCGTATTTAACGCGCGGCCAAGGTTTGCCACCGTTGCCTAGGTCAATGTCAAAGCCGCCAACGTGAAATTCCAATGTTCCCCAAGTTTCTTTGGCGACATATTTAATCATTTCTTCGTAAAAATTCATGCCATCTTCATAGTCTTCGTAAGCGGCATAAGATTCAAAGGCGATATGCTCTGGTAAATGTTCATCATCGACACCTTCGTTTCTAAAACGTGGGCCAATATCAAAGACTTTTTCAAAGCCAGCGCCAATCAGGCGTTTTAGTGGCAGCTCGTGAGAAATGCGGAGATAAAAATCTTCATCGAGAGCGTCCATATGTGTAACAAATGGGTTAGCATCGGCGCCGCCAGTAGTATGCTCCAGTACTGGAACATTGATTTCGATGAAGCCGTGGTCAAGCATGAATTTTCTGGTAGCTTGCCAGAATTTTGAGCGGCGGACCATGCGCTCTCTAACTTCGAGATTGACGTTCATGTCGACGTAACGGCGACGGTAGCGCTCTTCTTTGTTAGTGAAGCCATCACGGCCTGGAAGAGGGCGGAGAGATTTAGTAAGAAGACGAAGCTGATTAGAGAAAACGGAAATTTCGCCAGTACTGCTTTTATCAACGGTGCCGGTTGCCTCAATGAAATCGCCAGTGTCTAGGAGTTTTAATTTTTTAGTGTTGAATAAATCTGCTTTTTCTTCTTGTTGTTGCATGAAAATCTGGATTTCGCCGGTGTAGTCGCGAATTTTGACGAAAGCAAGTTTGCCGAAACTGCGGATGGCGGTAATGCGGCCAGCAATAGTGACGGTTTGGCCTTTTTTGGCATCAAAATTGTCTAGAATATCAGAGATTTTGGTATCACGGGAGGATTTGGATGGGTAAGGATTGATTCCCTGCTCTTTTATTTCTGATAATTTTCTTAAACGCTCATCGCGATAATCGGCTAATGTTGTCATACTCGTAATTATAACATAATTCTAGAATTTTGATATAATATATGCCATATGAAGAGTAATGATTCGGACGAAGATGAGATAGATGTTTCTGCTCAACTTGGAATTGAGGTTCCAACTATGTCGGATATGATTTCTGGAAGATTATTTCCAAATACTAAGGCTGACCCGAAACATCGTTGGTTTTATAGGGTGCTGCTTATCATTGAAGCTATCTCTATAATTGTATCGATTATTGTTAGTCTATATGTTATACTGTCGTAATTACCAAAAAAACGCTCCTACTCGGAGCGGTTTTTATTCGATGCTTACGATTTTACCTTTGTTGCCATTAGGTAGCTCGTAGGTATCGCCGACTTTTTTGCCGAGCAGGGCTTGGCCGATTGGCGATTTGTCGGAAATCTTACCCTCAAGTGGGTTAGCTTCAACTGGGCCGACAATGGTGTAGGTAAATTTCTTGCCAGAAAGCGTAACGGTAACGGTGGCGCCCATGCTAACTTTGTCATGGGAGGCGTTACGAATTAGCTTAGCGTTTTTCAAAATTTCTTCAATTTCGGCGATGCGGTTTTCCACGGTTTTTTGTTCGGAGCGAGCATCGGTGTATTCCTGATTTTCGGAGAGGTCGCCAAAGGCGCGGGCAGTCTGCAAACGTTCAGCAATGGCAGGACGACGAGCAATAAGCTCGTTTAACTCAGCCTCTAAATCAAGTTTTCCTTGTTTGGTCAAATTAACAGTTTTTTTCATACTTAGGAAAGTATACTTTTTAATTCTTCTAATGTCAATAGCTTTGTTTCGCCGCTTTTTCGCTCAGTCCATTCGACTTTATTTTCAGCTAGGGTTTTGTCAGAAATGACGATGCGGTATGGGATGCCCATTAGTTCAGAATCGGCAAATTTTTCGCCGACACGAGCATCGCGATCGTCAAATAGAATTGTTTCTGAATGTTCATTTTCAAGTACGGAGGCAATTTTATTGCCGTCTTCGCCGATTGCAACAATGTAATATTTATATGGTGCGATATTTTCTGGCCAAACTAGACCCTTGTCATCAGCGAATTTTTCAGCAATAACGCCCATGACACGAGAAACGCCAATACCATAGCAGCCCATGAAGACGGTATGCTCTTTGCCATCTTTGTCATCAAAGTTCAGACCTAGCGGCTCGGAATATTTATACTTCAAGGTAAAGATGTTGCCAACTTCGGCAGCGTTAGTAGTTTTCAAATCTTCTTTTTTGACCTTAAATTCGTCAAGTACTTCTGGCAAAACGACTTCTTCGTTCAAAACGATGGATTTGTCTTCGTTAAAGTAGATTTTGTCTTCGCCGACAGGAAGCTCGGTCTGGAATTCATGAGAAAATTTGGCAAAAATACCACCGGAAGCAAAAGTTTGATGCGTAAAATCGCCGAGTCCCACACGCTCGTAGACGTTTTTGTAGGCCTTCTCGGCTTTGTGATAGAACTCGTTATGAGTTTCTTCGTCAGCACAGAAAGAATACATGTCTTTCATTAAGAATTCGCGCGTGCGCATGATGCCAGATTTGGCGCGGAGTTCGTTTCTGAATTTAGTTTGGAATTGATAAGCGAAAACAGGCAAATCTTTATAGCTTTTAATGTAGGTTTTCATGAGGTTAGTAATCGGCTCTTCATGGGTCGGAGCAAGGCCAAGCTCGCCACCGGCAGACAATTCAGTTTTGAACCAGATATCGACTTCCTGATCACTCCAGCGTCCGGTTTTGTCCCAAAGCTCAGGATTTTGCAAAGTGCTAAGTTGGACTTCTTCAGCACCGATTTTGTTCATTTCCTCGCGGATGATTTGCTCGATGTTTTTGAGGGTGCGAAGACCGAGCGGAAGAAAGTCATAGACTCCGGCCATTTCCTTAAAAACATAGCCTGCACGGATTAAGTACTGAGCAGAGCGAGCAGTTTCATCTTTTGGTGCGTTACGTAAAGTCTTAGTAAAAGATTTGGATAATTTCATGGCGTTATTTTACCATCAAAAGCCCATTGTGGCAATATAGAGGAGATAGAAGGCGATGGCATTTTTGAGCATATGGAGGAGAATTCCGGAATAGATTGAGCCGGTAATTTCGCGCATCATACAAAGCACGATACTCATAGCAAAGACATTAATGCCGACATTCCACTGTCCGTGCATAATGGCAAAGGCGAGCGAAGTAATAAAGGTTGCAATGACGATAGCGACGATTTCGGATTTTTGGCGAGATTTGGATTTTTTAGGAGCTTCTTTTTTGACGTCTTTTTGATAAAAAAGATTCTTGATTTTTTGATAAAGAAAGCCACGGAAGATGAGTTCTTCGGCGATGGGGGCGATGATAACAAGAGTAATGAAAGCAAAAATGCGATCGGAAGTGACAAATAGATTATTGAAGCCAACATCCTGGGCTTCGTTGGGGTTAAACCAAGGGAGTAAGCTAAAAAGCGATGTCAAAACGGAAGCAAGTATAGCATAGACGATTAATCCAACGGGAGCTAGACCAATATCGGTCCAGGTGGGAAGCTCATTTAGGCCGAGTAGGGTATGATTTGGCTCTAGTTTTTCGGCTTTGATTTTTGTATATTTGCGGTGCAAAAGTGTGGCGATTTTTTGAGGTGCGAATAAAATAATGATGATGCTAAGCGCGTAGGACAGAAGCGCAAAAATTAGCTGAGCTAAGGCAGAAGAAATATGGATAGGTGAAATGCTGATTAGCCAGGAGAGGAATCTAGCCAAGAGAAATTGAACAAGGATAGTTACAGCGCAGACCCAAATCGCCCAAGCCAAAACTTGGCCGATTTTTTTGAGGACTGGATGTGCTTTTCTCATCAGAAGAACCTTGTAATATCAAGCACAGTGACGAGAACGATGAGAACTAGAAGGAAGATGAATGCACGAGAAACAATTTTTTCTTCGGTTTCTTTGGTGAGCTTTTTACCGCGAAGGCGATAAAGCATAATCAGGAAGAAGCGGCCGCCATCAAGGGCAGGAATTGGCAGGACGTTCATACAGGCAAGAGAGATAGAAATAATGGCAGCGAGAAAGGCAAGCGTAGTCGGACCGGATTCAACGGAATTCGGAAAGAGGACGCCGATAATGCCAACTGGACCAGAAACAGAGTCTCCGGCGGCTTTAATTTCCTGCTGGCCTTCGTTTCTAGTATTTTCGTCACCGCTAAATTGCTTGGCTATACCGGAGAAGAGTGAGCCAACCATCGAGCCGAGGCCGCGATAGGTCTCGCCGGTGAGTTGGACGGTATTGACTGCTGCGACAATTGGAGCGGACCAGGTGGCGCGGTGTAAGGATTGACCTTCCTGATTCATAGTGATGCCTAAAAGATAGTCGGCATCCTTTGAATTTAGACTGATGGTAGCTTCCTTGTCTTCGGAATTTCTTGAAAAGTGATAGACGACGGTTTCGGCAGGATGATTATTATTAAAATCGATAATGTCAGATGCTGTTTCGAAAATGGTGATGTTCTCACTGTCGTCTTTTGGATAGGCGGAGATAAGAATGTCATCTTTTTCTAGGCCAGCCTGTTTTGCTGGAGAATCTTCAATGACTTCTTTGACGCTAATGGTGGTGCTAGTTTTTGTAGTGTCGCTTGCGACGACGAATTGGTTGTCCATGAAAGTTGGCATGCCAGTCCAGGCTAAGACCGTCAAGATGAGGAAAGCTACAAGCCAGTTCATAGTAACACCGGCAAAGAGGATTTTGGTTTTGGCCCAGAGAGAGGCGGCGCCGAAACTGTGTGGGGTAGTATCACTGTCCGATTCGCCTTTCATGGCGCAGAAGCCACCAATCGGGAGCCAGTTGATGGAGAAAATCAGGGTTTTCTGTTTTTTACCCCACTCGGATTTCGGAAGTTTTTGCCATTTGCCGTCTTTTTTTATCCAGGCGATGGCGCGGGGTGGAAAGCCGATACCAAATTCTTCGACGGTTACGCCGTTGCGCCTAGCCGCAATAAAATGGCCAAACTCGTGAGCAACAACGAGCGCCATTAAAATCAAGAAACCTACAATAACACCTAAAACAATATTCATAATAAGTATATTATAGCACTTATGGCTAGATCTTCATAATTTCGGCTTCTTTAGCCTTAAATTCAGCATCGACTTGGTCGCTAAATTCTTTAGTCAAATCGTCGATTTCTTTTTCAGCGCGCTTTGCAGCATCTTCTGGAAGTTTGGCTTCCTTGATGTCTTTTCTAGCATCTTCACGAACGTTTCTGATGGCGATTTTAGCTTCTTCAACTTTTTCTGAAGCGGTTTTGACGATTTCGCGGCGGCGCTCTTCGGTAAGTGGCGGGATAGGGACGCGGATGATGCGGCCGTCATCAGCAGGGTTTAAGCCAAGGGCAGAATCTGCGCGGATGGCGGAAGAAATTGCGGCGATGTTTCCCGGATCAAATGGGGTGATAACTAGCATAGTGGCATCGCCAATAGTGATGTTGGCAACTTGATTTAGAGGCATGAATTGTCCATAAGCTTCGACCTTGATACCGGATAGCATATCGGGATGGGCGCGGCCGGTGCGCACTTTTTTCATTTCGTCGCGGAAGCGCTCAATGACTTTGTTCATGGCGACTTTTTCTTCTTTGGTGTCAAACATATAAAACTCCAATTAATATACTTTAATTATATCATAGGTCTTGTGTTATAATATGCTTATGGATATTTTTCTTAATATATTGGTGCTTGTTGTCGGTTTTGTTTTGCTAATCAAGGGCGCGGATTTCTTTGTGGATGGTGCAAGTAGTGTCGCATCAAATTTGAAAGTGCCAAAGATTTTGATTGGGCTGACGATTATTGCTTTCGGTACTTCGGCACCAGAGCTCGCGGTCTCGATTAAGGCGCTAGCCTCTGGCAATACAGACATGGTGCTTGGCAACGTAATAGGTTCAAATATTTTGAATATTCTGCTGATTCTGGGGGTGGGGGCGATGATTCGGCCGATTAGAATAAAAAATAATACCATTAGAAAAGAAATTCCGATTACGATTTTAATTTCTACCCTGCTCGTGGTGCTGTTTTTGGATATTCAACTAAAATCTGGTGACGTAAATCAAATTACGCGTTCAGATGGGATTGCGATTTTGCTTTTCTTCTGCATTTTCCTATATTACTTAGTTAATATGGCGCTTCGCGATCGCAAAGCTAGAAGCATAGTTGAAAAGCCGCGCTGGAAGATTTTGCCATCGCTCGCGATTACGGGTGTCGGTTTGGCTGGTATTATCGGTGGCTCGGATTTGGTGGTAGATTCAGCAGTTAACATTGCTTCGGCGATTGGCATTTCGGAAAGAATTATTGCGCTCACGGTAATCGCACTTGGTACTTCCCTGCCGGAACTTGTGACAACGATTGTATCAGCTAGAAAAGGTGAGACGGAGCTGGTGCTTGGGAATATCCTAGGTTCTAATATCTTTAATATTTGTGTAGTGCTAGGTATTCCGGTGGCAATATTTGGCACAGTGACGCCGGGTTCGTTCCAAGTTTTGGATCTGGTTATGCTAATTGGCTCAGCG
>JAGAVP010000048.1 GCA_017941835.1 Candidatus Saccharimonadota bacterium
ATCGTGGAAGACTATTTAATATCATAGGTAGTGACCTCTTTGATATCGGCGAAATGAATGATGAGATATCTGAGCTCATCACTGCTACTTCCAGTTCACTGTGGTCTTTATCATTGTTTGTTTTTACAATGTTCCTATCGCTTTTGTGATGGCCATATCGATTGCTATCCTAATACATCTTCGCACTAAGTATGATCGAAAATTTAATTATTACTGGTGGAAGTCGCAGAAGGAAAACGACAATTACAGTAACTTTCTTAACCAAATCCTTACTGGGCTCCAAGAAGTCAAAGTTTTCAATATGCGAAGCTCCCTACATCAACACCTAGACCGTATTCAGAGACGCTATGATAAAAACTATTTAGCACAACGGAAAGAAGTCACGAAAAGAGACAATGATATAAGATATATTGCGGTTTATTTCTTTCGCGCCATAATTCTCGTTACTTGTGTTCTCCTCATGATGAACGGTAAGATGGAAATTAGTATTCTCCTCATGCTCTATTCATATCATGAGCAGATTATCAACTATGCTAGAGATTTTACCGACGCATCTATCGCCATTAGACTGAACAACGCAGCAATCAGGCGCTTATCCTCAATTCTAAATTATAAAACCACAGAAAAATACGATTTTGGCGATCTAAATCTAGATCATATTGCGGGCACCCTCACATTCAAGAATGTTTCCCTTACTATTAACAAACATCAAATCCTAAAAAATCTCAGTTTCAAAGTGAAGCCACATGAATTTGTCGCAATCGTAGGCTATCCAGGCTCCGGAAAGACCAAACTCTTTGACCTAATTCTAAGACTCCATCGTCCTACTCGTGGCAAGATTCTACTCGACGATATTGATATTAAGGAATTCTCCAAAGAGGTTTACACCTCAAACGTCACTGTTGCCAACCAGATTCCTTTTATCTTTAATACTTCCATTCGTAAAAACCTCAATTTAGTAGATACTAATATTTCTCACCAAATTGAGGCTTGTAAAATCACCGGCATTCATGACTTCATTGAGACTCTGCCGATGGGGTACAATACAATTCTTAGGGAAAATGGCGGTAATATTTCTGGCGGTCAGCGGCAGATGATTTCAATTGCGAGAACAATTCTGACTGATGCAGAAATTTTACTCCTAGACGACGTTACTACCGCTCTCGACCCAGACACTGCTAAATTAGTCCCACGCCTCATTTCGAGAGTTAAGAATGATCATACAATTATTATGATTACTAAGAAACCTGAACTAATGCGACTCGCCGACCGGGTAATTGTACTTGACGATGGTAAAATCGCCGACATTGGTACACATGAGAAGTTGTTGGAAAGAAGCGCGCTTTATCGTTCAATGCAGGCAGTCAAATCAGCTAATACGTCTGGGGGAATGATATGAGATACTACGTAAAGTTAATTAAGAAATACCTCAGCCTCAAAGCATGGGATAAAAAACTCCTCACTGAACTATTTATTACGGCAATCCTTCGCACCGGGACGAAGCTACTAATCCCGATTCCGGTAGCGGTCATTACTGATTCGGCTACAAAAGGAGATTATCAGTATGCTCTCATCTTTACGGCAGTCTTCTTTGTCGTTACGATGCTTTATACTACTCTTCATCATCTTAATTATGTTGCCTATGCTAAAAACTCAACCTACATTCACGATTTCCTGCAAAGAAAAATCCTAGATAAAGTTATTTCACTTGATCAGGATTATACAAAAAAGCTTTCACACGAAGCCATCGTCAACACTGGCTTTGAAGATGTTGTGATGTGTCAGAGGATTCCGGATTACTTTATAGACTTAATCTTTATGATAGTAAGTATTTTTGCGGATGCAATCATCCTCGTTTTTGTAGATCCACTCATCGGGGGAATCACCTTTGTTCTAACGATGCTATCGTTTAGAGTCTTCATTTTCCACATGAAAAAACGAGACTATTATGCTGGTCTGAGGCGCACGCATCAAGACGAAATTGCAAGCCTGTATAATCAGATTATTGAAGGACATAAAGAAGTCCATGCTTTCAACCTAGAAGAAAATCTGAGGTCCGTCATCAATGAAGAAAAACAAAACTGGAAAAAACAGTATTTCAAACAACGCATCCATTCCGACCTAGGCGGTTCACTTACGCCATTCATTCAAGGCGCTGGTAGAATTATCGCTTATGGGATTGCCGCGTACCTTATTCTGCGGGGCGAATATAGTGTCGCTACGCTTGTTCTTGTGATGGGCTATTACGAAAACATGCAAGCCAGTTTTGATGAAGCAACTGACATTATTTATGAAATCACACGTTCCAATGTAGCCATTAATCGCGTCTACCGACTTTTGAATTACAAGCCACCTCGCCGAATTGATTTTGGTAAAAATAACAATGATGATATTAATGGCGAAATCGTCTTTGAAGATGTATCCTTCACTTATGGGCGAAAACCACTTATGCGAAACGTTAGCTTCGAAATTGAACCGCATAGTCTTGTAGGCATAGTTGGAAAATCCGGCTCAGGCAAATCAACTATCTTTAGGCTTCTACTTCGTCTCTATAAGCCGACTCGTGGCAAAATCCTAATTGACGGCAAAGATATTTTTAAGTATGACGAGAAAGTTCATGCCACCAACGTTAGCATTGTTACGCAGAAACCATTTGTTTTCGACATGACGATTCGGGAAAACCTCAGCCTAGTCAATCCAGATTTTGAACAACAAGTCGCCGCCTGTAAAAAAGTTGGCATTCATGATGACATTATGCGACTGGAAAAAGGTTATAATACTAGACTTGTTAGTGACGGAGAAAACCTTTCCGCTGGACAGAAGCAGCTTCTTTCGCTTGCGCGCACCTTACTAAGTAAGTCAGAAATTCTACTCTTTGATGAAGTTACCTCCGCCCTTGATGCCGACACTACGGAAGAAATCATAAAAGTATTAAAGAAATTAAAAACTGACCATACCGTCCTCGTCATTACCCATAAGCCAGAAGTTATGCAGAAGATGGACGAGCTTATTGTGATAGAAAAAGGCGCACTTGTCGGACGCGGTACACACCGAGACCTACTTAGAAATAATTACTACAAACTCCTTCAAAAATAGCATATAATATATAATATATGTTGTCCAAAAAATATCGTTTTCATTCCCGCGGCGGCGTTAGGTATACCTACGCCCACGGTAAAACTATTCGTACTCCCAAAATCTCACTAGTACATAATGAGAATACTCGTGGCTTTCAGCGTTTTGCCGTAGTAGTTTCTAAGAAAGTAGAAAAGACTGCAGTAGCTAGAAACCGTATTAGAAGACGTGTCTATGAGGCGATTCGCGCAGAATTTGAAAACGCCCCAAAAAAGCGAGATTTTATTTTTGTCGTCTACAATAAAGACATTGCAACGATGGACTTCAAAGAGCTCCGCGCTACGGTCAATTCACTTTTCTCCCAGAGTATGATATAATAGCGCCAATATGTTTTGGCTGATAGATGTAATTATTATTCGACCGATTGTTAATATTTTGTTTGTTATCTACAACCTTGTTGGTGATTTTGGCCTCGCAATTATTCTTTTTACAATCGTCGTAAAACTCCTTACTTGGCCGCTTGTGAAGCGTCAGCTCCAGCAGACCAAACTCATGCGCAAAATTCAGCCTGAGCTTGCAGAAATCAAGAAGAACTGCAAAGGGAATCGTCAGATGGAGTCACTCCAGATGATGGATCTTTATAAGAGAAACAATATTAAACCTTTTCGCACTGTTCTAACTACACTTATCCAGCTTCCAATCTTCTTCGCACTCTTCATGTCAATTTCCGCCATGGTGAATCCACGCCCATCCGCCGATACCTGCGGCAACACTAACGTCTTTAACTGTGCTTATGAACCCGTCCGGAGCCTCCCTCGCATTTCTGAAATTATTAGTAAGCAAGACGAATATTTTGTAGACATAGATACTGCCAAAGCAGCCGTCGAAGCCGGCGAAGAAGCTCAGGCCGTCACCTATAAATTTGAACCAAAGCTCTTTAACCTCATCGATCTTTCCGCTCACCCGGCCGATATTTTCCAGGGTAATGTATCTGTTAGCTCAGTCACGATTCTACTCTTTGCTGTCGGCGCAGCCCTTATGCAATACTTTGCTTCGCGTCAACAAAACCCATCCGGAAAATCTGAAAAATCTAAATCTTTCCGCCAAATGATGAAAGAAGCAGGGAATGGCAATGAGCCTGATCAAGCCGATCTAAGTGCACTCACGTCCAAACAAATGTCTATCATGATGCCATTTATGATGTTCTTCATCATGTTCTATCTCCCAGGCGCACTCGTCTTCTATTACTTACTCTCAAGTGCGATTTCAGTTATTCAACAGCATATTGCCTTGAAGCAGGCCGAGAACGAAATGGAAATTGCCGCTGATAAAAGTGTCTTAAAAGAACTTCGCAAAATCAAAGAAGCTGAAGTTGTTGAAAATAAAAAATCCGGAACCAAAATTACCAGAATTACTGCCAAAGATACTAAAAAGAAAAGGAGAAAATAATTATGGATAAAGACGAATCAGTACGCTTTGCCACTAAGTATCTAGAAGATCTACTAAGTTTTTTCGGCATCAATGTTGCCGTAGACTCAACTCTGGAAGATGACGTTATTCAACTTTCCGTTCCATCGACTTCGATGAACTCATTACTCATCGGCAGAAACGCCGATAATCTCCGCGCTTTGCAGTTTATCGTCTCGCAATCACTCGCAGCAAGAAATGCAGAAATCACCCGTGTCAATGTTGATGTCGCTGACTACAAGCGCCAGCGCGCCGACCGTATCGCTGAGAAGGCTGAGGGCTGGATTAAAAAGGTCCGTGAGACTGGTGAGCCAATGAGACTCGACCTCTCCCCAGCTGATCGTCGTGTTGTGCATAAGCTCGCAGAAGACTACTCGGGCATTACCACTCATTCCGAGGGGGAAGGCCGCGAAAGACAACTTATTATTGAACCGGTCACAGAAGCAGAACCAACCGAATAAAAAACATTAAAATACCCCTATCTAAAGGGGTATTTTTTATTGCGCTGTACCACCTTCTCCTAGAATTACAACAACATCTACGCCAGTCGTATCAATACCTTCTGGTAAATCCGTTGCTGGACGAACGTTAGTGTTATATTTTTCGGCAAGTTTCGTCAAAGTATGTTGTTTCTTTCCGGAAATATCATAGAGATAATATTTGTCAGAATACTCGCCCTCTGGTGCATCATTAGCTTGTACGGTCTTAAATCCAAGCTTCTCTAGTTCGGACTTTTCGGCACCGGCTACCCCGGCCTCACCCGACCCGTTTAGTACTGCAATTACTGGGTTTTCGCGCACGGCAGGATCACTGACTAACTCGCCTTGAACGTAGTCTTGTATTGACTTATAATTTCTAATCCCAGCAGCTGGTACTACATAAGAAATATTATTCATCATTGCGGTCGACAGGTAATAAATATTTTTATCATAATCAATTAACGGAATCTGCCTCATCTCGTCCAGGGAAATGTCCTTAGCGAGATAGAATAATGTCTTTAGCTCTTCGATATTGAAATCCATTCTTACATTGTCCCCAACTATGTCAACAAGACTAAGCGCAGTGCCTAAATCTAGACCACTTTCCACAATCTTATTCTGAATCGCTCCCAGAATCTTTTGCTGGCTATTACCACGCGTAAAGTCGCCCATCTCGGTGCCATGTCGCGCCCTAGCTAAACCGAGCGCTTGCTCACCATTTAGCGTCACTGGCTCACCAGCCTTAATGAATGTGTTGGTCCAAGTATCTTCGATATCTTCGTCAAGTGTAACGGTAATTCCGCCAAGTCCATCTACAATCTGGACTAATGCTGCCCAATCCACATGCACTCTATATTGAATATCTAGGCCAAAGATTTCTTTCATTGTAGCCTTAAGCGCATCAGCTCCACCAGCCTCATCGTTGCCATAAAGATTTGCACAGAAGTAGACCTCGTTAACTTTCCCCGTAGAGGTACAGGTGTTCCCGACATATAAATCCCTCGGCAAACTTACCATTGCGGTATCGCCAGATTCTTGGTCGATCGATACCACCATAATAGAGTCTGTGAGCTGCGCGCCGTCATGCACGCCGTCACCCTCTTCGCCATCCATATCGTAACCGGATGTCCCAAAGATTAATACATTTGTCCGTCCATTGGCATCGGTTTTTAACTTTACATTACTCGTGATTGCACCAATAAAATCAAAGATACCAGAATTTCCGCCCGTCAATTTTGAGATAATCTTGTCTCCCCAAATCAGTGCGCCCCCTGCTCCCAACGCCAAGATAAATACAATTACCAAGAGAACAATCGTTACCTTGTGGCCTTTTTTCTTTGACTTGTTCTTCTTTGCGTGTTTTCTTGGAGCCTCTGTTTCGTCACGATGTCGCAAACTATAATCAGGTTTTAGTTCTTTAGATGATAAATCAAATTCTAATGTTGACACCGGTTTTAAAAAGTCCTCATTTGCTTTTAATCTGGCTTTTCTAAGAGAAGTATCATCTCTAGAAAGCCCAAAATTCGTCGCGGACTTTTTTCTAGACACACGAGAATTAGCCACCCGTCTGGCTGGGCTACTACCGTGCGTACGCATACCGTCTATCGTTACTCCACTTCGCATAACCTTTATCGTTCTATTATAGCATTCTTTTTGGATTTTGCGGTATAATCAAATCAAATGAGTATTAAATTAACTAAAAAACAGGCGTTAGTCTACAATTTTATTGCCGACTTTATCAAAAACAATGATGGCAGATCTCCGTCCTATCGTGATATTTGTACTGGTATTGGGCTTTCATCTGTTTCTGCGGTGGCTGAACATATCGAAAATCTAGTTAAAATTGGTGCACTTCGTAAGGTTCCAGGCGAAGCGCGTTCGCTTGAAGTAGTAGATTTTACCTATCCAGAAACCACCAATCTCTTTCGCCAGGCCATGAGCACTGCTAATGAGGAAGACATTAAAACCCTCCGGCGTGCCGCCGAGATTTTGGGACTTAATCTAGAAAAAGAGGAGTGATTATGAAAGATTTTGCCTACCTAGAAAAAAACGCCGTCTATCTCGACTCGGCTTGTCAGTCGCTTCGTCCGCAACCTGTCATTGATGCTCTAAACGACTATTACATGAAACACAATTCTTGTGGTGAGCGCGTGAAATACGAGTGGGGAACAATCACCGACGAAAAAGTCGAAGCAACAAGGGCCAAAGTTCTCAAATATCTCAAAAAATCTTCGCGCCATTATTTTGTCTCTTTTACACTCAATACTACCTATGGCCTGAACCTACTGCTTTCACAGATTAATATCAAGGCTGCCGGTATTAAAACTATTATCACTTCTGATATTGAGCATAACTCACCTTTCCTTTCCACTATTTCTTGTGCCAAGAAAAACAAACTAAAACGCATCGTTCTATCAAGAAACGAAGATGGCTCACTTCCGATAGAAAAAATTCCCGACCATGCCCTCGTCGTTGTCAACTGCGCCTCGAACATCGACGGACGTTTGCTTGTAAATATTAAGGACGTTGTAAAAACCGTTCATAAAAAGCACGGTTTTATTATCATCGACGCTGCTCAAGCCATGGCTCACTCAAAAGAAATTTTGTATGGCGTAGAGCCAGACGCGATTTGTTTTTCTGCTCACAAAATGTACGCGCCTTCTCTTGGTGCTATCGTCATCAAAAATGATTTTGCAAAATTAATTGATACAACTTTTATCGGTGGTGGCATGGTAGATGACGTCGATAGAGAAACCTATCTTCTTTCTAAAGACAACAAGGAGCATAATTATACCCAGTTTGAATCTGGTCTCCAGGCTTGGGGAGAAATCATTGGCCTTGGCGCGGCAATAGACTGGCTAAATAGCCTATCAAAATCTGCCCATCAGGAATTAGTGGAGAACTCGAAAAAACTCTTTGATTTCCTAAAATCACACCCACATATCCACCTTATTAATCAAGCCCCAGCTACTACAATGTCGTTTTACGTAGACAAAAAAGAGACCGGATTTGATAGTCACATTCTCGGCGCCGCTCTCGCCGACGAGGGAATTATGGCGCGCACTGGTTACTTCTGTGTTCATTATTACCTTGATCACGTCAAACACTACCCACCACTTATACGTTTTTCTCTTGGCTATCATATTACCTCAGACGACATCGATAAAGTCATCGCCGCCCTGAAAAATATCTAGTATAATATATATATGGTCTGTGTTGCTGCATTTATCATCTTGGTATTAATCGGCGTTTTTGTCGCCGCGATTTCTATCTTCAAACGCGACTTCGGCAGAAGATATTTAAAGGCTCTCAAAAAAGCCTTTCATTGTTTCGGAAAAAAAGTCCGTCTCCAAAAATGCGACACTAACTTTTCTGACGACGTAAAATCGCTCCTACTTAGAAAGGTCATTCTAAAAAAACCAAAACTCGTCAAGCCTCTCAGTATTACGATAGAAATCGCCAGCGTTCTCCTCGTCGTCCTTACAGTTTGGTCTATTATCGAAGCCGCCAAAGCCGGCCTCTCTCTCTGGGTATTTGGTACTTGTAATATTTCTCAGCCAAGCAACTGCGCCCTTGGCGCTGACTCTTGTGGCCTAGATGAAGACAATCTCAACTGGTTCACCGAGTGGGGAGAACTTTTCAGTAATATACCTGATCGACTGAAGACTTGGAACGCCGCCGACTATGATGATTTCGCTTTTGCTTTCGCTACAGGGAACATGGATAGTGACAATATTGCGCTCTCTATTATCGATCCGGGCTGCTCTGTCTGTCTTCAGTCTTATAAAAACATACAAAAATCTGATACTTTTTTGAAAAATCATCAGCTTCGTATTGTCCTCTATCCGATTAGAAATACTAATGGTGAGCTCCGTTTCAAAAACTCAGAGCTGATCACTCGTTTTATTCTCGCAACAAATCAAATCATGAAAAACCTTGGCTACTCCGAGAAAATTATCAATCGTCTCTTTACTGAATATGACAAAAACGGCACCATCTATCAAAGCGTTTTTAACAATGAGCTTAATACCGACGAAGCGCTGAGCCTACTCTCTGAATGGCTTAATGAATGGGGAATCGCACCAGAAGCCGTCGCGAAAATCCGCGAGACGCTATATTCCCAGGAAATCACGAATCAACTCGAACACAATATCGAACTTGTGAATTCAAAAATCAAACCAAAAGGTATCCCAACCATGATTTATGACGGCAAAAAACACCTCGGACTATACAAGTAGTGCTTGCAAAACAACCTTAAATATGCCACAATGTAACTACTATGGTATACCGCGCCAATAATAAAAAACAAAGCAAAAACCACCACATCTTCCTCTTTATTGTTCTCGCGTTAGCTATTTGCGCGGCCATATTTATTGCATTGGTTGTATTAAACCCACTTGACGGCAGTAAGCCCACAAAGGAAAATCAGGAAACCAACAACTCTTCTTCCTCTACCGAGCAAAAATCCGAATCCTCTGATGTCAAAAAAGAAGAACCCAAGGAAGAGAATTCCACCGAGCCAACGCCCGAAGCAGAGAAGAAAAATACCCAGTATGAAGGGGAAGACCCGAACAAACTAGACAGCTTGACTGGAGCTATTAGTTTTGCTGGAGCTAGTGATGGTAATTTCATGGTTAATGTGGTTATCGACCAAGCTATTGGCTCCTCCGGAAGATGTAACTATACCTTCACTCATAGCTCGGGCGTCACTTTGGTCGGCAATGTCTCTACTGAGGCTGGCCCATCTTCTAGTGTATGTGTTTATTCTACTCCTGCCACTAACGTACAATCCGGTAATTGGAAAATCACGGTCAAAGTCACCGTCGATAACAAAGAGGGTATTATCTCTGGAGAGGCTAACGTTTGATGCGTAGTAGGTTCTCTCGTCCAAACAAACTCCTCCTGGCTCTTCTTTTTGGCATAATGCTAACGCTCGGTTTTCTAGCATTCAAAAATATGCGATCTTCCTCCGCCGTTAATGCTGCTTACTACGGCTTTGACGCAGGGAACATTATTACTGATGAAACCATGGCGGCCTACGACTCTATGTCAGAGTCAGACATCCAATCATTCCTTAAGTCCAAAAACTCCTGTAATGACACTAATATTACCAAAGCTCAGTCCTATCCAAACTTGAGTTACCATATAGAAAACGGTCATTTTGTCTGTATGGCAGACGAAAGATTTAATGGTGAATCCGCTGCGCATATTATCTGGCAAGCTGCTCAAGATTATCATATCAATCCAAAAGTTCTGATTGTTTTACTAGAAAAGGAACAGGGGTTAGTCACCGACACCTGGCCAAACTCTACTCTCCAATATCGCTCTGCTACTGGCTACGGCTGCCCCGATACGGCAGCTTGCGATTCGCAGTATTATGGATTCAAAAACCAAGTCAGAAACGCCGCTGAACTTTTCCGTTATATTCTTGACCACGGCTCCAAATACTATCCAGTTGGAAAGAACTATGTCAAATATAACCCTGACGACAGCTGCGGTGGCTCCACTATTAATATTAAAAACCGCGCTACTTCTGCTCTATACCAGTACACTCCGTACCAGCCAAGTGAAGCCGTCTTAAATGCCAACCCTGGCACCGTTGTTTATTGTGGCGCCTACGGCAATAGTAATTTTTATCGTCTGTTTAATATGTGGTTTGGGAACCCAGCCGCGACTTATCAAGCAGTCCAAGCCGCCACCATTGAAACAATCCATCTTCAAAGATACCCATATCTCAAGAGCGCCAAGGGTAGCGTTGGCTGCGACGCGGTCACCAAGATTTGCTACCAGCAATATAGCAACGGCTTCATCATTGGCAACGACAGACTTGGTTACTATATCTCCATGGGTGCAATTCGTAACGTCTGGGAGAAGAGTGGCTTCGAATCTGGTGTTCTAGGTTTCCTAAAATCAGATATTAATACCACGCAGTCGGGAATTTCTTACCAGCAATACGACCACGGCTTCATCATTGGCAACGACAGACTTGGTTACTATATCTCCATGGGTGCAATTCGTAACGTCTGGGAGAAGAGTGGCTTCGAATCTGGTGTTCTAGGTTTCCTAAAATCAGATATTAATATCACG
>JAGAVP010000007.1 GCA_017941835.1 Candidatus Saccharimonadota bacterium
GGCGGTGGCAAGAACGATGATTCTGGCCCGGGCGAGCAGAAAGCCGATCAGGGTAATAGCAAGTCTGATAAGGTCGAGGAATCCCAGTATCAACAGGGTAATTCCGAAAACAAGACCAGCGACAAGACTTCTTACGATCAGGGTCCAGCAGCGGACCATACCGATAACGGTACTCCGCCAGCTACGACACCGATCGTAACGGAAGAGTCAAAACAGAACGACGATTATGTTCAGCCATCCAGCTCCAGCTCATCAGGTAGCTCAAGCTCCAGCTCGTCTAGCAACGACTCATCAAGCTCATCTGACTCTGGCTCTAGCTCAACTCCTGCTTCGCCAGGAACTAGCAGTGATAATACTACTGCAATTGCTGAGCCACCAGTTGACTAACGCACACTTATTTTATATACCCAAGGAGCATCACGCTCCTTGGGATTCCAAGAACATGGCGCTAAGCGTCACCAAGTTTTGCATCTGAGACGATTCGATTTTAAGTTGGTTAAGACGAAAATTAAAAATTCGGCTAGCAAAAAAATATCAACTTAATTTTGATCAATTAATAGATTCTTTTTGAAAGGAGAATTTTTATGAAAAAAGCTATTAAAACTGCTTCCGCAGTCTTGGCTCTTGCCGGGATTGCCGGAACTTCAATCGCTCCTGCCGTTATGGCTTGGGGTGACAACTCTGGCAATGCCAATGGTCGCCAGACTTACACGCTAACTAACTGTACTGCAAACTACGATAAATGTAATATCGAGCCTGCACTTGGTAATAAAATTACCTTTAACTCTATCACCAATAACCCAGAAATCGGTGGTGATGAGCGCAACTTCGTTGGTGCCCGTGAAAACACCGGCGTTAACTCTGGTAAGGGTAACGTTTGGAACGCTAACGAAATCACTGTTGAGAACGGCAAAGAGTACCTAGTACGTCTTTACGCTCACAACAACAACCCAAACGGTACGAATGGTGTCGCAAAAGATGTAACTCTTCACTTCACCCTTCCTACCCAGGCTGGTACTAGCCTTTCCGTTCAGGGTTCTATCGACTCATCTAACGCAACTCCAACTCGCGTTTATGACGATGTAGTCTTCAAGAGCGCTGATGGTCGCGCTTTCTACCTTGATTACATTGAGGGTTCTGCTCTCTATGAAAACAACGGTATTGGTGCTAACGGTGGTATTCAACTTTCTGATAATATCATCACCAGTAACGGTGCTAAAATCGGTTACAGCTCTCTAAACGGTGAGATTCCTGGTTGTTTCCAGTACGACTCTTACACTACTATTCGTGTGAAAGCCGTCTACCTCGATGAATCTTACACAGTTGAGAAAACTGTCCGCAACGTTACTAACGAGGAGAAATCCTTTAGCGATACTACTAACGCTAACGTTGGTGATATCGTAGAATACCAGATTCTTTACAAGAACGATTCTTCTGAAAATGTTGAAAACGTCATTGTAAAAGATATTCTTCCAAACAACATGGAATATATCGCTGGTACAACTAAGCTTTACAACGCTTCTAACCCTAACGGTATTATTAATACCAATGATACTATTACTACTACCGGTATCAACATTGGTGGTTATGCTGCCGGTGCTAATGCTTACATTCGCTTCCGTGCTAAGGTTGTAGATAAAAGTATGGCTTGTGGTACCAACAAACTCGTTAACTGGGGCCAGGTTGGCGTTGGTCAAACTACCCTTCAGGATAACGCTTTTGTTATGGTAGAAAAGACTGAGGGTTGTGAAGTAAAGCCGAACCCAGATCCAGTCACACCTGATAATCCAATCACTCCAAACGAGATGCCTACTACTGGTGCTGGCTCTATCGCCGCCGGCGTGCTTGGTGCAGGTTCTGTTGTAACCGCTGCTGGTTACTACATTGCTAGCCGTAAAAGTCTACGTCGCTAATTGACCGCCTCTAAGGTATAACTTAGACAAAGGGTCGGGCAAGCAAAAAGTCCTCGAAAATCGGGGACTTTTTGTTGTGTATTTTTATAATGCTTATGGTATAATATTCCTAAATGGATCCAAAACAAACAGAAGGTCAGAACGGTCCGAGTACTCTTTCAACGGGTGCCAATATTTCTCGTACGATGGACGACCTCAACGTGAACGACCGCAAATCTGCTACTTCTAATTCTCCTTTCGCAAAGCATCAGTTCAATAAGATTGCCCCAGGTACCGGCGATATTATTATTGGCCAGCCAAACGGCACCATTTCTTCCGCCCCAGGCGAAAAAGAGCCAAAAATAAACCGCGGCCGCCTCATTCAATTTGGCCTGATTTTCGGCGGCATCGCCCTCGTCGCACTGGTAATTTTCACCGTGGTAATGGTAATAATTAATAACCAGCCAAAGAAGTCAAGCAGTAATCAGAACGTAGTTAGTCTCGGCTACCAAGAAGCGTTCAATCGCTATGCTAACTGGATGATTAGTGGTGAGGATTCCAGCAGTGTAGTGACTATACCGTCATCCTCATCACGTTATTTTGTCTCTAATGTTTTAGAAACCAACTCAAAGCCGGCTGAGTTCCTCGAGACGGCAAAACAATACTATGATGAATTTTACGGCTTATTCAATAAAACGGACTTGACCTCACATCCTGCGTTGGCTAGCTCAGTCAGGTCCAGCTTTTCTAACCTAACATTGTATCTGTTCCATCTTTACTCCCAGAAATATACGAGTGATGATTATTTGAGCTATTATCTAGAGCACAAAGATGACTCTGCAAATAGTCTTAAGCTTTACTACGGGGAACTAAATGCGGAGAATGTCTCGGCCGGAGAATACCTAGAAAATGCAGGCGTCCTTGCTGATGCAGTGCAAAACCTATATTCTGGACTAGAGAAGAATGGCTGTATTAAAAACAGTACTGTTGATGAAACATGCAAAAATGAAATGATAAATGCTTTGCCGGAGATGCGCTCAGCATTTGACAACCTTAAATCATCAATAGATAAAATGCAAAAAATAGCTAATGTGGCGATAAACAAGACGATAAATGGTGTAAAAACTATCAGCGATGAGCTATCAAACCCGACGGAAGAGAAGGAATATAAAGAGGGCTCAGAAGAAACGGAGGAGAATGAAAATAGCTAGAAAAGTTTGCTTAGTCCTGGCGGGTGTCATAGCATCTTCCATTTTTGCCTGGATACTAGTTACTCCAGCCCTTGCTGACGATAGTCCAGCAGTATATGACGAGGCATGGCTCACAAAAAGGGCGCTAGCCGCCGATTTATATAAGTGTTATGGCGGTGGACATATGGAATCAACCATTAACATTGCGACGGAGTTTTATTCGATTGAGAGTCTAGCAAAAGATGATACAGACCAGATAGCTGCACTCCCTACTACGGTTGAGGGTAATAATCTTACCTGTAAACAAGTGCTGGCACGTGCAAAGTCTTACAGTACCATTGCAATACCATCCGAGGCCGCATCACCATCTCAGATAGCTCCGTTCATGACAGAAATTGGATATGTTCCTTCTGGCGACACTACGTCAGGGCAGATGTGCTATAGGTTCGTATTTACGGGAACAAAATACCTAGTGGGAGCAGGCCAACCAGAGGGTGGCACATTTGATGGTAGCTTTGAATATAGGACCCCGAAATTCTGCGTCAACGTAGACGCTAACGGCAACATTGAGGAGGACGGCCTCTTCCTGGAGGGTGGATCAGAGGGGATAGATACAGCTGGTGGAGTTGATCCATTCTTATATGCGCAAGATGGCTATGGTATCATAGCCATGGTTCCAAACACTGAGCAAGGCGCCACTGGAGAATCAAACCAATATCTTGGAGAGAATTGTAAAAAAGGACAATCAGCTGCAGATTGTATAAACAACCTGAGTGTCCCAACCTATACTACGCTGAGAGGTACAGACCAAAATGGACAGGACGTTCGCATAACGTACCAGATTAACGACAATGATGGAAGATTCATCTCAGAATCTACCTCGCAGGCTGGGGTGAGCTACAACTATTCTGTTGACCCAAATTCTACTCCAAGAACGGCAGTCGAGAAGCTATTTGGAAGTACGGCCAATGTGTTTACAAGCACAGCAAAGGTGAGCCTCTATCAGATCTACCTGAATTCAAACACCTCAGACATGGTTTGCGAAGTTCCAGATACCCAGAAAGACGAGTTTATTAAAAACGGATATTCAGATAAGATTACTCATCTTATCATAGACGGCACATATCATGCAAATTGCTACATAAAAATAACAGACGAATCAAAAGAATTTAATGGCGTTGATGGAGATAGTTGGTACACGAAAGTTAAGACTTCCGATATTCTTGACTATCTAACTTCTACAACGGTGCGTAGCTCGATGGCCTCTAAAGTCGTCAGCGCAAATGCTAGAATTTACGGAGGATCATCTGGCGACAATAATAACAGCGGCAATGGCGTTATTACGCCATATGAAGACTCCGCAGAGGTTGACTGTTTCAATGCTGCCGGCGCTCTTGGTTGGATTCTCTGCCCAGTCATTGATTTTGCACAACACACTATTACGGCTATCTACGATAGTATCGTTTCAAATTTCCTAGAATTCAGGGCAGAATTTCTTGATATAAATGGCAGCGGTAAGTCCGTTTATACTGCCTGGCAGGTGTTCCAATCCTTCGCGAACATTATCTTCGTCATTGTTCTCCTGGTCGTTATTTTCTCTCAGCTTACTGGCATCGGTATTGATAACCTTGGCATTAAGCGTGTTCTTCCGAAGTTAATTGTCGCAGCAGTGTTAATCAATCTCTCATATATTATCTGTATGCTATTTGTCGATATATCTAATATTGTCGGCTCCGGGATTAATACGCTATTTGCAAACATCTCGGTGACGGCAACCTCTTCGGGCTCGACCGGTGCAGCTGTCTTGTCCACAATCATGACCGGTGCTGTCGCGGGCGCGGTAGGCGGACTGGCGGTAGCAACTGCAGGCATCTGGGGTGGTGTCGTAGTAATTCCGCTAGTACTAGGGTTAATTACGACGCTTATTGGAATTCTCTTCTTCTTCATACTGTTAGGCGCTCGACAAGCAGCCATTGTCATACTTGTTGTAGTTTCACCAGTCGCTTTTGCCTGCTATATGTTACCGAACACAAAATCAATCTTTGATAAATGGCTAAAAATCTTTGAGGCTCTGCTTATTCTCTACCCAATCTGTGGCCTTCTTATGGGTGGCTCAGCTTTTGCAAGCGACATCCTTATGACTCTGGACACCGGCTTCTTGGGTAAGCTCATAGCAATGCTTGTAGGCGTAGTGCCGTTCTTCTTCATCCCTACACTTCTTCGCAGTGCCTTCTCTGCCATGGGTAATCTTGGCGCCAGAATCACTGGCTTTGGCCAGAACATGGGCCGCAGGCTTACTGGTGCCATTGGTAACTCTGATGCTGTTAGAGATGCGAATACCAGGTTACGTGCCGGCATCAATCGGGATGGTAGTCTAAATGCATTTGGGCGCTATCGCCAAGACGGTGCTTTCACGAACTGGGCGGCCAGGTCAAGAATTCCTGGTGTTAGACAGCTCGGTTCCATCGCCCAACAATCCAACCGACGTGCTAATGCTCGTGCTCAGGCTGCACGTATAAAATATATGGACGAACAAGCACGCGAAGAGCGTTTAAATGCTCCAGAATTCTTCCAGCGATATCAGCGCTCACAAGAAATGGCACTTGAAAAAGAGCAATTCGCGACCGAGATGGATAACGTTAACGATCAGACGAACAAGGGTAATCTACTTGGGAAAACCTACGGTATCTTCAGCGATGCACTAAATAGCTATGAGTCTGCGACTACCGATGAAGATAGAAAGGCGGCTTCGTTTAAGATGAAGGCGGCCGCAGAAGTCGCTGGTGGCGATTCTTATAAGATCAAAGATTTTATCAAAAGGATAAAAGAAGACTCA
>JAGAVP010000008.1 GCA_017941835.1 Candidatus Saccharimonadota bacterium
AATTTCGTATTGTTTGTTAGGGGTTTTAACTAGACCTTCTTCGATTCGTTCTTTAACTGCGTCGAAATCGCTACCGGACTTTGCAACACGTTCAGTATAGCCGACTTTTAGTCCAGGCTGGCCAGTAGCCTGGTAAACATAGATTTGAGGATGCTTGGCGTAGTTTAAGAAATTACTCATAAATTCTCTCCTTTTTGAATCCCGTAGAGAAACTGCTCTCTGTAGTCCCAATCGGAATAAAACGCCTTAAAGACCGAATCGAAGGCCTTAAAATTATCTTCATATGCCTTATAGAGGTGATTTAACGGTGGAGTCTTTTGAGATTTAATATTTTGTCCGGGAATAACAAGCCCGTTCTTGAACGAAAATCTTCGGTCATGGGCGACCCGCTTTCTCGCCGTTTTTAACTCAACTAGCCGACCTTTTACATTTTTTATAATCTTCCCGTCCATATCTTCCAGATTAGGAAAAATTTTACAAAAACAATCAATTTTATCTCCCATGCCAAGACTAGCTTTGCCGGTAGAGAGTTTTTTGACCTCATTAACAAACGCTTTACCGCCAGTCAATTTATTGTACTCTTGGATGTATCCGCAAAGCATATCGTCGAGAATTGAATACGAAACCATAATGTCAGCAATTCTTTTAGCGTCAACACAAGTAATTCTTAATATCATCTTATATCTCCTTTACCATTGATTCGATAAATTGTCGTTCGTCGTCGGTTATTTCGTAACGTCCATATAACTTTTCGTCGGTCCACACCCTATCCATTGATAAGTCTGGGACGAAAGCATATACCTTTGAAGTCGCGTCTTGAGTGAGTTTGTGCAATAAAACAAGGAATCTAAAGAATCGAGTTTTTATGTATTCTACAAAGTTTTTAGCCTCTTCTTCCGTGGAAAATGTTTTGAGGATGATAAATGTTTCAGTACATACGCTTCCGGGCTCAGCAATGATTGGATGTACTGTACCACCATCGGTCGCACTACCCAAACGAAATGCCTTTGGCATTAAAACTTTCCACTTATCTATATATTCGAAGCCTTTTGTGATTCTAGTTTTTTGAACGTAACTAATTTTTCTATCCCCAGTTTGGCTTGAAGAATAAATTTTGTATTTATCGGGGTTATTGTAAGCGTCAAAATCTTTAAAGTTTGTAGCAAGCCCAAAAGGTTTACGAGACGAAGCAATATCTGAAATCGTAGACTCGTTTCGTGAGATAACTTTTCGCAAGATAGGCATTCCTTTATTCCAGCGCACAAACACATCGATTTCGTCCAGGTAACGTTCCATAGTCGAACTGTCCTCGCCCAGAATTGTTGTAATCTCGCATTTGCCAGTATACTTTGAGTCGATTACGAAGTAACACACGCCACCAGCGATTTCCACGCCAGGAAAGCAATCTTCGGCATTTGGATAATCGTATAATTGTTTAATGTGGTGATTATGCAACATTTCCTCTCTAAACAAATCCAAGCCCTTGCCGCCCGCAAACCAACGCGAAGGAATAATGAACGAGATATATCTTGGCCTCAATTTTTGCGCTTGTTCTACAAAATATTGATAGATGGGAGCAGCACTCGCGCCGTTGCCGCCGTCTTTTAGCTGATATGGCGGATTTCCCACTATAACGTCGAATTTCATATTTTTAATCTCCTTCTCAGTTAGATGAATAAAGTTGTAAGCATGCCGCTCCTGATTCTCGTCGCGGTCAAGCTCGCCGCCTTCTTTATTGCCACAATAAATGCAGGTTCCATTTTTATAAGTATGTGGTCGGTTATCGTAAGAAATATTGCCGTTTTCGTTATCGAATTTTGCGATTGATTTGTCGCCGCTAGCATTTTTAGAAGTATACAGAGAGCGTCGGCTCATAAGTGCCGTTAAATCAGTAATTGCAATACCGTAGAGCATATTTTTGAAGATGTGTTGACGACGAACTTCTTCATCTGGAAACTCATCACGAAGTCCTTCCATCAGGCGTTTTGCGATTTGGCGGAGGAAAATCCCAGTCTTACAAGCCGGATCCAGCCACTTAAGAGAACTATCATGCCAAACTTCTTCTGGGAAAATATCCAACATCTTATCGACAAGTTCTGGTGGAGTGAAAACCTCGTCCGACGATAAATTCGCAATACAAGTTAAGATATCTGGGACGTGACCTTTGCTTAAAATTTGGCGCACCAGCGGAGCGGACGAAGGGCTTAAGCTCGCAATAGCCGCTTCGTTTTCTTGATTTAATTTATCTTCGTTCATATTAGTTCTCCAAATAAGTTTGTCTGCTTGCCCACCTCTGGCGCTCCTGGCGGTGCCTCTGTATCTTTATCTAGAAAACTAAAATCTATTGGCGTTAGGCTGTCGTATTTGGCCATTGGAAAAGTTTTTATAGCCTTCTCAATGCCGGATTCCATATCTGTTAATGCATATATCTTGCGGATGAAGAAATTTTTCATCGGCGTTGTATATTCGACGAAATAAACCTTATCTTTGCCATTTAGCATGTCACCGACAATGAGGTTCGTCCGCATAATCTCGTCCATAGCAAGAAGGAAGCCCTTTGAGCTTTTCTTTTTGAAGTATTCAAAAACTATCGCCTTTAGGCGCTTTTTGCATTCTTCGATATTGTCTTCGGCGATATCTACGCCATAAATTGTCGAAAGGACTTTAAGAACTGAAAACTCGCGATTCTTTGTATGCCACTCAATGCGATCCTGTTTTAGTCGTTCAAGGCGCTGGCGCAAGATGGCCTCAAGGAAATTGCCGTTACCACATGCTGGCTCAAGAAATCTCCAGTATGGGTTTGAAGTTGCTTGCGTAAGCGCGAGAATATTGTTAACTTCTCGCGGCCTAGTAAAAACTTCAGCTCTTTCACGAACTCTGTCTTTCGACTTAATTATCTTCGATTTTTTAGCACCAGAAGTTACGCCAGTATTTTTTCCGGCATCTAAGTCGGTTTTAGTTGGACTTTTCGCGTTTCTTTGCATATAGACACCTACTTCGCGGCGTCTATAATGCGAAAAATGCACGACTCTTATGTCGTGCATTAGTATCTAAACACAATAGGACACCGCATTCAACGGTGTCTTATGTCGTCTTTCGTATAGTGCTTACGCGATTGCGCAGTGCCCAACTATGCGGTGTCCTATTATAGACACTTCGCAAAGCCGGTCAGCACTATACTGAAATATACGAAATTAATTTGACATAAGACTCTTTAATTTTATCATATTTTGACCTTTTTTGGAAGGTCGCCTTAGCCAATTATGCTTTTTGTGATATAAAAATAAATTGTTTTTTAGTGTTGCTTGAAAAAATGATGCCACCCCTGTTCACTCCACTTGCAAACAAGTGGATGAGCTGTCTATATTTTCACGCACAAATTCGTCCAATAATCGGCCATATACTTGGCCATATTTGTAGCATGCCGTTCGGAACCCTAGTTTATCGGGGAGCCAAATAAAAATAGACCTAAAAGGTCTTATTTTTTATTTACGGTTCTTCCTTTTCGAAGTTATCTGGAAGACATAGTCAATCACACCTACTACTACGCCGATAATAATTGGCTCGAGCACAAACTTATACAAATCCCACTCCTTAATCCCTCCGCGAAATATCAGCTCAAAAAGTGGCGTACAAATCGCCCAGACCACAGTCACCGTTACACCGGTGATGATTGCTATACCAGCTCTTGATGAAACGCTTTTCTTCATACTATCTCCTTTATAAATCTATCATAACACAAATCCTGAGAAATCTCTCTCACAAGAAAAAACCGCAGGAAAACCTGCGGTTTTAGAGTTGCTACTTAACATCTTCCAGTTATCAGCTTATACGCCTTTGGCTTCGCCACGATTCGCCAAACCTCAGCGTATTTTGCCAGCACTTTTGACAGCTCCACCATACATCTTTTTTGTTCCATATCCGATAGAACCTCATCGGTTAGAACCGTCGCTAGCACCTCCATCACGCAAAACTGCTCGTTTTGGTCATTAGTCGAATATAACACACATTTAACTGCGAGATCTTTACCGCTAGAGATTGGCGTTTTCTCCCCCAGAGTAAAACAGATTGTGATTCCAGCCCAAGAATTGTCCTCAACCACAGAAAACGCTTTTTCCATCTGTCTATCATAGAGGAAAAAATCCAGCTTCAATGTGCCACTTCGTTTAGTTTCCGCTACAATCTTATCGATTCCGTATCGCATCTCATGTATCATTGCCTCCCCCATTCCCGAAAGGTTTGGTTCTTCAAAATACCCACGATCATACGGCTCATAAGATTTCAACCAAAACTGAACTTCCTCATCATCGGAAAGCCAACGTGAAACCGCCTTTGCAACTAAGCTAATAGCCGGTTTCATAAATATCGTCTCTTTTCCAACTTTTAAGCCATACACGCTGTACATGTTCCTTCTAAGTCCGCAAAGCGCCTCAGCAAAAGCTACGGCAAAATCCGTCACTCCAACCTTGTTTTTCTCGTACACGCAGACATCGATACAAATCATCCCTTGCGCTCCTCTTTCAGGTTTAATCGCGCAAAGCGCATGCGTCGCTTTCATGCAATGAGTTTGAATCCTGTCATTAACTTTAGCTAGCCTTGCCTTTGTCTGTTCTGGATTTACCAAACATTCCGTTAGCATCTTAACGTAATCAAGGTATTCTTCCATGTCTACTCCGTCTGGATTCTCCGTCAGATTTCTCTGATAAATATTCTCACAAATCAGCTTATTATCAGAGAACGTTACCGCAAAAATACCAACAAGCGCATTTTTCAAATGAAAATCATGCATCATGTTTTTGCAAACCTTATCTAAAAATGCACTTTCCACCTGAAACAAATTCACAATTACCCCCATCGTAGCAACCTCCTTTTAATGTTCTAGTTTTTTTGCAACTCTTCCTTGTATTATACCACACTTTTCTTTTTCCTATTGACTTTTTACAATGTTTATGCTATAATGAAAGGTACTACTCACTTAGAGTCGCATCTTTACATTAGAGGTGTTCAATTTTTTCTGTTTAGGAGGTTCTTATGAATACATTATTGAATCATATGTCCGTTCACTTTTACCCTTTCTCCACTCTTTATGAGGAAGAAGCAGATTTACTTGTTTCTGTTGCGAATCGTTTCATAAAGAAGTACCCCGAATCCGCCCGAGGCGAATTAAGGGGTAGCTTTAGGCTTATCGGTTTGCCCAAATATGGTGACGCTCAGAATATCATGTCTTTTGACTTCCCTGGCGGCACCAACACAGGACATCCCGATTATAGTTCTGCCGACCTTGTTACTTTCGCAATAGATCGCGCAAAATCAGATCTTGGAAGAACTGCACCAATAGTAGACGCTTCATTTAGGAGCAAATACGCAGAAACCATCCGGATTCAGACTAAATATGGATGTTTCATCATGGCAATTTCCATGATTCCCCGCGACCTCAGTCGCCCTTTCATGCTAGAAATTGCTACCGCGATTCAACAACTCGGTTATGCTTTTAACTGCGATCGAACTTTGCAGTTCTCCGTTGAATCACTGCACATCCCGCCAATCTACCGAGACGAAATAAACAGTCTCATGTATGAACTCTTGGGCAATTATTTCAGCTCTGAGGAGATGCAAAAATGGCAGCGCTGGCACCGCTCTCACATTCGTGAGAAAGGAGACCTCGGCTTCTTCTTTGAAGAATCCGTTCGAAACGAGCGTGCTGCTGGCCAAAATCGCTACACTCAACCGCTAACCCAGCCCGTAATTAAACTACGAGCTTGAACACTTCTTACACCCCCACAAAAACCGCCCCAAAACATCGGGGCGGTTTTTCATTGTGAACGATTTTAGGCGACAGTGAGGCTGATTTTGCGACCTTCGCGGTCAATATCGAGCACCTTGAAGCTCTTGCGCTCATTTAGCGTAAAGACCTTCTCTGGGTCAACATCGTTGCCTTCGCCAAGTTCAGAGACGTGGACCAAAGCTTCCACCGCAGGAGAAATCTGTACAAAAGCACCAAACGGAGTAATACGAGTAACCGTACCCTCAACTTTAGAGCCTTTCTTTAGACCTTCCACCTCAGATAGCCATGGGTCATCTTTTAGCTGTTTCATCGAGAGAGATAAACGTTCTTTGTCGATAGCAATAATCTTTGCCTCAACTGTTTCGCCGGCCTTGACATAGTCAGCCGGGTTATTTACGCGCTCCCAAGAAATCTCAGAGATATGAATTAAGCCTTCGATACCGTCGACATTAACGAAAACACCAAAGTCCACTACACCAGTAACTAAACCTTTGACCACATCACCGACTTTCATCTCGGAGAATCGAGCAGAAAGAGCATCTTTTACAGCTTCCTTCTCAGAGAAGATTAGCTTATTTTCTTTCTTAGATGCATCAAGAATCCGCACCTTAATTGCCTGTCCAACGAGTGAGTTTAGACGCTGCAAAATCTCGTCTTTGTCGGCGCTTCCAACGCGTGGGTAATGCTCAGCTGAAAGCTGAGATACTGGCAAGAAGCCACGAATCCCTTCGTATTCGACTAGGAGACCACCGCGGTTTGCATCAAACGGAGTCACCTCAACGATTTCGCCAGCCTCAAGTTTAGCTGCAATTTCGTCCCAACCCTTATCTTTAACAGCTTTACGCATGGATAATAGTACCATACCATCATTCATCTCGGTATCAATGACGGACGCAGAAACCTCTTGCCCGACTTCAAGATCACGAGAAAAAGCTGCTTCTCTACGTGGGACCATTCCCACACCATTTGCACCAAGATCAATCAAGATTTCGTGCTTTTTTACAGAGAGAACCTTCCCCTGTACAGTATCACCTACTGTGAGTTGTTTAATAGAATCGCCAGTTTGTTCCAGCAATTCATCCATAGTTAGTTTTTTGGCAGTTGCCATTTATTTTTTTTCCTTCCTTTTGGGCCCGTTCAAGAAAATTATCATCATGCCCACAAAATAACTCTCTTGAACGAACCCAAGATTTTTCAATTATACCAGATAAGACTTCCGTATGCAAGCGCTTATGCTATAATAAAGCCATGTATCTAGCAATCGACATTGGCGGCACTAAAACCCTAATAGCACTCTTTAATAAACGTGGTCGCGTCCTCAAAAAATTCAAATTCAAAACTCCCGAGAAAAAATCCGAATTTCTTGCCATTCTAAAATCTGCCCTCGTTCCCTTTTCCCTAAAATACGGCGAAAAAATTGAACATATCATCATCGCCGTGCCCGGATTAATCGAAAACAATATTGCCATCAAATTTGGCAATCGCCCCTGGAAAAACCTTGATTTTGTACAAGAATTAAAAAATTTGTTCAATTTAGAAGCTGATAAAATCACCCTCAAAAACGACGCTGACCTTGCCACGGTCTACGAGTCCTCATTTCATAAAGGTCTCACGCTCTACCTTACTTTCAGCACCGGCATTGGTGGCGGTTTAGCCAGAAAAGGCGTCCTCGCCAAAAATTCTGCCTCCGTCGAGCCTGGCCACACCTATTATATTTACGATCAAAAATCCGCTGAGTGGGAAGATATTGCTTCATGTAATGCCATTGGTGCCCACTATGGCTGCCAGGCCACCTCTGTTCGCGGCAAAGCCGCTTATTCCGATATTGCTAAGCGCGTCGCCCTCGGTCTCCCAGAACTGATTCAAAAATATCGTCCCGATTGCATTGTAATCGGCGGCCCACTCGCGCTTCTCTTCCCTCATTTCGGTAAAGAGCTACGTCCTCTTGTCCAGGCAAAACTCTTCCGCTCTAGAAAACTTCCACGTATTGTTCCTGCCCATCGCCCTAAAGAAGCTGTTATCTATGGTGCCTATTTCTTTGCTAAGCTTCAAGCCAAAGTAAAAGCCTCACAACGCGGACAGTGATATTTCCCATCATCCGTCTGATATCTTGTCAGGCCACATTTTTTGCAACGCGATCTAGCATGTAGCCAATCCCTATAAGTATCCATCTTATCTTGCACAAAATCTTCATCCCATTCCGGCAGTATCGTCGCGAGTCCTGTTTCTGTTTGTGCTTTTTTACGATATTCCGAAAGTACCGTTTTTGCCATCTCCCAGGCCGCAGATTCAATTTTTATACGTTCCACGTCTACTTTATAGTCTTTATGCTTACAAAGGGCGTGACCGAGCTCGTGGAGCGTCAGAAGGGCAAAATTCGGCTGGGGTTCACCCAAAAAAACCACCGGCACAGCACCTCGTAATTGATAAGAAAACCTTTTTGCCTTATTTCTAAACTTAATCTCCGGGTAGTCTGTCTTTAGTCTCTTTATAAACTTCTCTGTTTTCGCAAGCTCCTCATCTTCCACTATCGGTTATCCCCACTCCCACCAATCTTCCCCCGCTTTCTTCTATCTTCAAGTTTTGTTAGATTCCCCCTCGCTACCGTCTCAAGATCCACGTCAAGATATCTTGCAATCCCCGCTAAGTACCACATCACATCGCCTAGCTCCTTGACAATCTCTACCTTGTCTTCCTCGCTGTATTTACCTTTTTTATCTCTAATAATCTTCTTTATTTTATCCGCCACTTCCCCTGTCTCCCCAGAAAGACCTAACACTTCCTCTAAAAACCCAGCTTCAACCAGATTGTCCAATTTTTCCGGCTTGGAAAAACAATCATATTTCGCCGCATCTCTCTGATACTCATTAAAATCCATTTTTTACCTCCATTATTCTTCTAGATTATATCGCGACCACCCCACGGCCGCAAACATAATCACAATAAAAAACCGCCCATACATGGCGCGGTTCTTTTGAGCATCTCGCAGTATCCTGCTCAAATTTTTCTCTATTATATATCACCGCACGAATAAAATCAAGCTCAAACCATTCCATATTACAACATATTTTTTAGCAAAAACGTATTGACAAACCGAAAGCGGTATGATATAATGTACTCATAACCTTAAAATTGGTGGGCAGAAACGGAGCATTTAATATGGCTGGTACTAAAGCTGGTGGTCTTAAGGCCGCCGACACCAACCGCGCTAAATACGGCAAAGAGTTTTACTCTCAGATCGGCCGCAAGGGTGGCAAAAATGGCCACACTGGTGGCTTCGCCGCTAACCCAGCACTCGCTCGTATCGCCGGTGCTAAAGGTGGACGTATTTCTCGTCGCGGTCCTGCTAAAAAATCTGTTTAATTAGATTTTCAATCTTAAAAGAGCCTAACAAAAAGGCTCTTTTTTGTTGACTCCAGATAAGACTTTTGCTAAAATTAATTCGTGGTCTTAGACTAAGAAAAATTAAAAATGGGGGTGATACTATGATAAAAATGCCAACAGAAACGGTAAGGGTTATTTCCCTACCTGAGAGGCAATACTGCCTCGGTAACAACGGTGCTTTGCAGCTCCTTGTCCCGTCAATCGCAATTTCTTTTACGAGTTCAAGGTTCAACAATAGCGATAACAATACCTTTATTGGCTATGATTTACGTAGTGCAGATGGTCTGACTCTTACCCATCGCTTCTGGGAGATTAAGTCTCCGGTTCGTCCGCAACAGACGATCCGTGGGCTCAAATTGCTCGCAGACTGTCCTTCTATTGAAGATGACACTCTTTGCGCTTGCTACCATGCCGCAAACCGCGAGCTAAATGAAACCACTTTGCATTACCTTAAGAGCCTTAAAGATGCTGGCTTTCATCATGTAGCGGAATGTCGTGAGAAACTTCTATCTGAAGATTTCACATCTTCTCCGAATTACGAAAAGCTCCTAAAGGTTCTCGCTGACAACCATATTTCTACTGATACAGACTAATCACAGTCTAAGTTCACATGGCGGCTAAATTAGCCGCCTTTTTCCATGCCCAACGGAAATTTCAGCCATTCATGAATAAAACTGCCTAGGAGGGTATTTTCTTCGTGCAAAGCGCGTCTTATAGACGAGCGAGCACGAAAAAATGCCCTAATGGGCAATTTTAACATGAATGGTGGAGTGCTGAGTTGGGGGGACAACCAGCACCCCATGTATAAATTGTGGTGGGGATATGTGGACTTGAACCACAGACCTCGTCATTATCAGTGACGCGCTCTAACCAGCTGAGCTATATCCCCAAATGGTGGAGTAACAGGGATTCAAACCCTGGACCTCCGCCTTGCAAAGGCGGCGCTCTAATCAGCTGAGCTATTACCCCAAGCTCTTACTATTTTACACTATCTTTTTAATAAAATCAAGTGTATAATAAAGTTTATGGATTGGAATTTTAGCTTCGGTTGGTTCTTGACTGGCGTCCTCATTCTGGCCGCCGGCACCGCCATCACCGTCTTCTATCAAAAAATCGCCGACAATCTCGCCAGTGGCCCATCGTCTTACGAAAAAGTAAAACTCGCTGGTGTCATCGTTGCCATCGTTGGCTTCCTCGTCATGGCCAACCTCCACACCCTAATTCTTACTCTCTTCGTTAATCTAGTTTTTAATCGCTAGCTGCCAAAGTACGCATAATAGCCACCCGCTTCAAGAACTCTCCCGCTTCTTTGAACTAGCTCATCTATTGTTACGAAAGTAAATCCT
>JAGAVP010000009.1 GCA_017941835.1 Candidatus Saccharimonadota bacterium
CGCCTTCCTGGACGGAGAGAGCCATAACTTTTCCAGCGGTAAGCGTCAGAGCGGCGGACACGCCGGTTAAAATTTGGATAGAAGTCTTAACAATTTTGTTCATTTGTTTCTCGCAGTTAACTAGTGTAATTATACCACAAAATAGCAATATTTGGGTAGGGGTCTAGAACAGAGTAGAAAAATGTGGTAGAATAATAAGAGACGGAGGGTTACCCAAGTGGCTGAAGGGGACGGTTTGCTAAATCGTTAGTCTGGAGTAATCTGGAGCGGGAGTTCGAATCTCCCACCCTCCGCCATAGAGATTGCATAAGAAAAAGCATCGCTTTTTCTAGAATCTCGAAGAAAGTAAAAAACCAGAGCTTGTTCTGGTATTTTTAGTTTCTAAGAGATTCAAAAGGACGAAGTCTTATGCAATCTCTATGGGTGCCTGAGGAGTGGAGAGCTTGTCGCGAAGCGACCTTCTCCTATTTAGGTTTTTGTGATATAATATTACACAGTTAACTGCGAGAAACAAATGAACAAAATTGTTAAGACTTCTATCCAAATTTTAACCGGCGTGTCCGCCGCTCTGACGCTTACCGCTGGAAAAGTTATGGCTCTCTCCGTCCAGGAAGGCGCCGAAGCTGCCCGTGGTGATGGCATGCCAGCTCAGCTCATCGGTAAAGACGGTGTCTTTACTCAGATCACCAATACTGTCCTCTATGCCGTTGGCATCATCTCTGTTATCATGCTTATTTATGGCGGTCTGCGCTACATACTTTCTGGCGGCGACAGCAAAAAAGTCACCGATGCCAAAAACACCATCCTCTACGCTATTATTGGCCTTATTATCTCTATTCTCGCTTTCTCCATCGTCAACTTTGTCATCAACGCCGTTACTGGCAACAGTAATTCGGCCGCCAGCCCAAGCAGTATTGAGGAATCTTCTGAATCCTCAGAATAGCTTAATCCTCAGGAATTAAAACCACAGCCGCGGCAACTTTCTTCGCCCCGGCTTTTTTGATTGCCTTAGTCGCCGCCTCCATTGATGCTCCCGTCGTCCAAACATCATCAATCAAGAGATAAGTCGCTTCCGCGTTCACCCCTCTCACGACCGCATAAGCTTCCTTTGCCTGACGTCTCCGCGTTTCTTCATCCGCCCCCACCTGCACAGTCTTATTCACGCGTCCAATCACCCGCTCAACCCTCCACCCACGAAGCCTTGCCAAGTTTTTCGCCAGCAGCAAAGTATGGTCAAATCCTCTTTCTCTAATATGCTTTACAATTGTCGGCAAGGGAACTACCACCACATCCTTCAAACTCTTCGGAATCGCTGCGCTCATCAATTCTGCCAAAACTTCCGCCGTCTTCCGGATTGACTTGTATTTATAGTCCTCCGTCAACTTCAACATGACCCCATCACGATAGGAAACTGCATAAACTTTTTCCATGCAAGAACACTTTTTTTGACTTTTTCTACACCTCGGACATATTTTCACAATTCGCTGCATGTTGTATTTTTTACAACGTTCGCATAATAGGCTTCCCAGACGACCACAACCCCTACAAGAGAACGGCGCAACTAGGTCTAAAATCCGTGAAAACGTTGTAATTTTTACATCAAAACCCATATTCTTCTTGATTTTAGCAAGGAACGTCATTATAATAAAGCATAACAATATTAATGGAGGTTATATGGCTCGTAATAACGACGACATGCTGATGGAAGACGAACTCGCCGCCGCCTTTTTGGACGAAGGAAGCTCTACTCCAGCTCCAGCAGATAACTCTGCTGAGCTCGAAGCTCCATCAGATGATGACGGGTGGGATAATACCGACGAGTTTCCAGGACAGCTTGCAGTAGATGTCTACGAAACTGCGGAACAATTAGTAGTAAAGGCTCGTACGGCCGGAATTTCGAAGTCCGATCTTGATGTCAGCATCTCTGACAACATCTTGACCATCTCTGGCGTTCTCTCTGGCGGGGAAGATGAACACACTACTCGCTGGCACATCCAGGAATGCTACTGGGGCGAATTCTCCCGTACCATCGCTCTTCCTGTCCAAGTCCGCGAAGATGAGAACAGTGTTAAAGCTGAGCTAAAAGACGGGGTCCTGACTATTACCTTCGAGAAGGAAAAAGTCGAAGCTCCAAAGAAAATCCAAATCCAGTAATCACACCTAGAAATTACCAACAAAAAACCGCCAGAAAAGGCGGTTTTTTTAAATATCTCAACTACTTCGTCCCTGAACTTGTATTCGTAGGCGTAGTCGAATTACTCCTAGAACTATTGAAAACATTACTTATCACAAAGTTCACAATCGCAAATGCGAGTAGCGCCACCACTAAGCCAATCACGGCATATATAATTGTGTTCTTAGCTTTTGTAAGCTTAGCAGCATCACCATTCGAAGTAATGTAAGTCACCCCACCCATAATAATGAACACTACTGCCACGATTCCAAGCACACCCAACGCAAAATTAATAATTTTTCCTACCGTGCCCATGAGCGTGTCTTTATTTTCAGATATGCTACACTCCGCCAGGTTTGAAACATCTTTACCCTCACCGGGCGTCCCTGATGGACAGCTCAGCGCACTAGCAGCCTGCTGCCCACCAACTAGCATCAAGCACGCCGCAACGCTAGCGACAACGCCTGCCAAAACTGTTTTAATTCCTTTCATTCCTATCCTCTCTTTTAAAACGCCCCTCCCCAGGAAGGGAAGGGGCGACCTGCCTTACTTATAGTAATTAGGCTTACTTAAATATGTTGCTAAGGATGAAGTTCACAATTGCAAATGCCAGCAATGCAACCACCAAGCCTACAATACCATAAAGGATAGTATTCTTTGCCTTCGTGACTTTCGCTGCATCACCAGAAGAAGTCGTGTACTGGACACCACCAAAGATAATCATTACTACTGCAACAAAACCAATTACACCAAGTGCAACATTGATAATCACGCTAAGCGTTGACATTAGGCTGGTCTGTCTTTCAGTAGCGCTTTGTTCAACACTCTCAGTTCCAGAAGTGTATCTGTTTGCCGGAGTATCAGCGCTCACGTTAGGAGCAATCAATGCGGATACACCAAGTGTTGCCACTGCTGCAAGTCCCATCACTGCCATTTTAATTTTTTCTGCAATCTTCATAGAATTTTTTCCCTTTAGATTATTTTACATAAATTATAGCACGTAATCTCTAGCAAAATCAATAGTTTTACTTAGAAAATGCCCCGGAAAGTATGAAATTTACAATCGCAAATGCGAGCACCACCACAATTAGGCCAACGACACCATAGATAATCATACCCCTAGCTGCCGTGATTTTTGCTGGGTCCCCCTGCGAGACGATAAATCTCTGGCCACCAACGATAATAATAATTACCGCTAGAATCCCCACTACTGTAATAATACCGTTAATAATTCCTTCTACCACGCTTGGCGCAGTTTGGCTTTTCTCGCAACCGAGCGCCGCCTTCTGGTCGTCATCTAGGCTAGAATCATTACAGGCCGTATTTGTCCAGTCATTCGCCGCAGTCGCTGGCTGCGTCGCATATACAAAGGATGCCAGCGTAATAGCCACCATTAACAACCCCGTTGCAATTTTCTTCATCATTTTGCCGCTCCTCCAATAATATTAGATACAAACGCTGTAATTGCCCCTGCGAGCACTACAATCACTAATCCAATAATCGCATATGCAATAATCTGGCTCGCTTGCTTAGTTTTCGCCGGATCACCCTGCGACGCTAAATACTTTATCCCTGCATAGACCAAAATCGCAACCGCAATAATCCCACCTGCCGCATAAATCCAATACAATACGTTCGTCAAATTCCCACTTGTCACGCCATCAGAATTTGGTAATTCTTGTATACTTTCACAAACTTCTTTTTCTGCCTTAGGCAATTTGCTACAATCTGTTGCCATCTTCCTCCTAACTTACATTCGTTAAAATTGATACCAACGTATTCATGATCACGCTTGCAAGCATCGCCACCGCAAGCCCTGCTGCCGCCGCAATTAGAGTTTTCTTACCTCTCTCCGCCCTATCCGGCAAGCCTCTTGAGAACATATATAGATAACCACCCCATGCAATCATCACGATAGCAATATATCCCACCATAATCATAATATCGTACAAAATGTTCAATACGATTGTCCAAATGAATTGCGGTATTTTCCCATCTACCGGCTGGCCAATCTCACATCGACCCGTTATCGAGGTCGTTAATCCGTGATACCATGGTCTTAGAGAGAAAAAAGCCGCACTATTACCGCAATCAGATGGGTTTTCTACGACCGCATCGGCATAAACTTTGCCAGGAGCAAAACCTGCCACCCCCATCATCATCGTCAATATAACAGAGAAATACACTAAAATCTTCTTCATAAGACTAATATAGCATAATATCCCTAAAACTTGCAAATAGACCCTTGACTATTCCGCTTATGTGTGCTATAATAAAAAGGTAATGTGCAGTTTAGCACTGCCGGTTGTTTATTATGTGTAAAAAATCCCTCAAACAACGCATCAGGAACACCATTTTTGGTGTACTTTTTGCTGTCATGGGAATTTTTGGACTTGCAGCCTCACCTATCTTGGCAGAACCAGCTTATGCTGAGCCAACATCTTCCGAAGTCACCGAAACAACTGAGGTATCTACTGCTTCCGAGAACACCGATAAAACTCAAACCTGTTATGACGAAGTCCCAGGTCTAGGCTGGCTCGTCTGTAATGCTACTAGTGCCCTCGGCAAAGCCGTTGACTCAATCTACTCTCAACTAGAGAAACTCCTCGTAGTTAAGCCAGTCTCCTTTGAAGACTCTTCACCGATCTACCAAGTCTGGCAAATCATGCGTGATATTACCAATATTCTCTTCGTCATTTTCCTCCTCATCGTCATCTATTCTCAAATCACCGGCCTTGGTATTTCTAACTATGGCATCAAAAAAGCCCTACCGAAGCTCATTATTGCCGCCGTCCTTGTCAACCTCTCTTATATAATCTGTGCCCTCGCAGTTGACCTTAGCAACGTTCTTGGTGCAAGTATTCGTGGACTTTTTGACGGCATCCAAAGTCAAGCCATTAATGCCGGAGGCTTTGGCAGTTCTGCCGATGTTAACTGGACGGCCCTTACCGCCGCTCTTATTGGCGGTGGTGCTGTTGGGGGCATTGCTATTATTCACTTCATCTGGCCGCTTCTCGCCGCCCTTCTTGGCGCTTTAGTCTCCGTACTCATTGGCCTTGTCACCCTCGGTCTTCGCCAAGCCCTCGTGACCATCCTAGTCATGATTGCCCCTGTGGCCTTCGTGCTTTACCTTCTCCCAAACACCGAAAAATGGTTCAACAAATGGAAAGAGATCTTCATCTCCATGATTATCTTCTATCCAATGTTCAGCTTCCTCTTTGGCGCAGCCAGACTCGCCGGCTGGGCGCTCATCGCCTCTGCACTTAACTCCGGCAGCGCCTTCATGCTTATCGTCGGTATGGCCGTCCAGGTCCTGCCGCTCATCTTAGCTATTGGCCTAATGAAGATGTCTGGCACTGTTCTTGGTGCTGTCTCTAGCAAGCTTAGTAATCTTGCTAATAAGCCTCAAGAAGGTATTCGTGCCAACCTTGCTCAGCGCCATGAACTTGCTCGTCTCCGTCGTATTAACAACTCCAACCTTCCGTCCGCCAGCCTCCAACGTTATCTCGATAAACGCAATCGTTCTCGCGCCCTAGATATTGAAAACGAAAATAAGGTTCGCGCCGGCCGCGCCGAAGTATATGCCCAACGTAAAATGCTAGGCATTAAAAATTATGACCCAGCTAATCTTGACGACTATAGAAAAAAGAATCTTACCGCATCTAAATCGCTACGAGCCGCAAAAGAGTCAATGAATCTCTCCCTAGCAACTAAGACGGCCCAAGATGATACACAGCATATTCTCGGAGAAGAATATGATAAAATTTATAGTGCAAAACAAACCGATATCAGGTTGGCAAAACAAGCCGGCATTAACTTTAAGGAGATGAACCGTGCCGCCTTCACCCTGGTTAACGACGATGAAGCTGATTTCAACTATCTCACAGGCGAATACTTCAAAGCCGCCAACGCTGGACGCGATTCCTATCAATATAAGCATTTCATCGAATCCTCTGGTGGCGGTCTTGGCGAGAAGGGCTCCACATCTGTACTCGGTCAGCTTATTGCAAAAACTGCAGCCAATGAGGCTCGCCATCGCCATGACTTTGCTATCTTAGGCAATAAATTTAATGTTGATAAGCGCGCATTCCGTAATATGGTCACAGGTTACTACGTTAATGATGACGGTCTTGCTACGGAGAAACCAGATCCTATTACTAAGAAAGCTAAGCCAGTTGTCTGGAAGGACAAAAATGGTATTAAACACGAAGAACGATACCCAGGTGAGTTCCTCTATTACCACCCAGAGGTACTTGTACCATATGACGTTAGAGATGAAAACGGTGCCTATTTTGAGATGAAGGATTTCAACGATAAGCTTATTACCAGAATTTATCGCAACGATACACCCGTCATGAAAGAAATCTTCCAAAACTTCGATACTGTTATTCAAGACCCAATCGATGGTCTCTATGGCATTATGGCCGGTATTAAGCGTGGTGATATTAAAGAGCTCCCCGATGTTGGCCTTGAAGACCTTCGCACTACCATTGGCCGTTCTATCATGGGTGCCAAGTTCAAAGAGAAAGCCGCTTTCGCTTCTCCTATGTATACCACCTCTGTATCTAAAGGCTACATCAAAAACTTCTCTCACCAGTTTATCGAACGACTACAAAACATTACCAAGACTATCCGTTCTGGCAATTTCAACCAACAGGATTTCTTTGAGCTTCAGCAACTTTCTGCCCTCTTCGATCCGAAGCTCTCCGATAATGACTGGGCAGGATTTAAATATCTCTTCCCAGAAGATGCTCTCAGGGAATATCAAGATGTCAACGGTAAGTTCCTAGAGGGAACTATCCTTGATAAAGATGGTAAAAAAATCCGCACCGTTTCAAAAGACGACGCTACCTATGAACAGCTCTTAAATACTATACGAACTAAACTTTGGTATCCAGCCGCTCAAGCCGTTGCCTTTATGATGTCTGGCGCTACTACGCCAAATGTTGCTGACAACTTGAAGTCCGGAGCGGCCGAAGCCTGGGGTACTCTTGCTGATAATATCAAAAACTGGGACTCCGAGACTAGCAAGAAAGCTGGCCTACCAAATCCATTTGTCCGCAAAACTAGTGTTCGAAATACTGCTAATGAGCTTAAAGATATAATTAATGAAGCCTCCGGTTTCAAAACCGGACGTGATAAAAATAATAAATCAGCTCAATCCCAAATCGATAAAACCGCCTACAGTACCGACGATCCTGCCTCTTCTAGCACCATCGTCAAAGCACATGTTAACGAACCTGATGACGCGGAAGATCTATATCTGTCTAGCCTACGCGAACAAGCGATGGATTTTCAGCAGAAGATCGACGCCTATAGATATACCTATCTCTATGACGCTGACGGGTTTCTCAATGCAACAGTCTCAATGTTCAATAATAATCCAGAGTTCGAGGATGTCTATTACGAATATACCAACTTTATCGATGACAATCCAGGCGCGTCCACGGATGAACTCTATTACACCCTCACCGAAAGCCTCCTCCGCTTCCAGTAATAAAAACAAACGAAAAACCCACTCCTAAGAGTGGGTTTTTAGAGAATACCAAGAATCAAGAAAATAAAAACGAATCATCAATAAAACCGCTTTGCGAACGCCTTTCCGCTCGCCTAGCCTTAGCTGCAAGATTTCCTAGATAGTCCGTCCAGTTACCTTCTAAAAAGTAGTGGTAGTCCAACACGGTCTGAACGCCAGGATTCATTTTTAAATAAACCCTAGTGTCCCAGTCAAACGACTCTTCAGTCTCGATAATAATTTTTTCGTCTTCGTACACATATTCCAAGTATACTATTCCATACTCACAATATTTACTTGGTCTACTTTTTCCAAAGAACAAGGCTACCTCTCTCGCAAATTTCAGATATGTCCTATACTTTACATCACGATATTTTTGGGAGCTTTTCGCTCTAGTCAACGGTTCACTTAATAAAGCTTTGATCTGAGAAATTGGAATCGTGCAGCCACATTTATACTGCGAGTAATCGGAGCTACACTCAAATAGAAAAAGCGTTTCGCCGTTGTATCTCACATAATTCGAGCATCTTTTTCCATGTGCAAGGTAAAGCGTACCATCGAAGTATACCCAGTGCTTATTTCCACACAAAACGGACCCTGCATCTTCCAACGGTGGACATTCCTCCCCAAGATAAAATGTTATAATACGTATTTCTTGCAACAACTCACTCACTTCTTTCGTCTTTTTCATCTCTCTTCCTCCTTTTTTAAAGTACAACCTAACCTAAAAAACTAATCTCTACAAATCTTGCGAAGTTAATCATATTTTAACATTTTATTGCAATAATTTCAAACCAACATACATTTCCCAATTTATTCTCTTTATGCTATTATATATAATATATGGCGCAATATAAGGTCCCTCAGGACGTTGAAGCTGATGATAAGCTTCTCGGTCCATTTACTTTTCGCCAGTTCGTCTATCTCATGATTATGGGTGGATGTATTGGGCTTGCTTTTGCATTGTTCCAAGTTTTTCCAGTTCTCGCCCTCCTTCCAGCTCCCTTCATTATTTTCTTTGGCGCACTCGCCCTCCCTCTGAAGCGTGATCAGCCTATGGAAACCTATCTCGCCGCCGTTATCTCTTACCATCTCAAACCACACAATCGTCTCTGGAACCCCGGCCAACGCGAATCTACCGTCGAAATCACCGCGCCAAAACAAGTTGAAGAGCCACGCACCCGTGACCTCTCCGGCGAAGAAGCAGGGAATCGTCTTTCATTCTTAGCAAACGTAATCGACACCGAAGGCTATGCTGTTCGCGGCGATCTCAATAACGCACCACTTCAAAGCGCCGTCATACCAAACGAGGCCGACATCGCCCCAGATGTCCTCGACTATTCCTCCTCCGCTGTTATTAATCAAAAGCTTGAGCAGCAAGAAGCCATTCGCCATCAAGCTGCATTAAATCAAATGCGCACCGCTATTAGCCAGTCATCTAACCCAGTTACCGCTACTCCCTTCACTAGTAATCCTAATCTGCAAAACCTCGCAAATAACAACGAATACTCCGTTGCCACATTATCAAAAGAAGCTGCACGCATGACAAATAATTAAGGAGAAAACATGGACCCACAACAAAGCACACCTCAAGCCTACAACCCATATACTATGGGTATGCCGACCAGTCCTGCGCCTAACCCTCAGCCAGTCCCAGTTCAGCCAGCTCCAGTTCAGCCAGCCCAACCTCAGCCGGTCCAAGGACAATCCGTTCAGCCAGTTATTAATCCTGCTATCGCCGCCACTCCAGCAGCGGCACCAGCCATGACGGCACCGATAGCCGCCGCCCCGACCGATACCCAAGCCGTCCAGCCTAACACCACCACAGCCTCTCCTATCGCCAATGCGCCAGTCCAACCAGCTAAGCCTCAGGTTGCTTCGACTAAAACAACTCCCGCCGACAACCCACTCTCCACGCAATCAACACTTCTCATTTCTGAGCTTCGCGATGGCCTCGTTATTATGAAAGACGGCTCATTCCGCGCTGTTATTGCTTGTCAATCCATCAACTTTGACCTGATGAGCGAATCTGAACGTGAAGGCGTTGAGTATGCATATCAAAACTTCCTTAATTCTCTAAGCTTCACTACTCAAATCCTCATCCGCTCTCAACGTGTCGACATCGGCCCATACATCGAGCGCCTCACCGAAATCCGCAAAAACAACGACAACATGCTCCTGGGCGTTCTGATGGATGATTATATTAACTTTATTGACGTTCTTTCCCAAGAAGCCAATATTATGGATAAATCTTTCTTCATCGTTATACCATACTATGTTTCCGCCGAAGCCGAAAAAATTCTTACCCAAACCAAAAATATTTTCACTAGCTTTACTAAGTCTAAACAAACTGAGGTTACCAAAATTGACCGCGCTACTTATGATGCCGCCATCAAGGAAATTAACAACCGCGTAGAAACCGTTATCTCTGGTCTTTTCCAAATCGGTATTCATTCCGTTCGCCTTAATACACGTGAGCTCGGCGCTCTTTACTACAACTTTAATAACCCAGATACTGCCGTTCGTGAGCCACTTGTAGATTTCACCAAACTTGCCACAACCTACGTAAGAAAAGGAGAGAAAAATGAGTAGAAAAGACAAAAAGAACCGCCAGCTTAGTGCTGCTCAAATTGCCGCCCAGGCTCAGGCCATGGAAGAAGCCGAAATTCAACGCGCTTTCGAACAGGGCATTACTACGCTTCGCGATTTAATCTCTCCATCTTCTATTGAAATTCACTCTGATTATTTCCGCCTTGGCACTAAATACGGTCGCACTCTCTACGTTTACGGCTATCCTCGCTCTCTCTATACCGGCTGGCTTTCTCCTCTTATTAATATCGACGAAGTACTTGATATCTCCATGTTTATCTATCCAGTCGACACTACCGTCGTCATGAAAAACCTTCAGAAAAAAGTTACTCAGCTTGAGGCCTCCATCGCCGTCAACTCTGAACGCGGCAAAATTCGTGATCCAGAACTTGAAGCGGCCATCGGCGATGCCGAGGAACTCCGTGACCAACTCCAGGTCGGCCAAGAGAAATTCTTCCGCTTTGGCCTTTATGTCACCCTTTGGGCAGATTCACTTGACGAGCTTAGCTTCGTTCAGAGAAAAATCGAAACCCTCTTTGGACAACAAATGGTCTTTTCTAAAGTCGCTAGCTCTCAACAGGAGCAGGGAATGAACTCCTGCATGCCTCAATGTACCGACCAGCTGCTCATTCGTCGCAACATGAATACTGGCGCCATTTCCACCTCCTTCCCATTCACTTCCGCCGACCTCACCCAAGAAAAAGGTATTCTCTATGGCATCAATATGCACAATAACGGTCTTGTCATCTTTGACCGCTTCTCCCTAGAAAACGCCAATATGGTCGTCTTTGCTAAATCTGGTGCTGGTAAATCTTTCACGGTCAAACTTGAAGCTCTCCGCTCCATGATGGTCGGTACCGAAGTAATTATCGTCGATCCAGAAAACGAGTATCAAAAACTCGCCGATGCCGTCGGTGGTTCTTACATTCGCCTCTCCCTTAACTCCGATGTTCGCATCAACCCATTTGACCTACCAAAAGTCATTGATGCCGAGGATGCCAATGACGCCCTCCGCGCCAATCTTGTTGTCCTGCATGGCCTTTTCCGCCTCATGCTTGGCGGCGCTACTCAAGGCGCTGGTAGTACACCAAACGCCATGGTCGGTTTAACTCCAACCGAAGAGGCTGATCTCGATCAAGCCCTCATCGATACTTACGCTCGAGCTGGCATCACCTCTGATCCATTAACTCACCAATCCACCCCTCCAACTATCGCCAATCTCTATGACACTCTTCTTCACATGGGTGGAACTGGCCCAAACCTCGCTCAGCGCCTCCGCAAATACACTACCGGTACCTTTGCTGGCATTTTCTCTCAACAATCCAACATCAACATTAATAACCAAATGGTAGTCTTCAATATTCGCGACCTTGAAGACGAACTTCGCCCTGTTGCTATGTACATCGTTCTTTCCCATATTTGGAACGTTGTCCGCGCCGAGCAAAAACGCCGCCTCCTCATCGTCGATGAGGCCTGGCAGCTCATGAAATATGAAGACTCCGCCAACTTCCTCTTTAGTCTCGCTAAGCGCGCCCGTAAATACTACCTCGGACTCACTACTATTACTCAGGACGTTGAGGACTTCATGAGCAATAAAATGGGCCGCGCCATCGTCAGCAACTCTTCCATGCAGTTCTTACTCAAACAATCCACTTCTGCCGTCGACGTCCTTTCCGATGTCTTCAAGCTCACCAACGAGGAAAAGAAACGTTTATCTAACTTCCCAGTCGGGCAAGGTCTCTTCTTTGCCGGCCAAAACCATGTCCATATCCAGGTCATCGCATCGGAGACAGAGGAGTCCCTGATTACTACAAATCCTGCCGCCGCAAATCCTGGCGCATAATCTGTAAATATGTTATAATTGACCCATATGGCAGGTCAGAAAAATTACTTTGGCAAAGGCAATATTCGCCCTAATTTTCCAGGCACCAAACGCGCCTCCGACCCCGCCGATCCAAATCTTCGCCTTATCACAAAGTCCAACACAGAAGACACCGCCAAGAATTCTCTCAGAGATGCCGAATCTTCCGCTAGCACCTCCACCAACACAGCAGAAACGCCTTCTCTTTATTCTCCGAGCAG
>JAGAVP010000010.1 GCA_017941835.1 Candidatus Saccharimonadota bacterium
AGCGATAAAGACTTCCCCAGCCATGAGTCATTCGCTCCGGCCAAAATCGGCAGTTAGTTCAACGAGGCGATTGGAATAGCCCCATTCATTATCATACCAGGCTACAACCTTGACAAGGTTACCACCGACGACATCGGTCAGAGGCAAATCGACGACAGCAGAGTGAGAGTTGCCACGGAAATCAATCGAGACAAGCTCTTCTTCAGTCACACCGAGGATGCCCTCGTAGTATGGCTCTTTCGCGGCTTTTTTCATAACTTCGTTGATTTCTTCTTTGGTGACATCGCGCTTCAAAACGGCAGTAATGTCAGATAACGAAACTACAGGGGTAGGGACGCGGACAGAAAGGCCGTTAAACTTCCCCTCGAGAGACGGGATAGCCTTAGCGGCAGCTTTTGAAGCACCGGTGGTAGTAGGGACAATATTCTCCGCGGCAGCGCGTGCTTCACGCAGGTCTTTGGCTGGAGCATCCTGGAGGCGCTGAGAGGCAGTGTAAGAGTGAACCGTGGTCATCATGGCCTTTTCAATACCGAAGTTATCTTCAAGGACCTTCATGACAGGGGCGATACAGTTGGTAGTACAAGAGGCGTTGGAGATGATCTTGTCTTCAGCGGTGACGACATCTTCGTTGACACCGAGGACGATAGTCTTGATTTCATCGCTTTTACCTGGGGCGGAAATCACGACTTTTTTAGCGCCAGCATCAAGGTGTTTTTTGGCGTCTTCGTATTTCGTGAAGAGACCAGTAGATTCAATCACGACATCTACACCCATCTCACCCCAAGGAAGGGCGGCTGGATCTTTTTCGGCAAGGACGCGAACTTTTTTGCCTTTAACGATAATATTCTCATCATCAAAGCTAACTTCATGGCTGTAAGTGCCGTAAGAAGAATCATGCTTTAAGAGGTGAGCAAGGGTCTTTGTATCCGTAATATCGTTAATAGCAACAATCTCCATGTCTGGGCGCTCAAAAGCGATTTTGAAAGCATTGCGGCCGATTCTACCGAATCCGTTAATGGCTAATTTGATCATTTTACCTCCTAAAATATACTTACGCTTATTATAGCACGAATGCTATTAATTGCGAACATCATTAATACAGCGAATACTAAGACCGCGGTGTTTGCCATAGATGTTTGGACTGGCTGGTTGGACCTCGGACTCACTGACGTAGAAGCGGTAAGCCTGCTTCTTATTATCGGTTGGAGTACTAGACCAATAGCGGCCAATCTCGCCTGTGGCTTCCGTACTACCAGCTTCGCGTGCGCCAGACAATATGAAGTGTGGGCCGCCGATGTTTTTCATCATCAAGGCTGGGGTATTGTAGCCTGCATCATAGAGCGCCTGGAACTCGCCGTCTGGGCCGCCTTTTGGCAAGTGCCAACCTGCCGGGCAGATAGAATAATCCGTATCGCTCGTAGTGTTGCGTTTCCCATAGGTAGCAGTGGCAGTGTACCAGTTATAATAGCTGCCGTATTCTGGGTGACTACTATTGCCGGCGTCTGTGAAATTTAAGACAAGGAGCTGTTCATAACAGCCAGCACTGTTGCCATTACACCAACCATGCGTACTGGAGGCTGGAAGGGTAATAGTTGTTCCCGCTGGAATATTTGTGTCGGCACTAGTCAAGGTAGCATTCTCCAAACGCAGGTTCTCTGTCATCCAACATCTACCGTCGGCAAGCTTTTTAACTTGATATGCTTTGCCATCGCGCACGTCTATCATGGTATGGGTCGGTACAACGGTGGTCTTATCGGCTACGGCAGAATATTCTGCCCAAGATGTTACTTCTCTAGTAGCAGAAGCGGATGGAGTAACTAAATTATCGCAAAATTCTGGCCAATCATCGAAACCTTGAAGAGTCTTTAATGTCCACATATTATCAGGAACAGTATCCTTAATTGGAATGGTACCTGCGTAGGACAGGGCGTAGTGCGGGATATCCACGTAGATGTAGCTTTCGCCGAGAGGAACTTCAATCGTGGTGCAGCTTAGCTGAAGCGCAACCGATTCCGTTTTTGTACAAGATAATTCCCTATCAGAATAGTTAGTCACTGGTACTGGGTTCGTCGCGCGGGTCACAGATTCGTAATCTGCAGCAGTAAGAAGATAGACGTGAGTCTCGATGCTTGGAGCGGTTGAATGAAGCGGTGTCGTGATTTGCAGGGTCTCACCGCCACGCTCAAAAATTGCTGCTGGAATAAAAGACATATCTGGCTGCTCTGCGTCATCGGCGAACGCCGTGTAGAGCACTTTGTTTGCGTAAGTTCCAGCAACAGTCTCATTGCCCGCTCTTAGGCCATAATAGACCGTCAAGATGTCTTCGCCGTATTCATCAGTTTCGGCAATTTTTTGGGCGAGCTCATCGCCTTTCGGCACGGCAGCGAATTTACTATTCGTTGGAGTGGCACTTTGCATAGTATCGTAATTGTCGTCGAAACCGTTTGGCTTGACGAGCATATCCTCTGAATGAGAAAGAGCATAGCCCCACTCACCATTGTCTAGAGCTTCTGGATTAGTAAAGGTCCCGTTGGAGCTAATTGTCTTATCGCTATCCAAAGTGTTAATTAACGAATTAGTCGTACTGTTTTCGCCGGTCATTTCTAGATATAATTTGTATCCGTTTGACGAGCTGGTGCCTACTCGTATATCTGAAGAGACTACGGTCATCTGACCACTGGCGCTAGGAGTGAGGTTCAGCGAGACCGTATCTGGAACAGACATGATAAGGACGACGGCAGGGCGGATAATGGAGGCGGAAACCGTCGACTCGCCGTTCGATTCTTCAGCGTAAGCATTTTTAATCGGTATGGTTGCAAAATGCATAAAAGCAAACAAGAAAAGAGATAGAGAGGTGATAAATAGAATGTTTAAAACCCGTTTATTTCTTTTAGCTGCCATTTTCCACTCTACCTTGCTTTTTTATTGTAGCATAAGCCTTATGGTTTATGCAACGGTTTTTGTATTGATTTTTTAGCATAAGTATGATATAATTGAAGAATGGGGGTTTCCCAAATATCCTCCCCGTTGGGGAAACATTCTAGGAGGTGCACTTTATGAACAACAACAGTTTTACAGAGAAAGTAGCAGAAAGAGTCCAGAAGATAACTGGACTAACTGGAGAGCCACTGGTTTTTGTCTCTGGAGCAGCGTTTGTGACTGCGATAATCGGAAAGATTCCGACCAAAGTCGACCTGTACACTTATGCCGGGATGTCCGAGCATGAGCTTGACGCGATGATGAGCCACTCTAAGAATCTAGCCTGGGCAAATGACGGCGTTTTAAAAGCATGGTTCCGTGAAGTCGGAATTTATACTGAGCCAAAGCCCAAGGCAATGATTTATGCAGTGGCAGCAGACCTCGTCCTCGAGGGATTAATCCTGAACTCAGGAGAGGCCGACAAGCGTGAAAGAGGATTGATTAAGACTTTAGTTCATCCTCAACAGATTCAAGGAAAAAAGCAATTTGACGGCTTGTTAATCACTCTTGAATATCTGCTATACAGAAGCAGAGGACTTGGCTCTTCTTTACCACGCTTTTTAAGATACCGCTATGGCAATCTGCACAAAAGCGACTCGCTGAGGGCTTTCTGCGAGATAATTTATGAAAATAACCCAGATTCTTTCAGAGAAAGCTACGCCGAGATGATTGAAGACCTAGTAGAACTGTTAAGGATTTACGAATAATTCGTAAAACTCCAAAAAAGGCCCCGAGCAATCGGGGTCTTTTCCATGTCCGCTACATCCTAAGCGCGAGCAAAGTGGGCGAAGGCGCGGTTGGCCTCTGCCATACGGTGACAATCTTCCTTCTTCTTGAAAGCGGCACCGGTTTCGTTGTAAGCATCAACGATTTCAGCTTCAAGGCGCTTAGCATAAGGCATGCCAGAGCGAGCGCGAGCAGCCTGGACTAGCCAAGAGAAAGCAAAGTGTTGCTGACGGTGGCCAGAGATTGGGAATGGAATCTGGTAGTTAGCACCACCGACACGGCGAGATTTCACCTCAAAATCTGGGGAGACGTTAGCGAGAGCCTTCTCAAAGACTTCTACTGGATCTTCGCTTTTTAGCTTCTTAGCAGCACCCTCAAGAGCGGCATAAACTGCACGCTCAGCGGCCTGTTTTTTGCCGTCAAGCATGGATTTGTTGATGAGGCGCTGGACTAAGATACTCTGATATTTGCGATCTGGAGAAACTTTTCTAACTAGTGAAGTAGTAGTTTTACGTGGCATAATTACTTATCCTCCTTCTTAGCACCGTATTTAGAACGGCCCTGCTTACGTCCCTGGACACCTTGGAGATCCAAAGTACCGCGGACGATGTGATAACGCACACCTGGAAGATCTGGCACACGACCACCACGGACGAGCACTACGGCGTGCTCCTGGAGGTTGTGACCTTCGCCACCGATGTAAGCCCAAACTTCCTGACCGTTAGTAAGGCGCACACGAGCGACCTTACGTAGAGCGGAGTTAGGCTTCTTTGGAGTTTTGGTAGTAACCTTGATACAAACACCACGTTTCAGCGGAGACGGCTGATTGTAGTAGCGAGTCTTCAAAGTGTTGACAATAGAGCCAAGAGCTGGAGCTTTTGACTTCTTTGCAGCCTTTTTACGAGGCTTTCTAATCAACTGATTGATAGTTGGCATTAAAATTATTCCCTTTTAGATTAATTGCTGTTGTCTATCTGTTTACAGCAGTGCAGATAGACGTGAAACTCTTGCTACTATGATAGCATAAGTTGGGTAAAAAAGCAACAAAAAATTGAGCGAATAGCAGTTTCTGGGGTACCGGTCGGTCGGCCCGTCGTTACGGGCGACCTCCCTACCCTCGACTCCCGTCGTCGTCGAAGGCCCCCAGAAACTCTATTTCGCTCAATTATTGATAGTTATTTCTTTAGAGTTTTGCGATCATATTTGGCGGAGCCAAAGGCGAGGATAAGGGTGAAGATATTTGGTAAGAAAATGAGGCCAAGGGTAGTACCAAAGCCACGTTTGAAGGCTTTGGAAAGTTTGGCGCAGAAGAGGACGCCGATGACGAGCTCAACAATCGACAAGACTATTGGAAGAGCCATGAAGGCGGCGTTCTTTACTTCGGTGACATTGCCGTTTGCATCGGTGACGAGTGCACCAGTGCTAGTGCCGATAAGAGCAATTACGACGGCAACGATTTGGGCTAGAACATAGCACCAGAAGCCACTCTTGAAACCAGCAACCTTGAAGGCGATGTAGATGTTATAGATAGGAATAAGAGCTTTCCAGCCTTTTTCACCAGCTTTGGTGAAGATGCGCCACATCGCAATAATCATGAGGATACCAAGTGCGATACCGGCGACGATAGCGACGCCAAGCATGCCGCCCATGACTGCACCAGCGGCAGCAGCCTCGTTGGTAGTTAATGTTCTTGTTGAATCTAGCATTTTTGCTCCTTTTTAAGGTTATTTGTCATCATTTTATAACGCTTATGTTTTTATGTCAAGGAAAAAGGTTTGACACTAAAAAAACTCCCCCATGCGGGGGAGTTTTTCTTTAGCTTAAGACTATTTCTTGGTAGCTTTTTCGGCTTTTTTAGCTTGTTTGATATTTGCAAGCTGTTCAGCGACGAGCTTCACTAGTGCCCAGGCGACGACGTTCATCACACAAGCAATAAGAGAAACTAGCGGTACTACAAGGATACTCACGCCGAGAGATTGATTAAAGAGTGCAACTACGCCTGCAATGGCAAAAGCTAGCAGAGTAATCACAAAGTAAGCAAGCTCTACAAGGGCGAGTTCACGGCCTTCTCTGTATAATTTGACAATATAGTTAATCATTTTGACTCCAAATTAACACTTATGTCTTAATTATAGCACAGATTGCCGAAAAAGTCAATGCTTATTGGGCGTTGATGAGAAACTCCATGGTTTTTTCAATGGTCATACGGTTCTTGATGTCCTGGCGAACGCGAGGATCTTTGAGGTTCTTGAGAGCCTCTGGAGATTTTTTGTAGACATCTTTTAACTCAGCGATTTTAGCGGAAACTTCGTCGTCCGGGACGGTAATCTTTTGATCGCGGGCGAGAATCTGTAAAACGAGCGAAGCTTTGACACGGGCTTCGGCGATTTTTCTAGCTTCTTTCTCCCAATCTTCTTCTTTCTGGCCAACCTGTTTGAGATAATCCTCAAAAGTAAGGCCCTGAGCAGCAGCATTTCTGGAAATGTCATCTTTAATGAAGCGAAGTTGATCAGAGATGAGAATCTCTGGGGCGGAAACCTTAGACTTCTTGACGAGAGCCTCAACGAGGTCGTCTTTATACTTCTCTTCTACCTTGTGCTCATTTTGGGCGGCAAGGTTCTTCTTGATATCAGCCTTTAGCTCATCAATCGTCTTGAAGGGACCACATTTTTTAGCGAGCTCATCGTCGAGCTTTGGTTTTACGACTTCGGAAATCTGCTTCAAAAGCACTTCAAAAACGACTTTCTTGCCGGCCATTTCCTTGGCGTGATAATCTTTCGGGAAGGTCAAATCGATGTCGAACTTGTCGCCTACCTCTTGACCAACGATTCCCTCTTCAAAACCTGGGATAAAGGATTTCGAGCCAAGGCCTAAGGTGTAATCATGGGCAGAGCCGCCTTCAAAAGGCTTGCCGTCCTTCTTGCCGGTGAAATCAATGATAACTTCGTCGGACATCTTAGCGGCGCGCTTTACAACCTTTTTCTCGGCGTAAGCAGCGGCGATGTTTTCTAGAACATCTTTAATATCTTTTTCGGCGACTTTCACTTCTGTTTTTTTGACGCCAAGTTTCTTGTAATCACCTAGTTTTACCTCTGGGAGAATATCGGCAGTAGCAGTGAACTCAGCGGATTCGTCTGGGACATATTTTGTCACAGAAACTTCTGGGACGACCAATGGATTCTGCTTATTATCGATGAATGCCTTTGGCACGGCAAGTCGCACGGCGATATCAAGCGCAACTTGTGCAATATCGTTAGGATTAAGATATTTTTCCGCCATATTGGCTGGGACTTTGCCTTTTCTAAAACCTGGGGCTTTGACTTCTTTACTTAGACGCTCAATGGCTTTTTTGCGAGCATCAGCTAGCTCAGGTTTCTCAAGAGTAACCTTGATTTCCACCCTTGTATCTGAGATTTTTTTAACTGTAGTCTTCATCTTTTGATTATATCACAGATATAATCAAAAGAGAAATCCGGGCGTCGCCTCAAAAGAGAAAGCAAGCTTTCTCTTTACTCGGCTCCTACGGGTTTCATGACTTTAGCTAATTACATCATTTAAATAAGAGGTGCGGAGGTGGCGGACGGTGGCGTTAGTAGTAGCGCCGAGCTTGATGTCAGGACAAAAGATTTCCTCCGGGTCAAAAACGTTTTTAATTTTGGCGTAAAAATCGGCTTCTTCATCGCTAAAGTTGCGATTCACTACCATGGCTTTGAGACGCCCCTCTGGGGCGCCGCCCGTGATGGAGCCGCCGTGCTCACGAAGCAGTGAGTCGAAGTCTTTAATAAATTTCAGGATAAACTGACGACCTTCGACGGTGTTTAGCTGGACGTCTGGGCGAATGGAATAATTACTGGTAGAGAAAGACCCGAAAACTGGAAGCTCTTGGCTGTAAGCTTTTTCGAGATCGCGAAGATCAGTCAGGAAGTTTGAAAGATGCTCAGACGGGACATAGAAATCATCACAAAGCGGAGTGCGCTCACCGCGGACATCGTCATTCAGGTAGCTGATGATGGCAGAATAGAATCTCTGGAAATCCGTGGTATTATCATCAGTCTCCGTGACGGCAGCGGCATTATCTGGCAGAAGCTGGAGACATTTTTTGAGTTTTTTCTTGATTTTGCGTGGCTTATCATCGAAACCAGCAAGCACAAAATAACCTTTATTGAATTTTGGCGCAAAGAGAGCAGGGTCCTTGCCATGATTAGCACAAGCTTTAAACATACGAGCATCATAGAGATTTAGCTCTTCTGGGATGAGGGGCATGATTTCCTGAATATAGCTTTCAGCGGCGCTAATCGATTCGAAGGCGGCGATAAAATGGCGGACTTTCGGCGGCAAGACTTCACACTGCAGAATAACTTCTGTAATGACACCGAGAGTGCCCTGCGAGGCGTAGAAAAGCGGCAAGAGGTCGAAGCTCCTCACTGGATCGCGCACAACCTGAGAAATCATTTGATAGCCAGAGGCGTCAATAGTGCTTTTGGCGCCAAGATCTTTAACTAGTTCTGCGTTATCTTCAATTAGCTGGTCTATCCCACGATAGATTTCACCTTCAAAAGAGGTGAGCTCGGTTTTCTTAGTAAGATGGCGGCGAGAATAGCGGGCGGTCTGAATAGCATCGCCATTAGAGAGTACTGCTTCCAGACAGTCTACGTAATAGTAGATACCGTTATATTTCCCGGCGGCGGCATCAGTTGTAAAATTAGCGATTAGACCGCCAATGGTCTCGCGTGGGTCGGCAAGAATCGGGACGGTTAAACCGTAAAGTGCTAGGGCAGAATTGAGCTGACCGAGGGTGACGCCAGCCTGAACGCGGACAAGGCGGGAATGGTCGTCGATCTCAAGGATTTTGTTGAGATGCTCAGTAGAGAGGACAAGTCCAGTACCGAGGTCGGCACCGGTTTTATCAAGCCCGGAACCACGGATAGAAATTGGAATGTGAACGCTTTTCTTGCTGAGCTGATTGACAAAGCGCACGATACGACGGATATCGGAAGTATTTTCTGGGATAGCGACCATGCGCGGAGTAATTTTGAGAGCGGAACGATCTGTTGAATAGGCCTCCAAGATAGAAGGAGAATCAAAAACATTACCAATGATATGTTGATTGATGTATTTTGCAATTTTATTCACAAACCACCCTAACTTTATTTACTTATTTTATTTTAGCACAAGGACTTTGGAAATGCAAAGAAAAAAATGTCTGGAAACAAGCATTATAATCCTGGAAACGTCAGCAACTTACATACTACTCGCGACAACGGCGATCATACTAATTATAAGAGCGGATATTGATACTTTAATACTAACCAGAAATACATACCAAAGCTTGGCATCAACAGAATCGATAGAATCGATAGGTTCTACGAAAGCTTATTAATTGCACCAGCGAGATATAGAGGGGCATTCACAATTTTCTCGTTCCTTCTATATGGAAGCTCGGAGAACTTAATAGCTTTCTTTACACCCCATTTGTCAATAAAGTTTTTGAGGGACGTCGCAGATAAATTCTTGCCGGCCTTCACTTCTACAGGTACGACACTGACACCGTCCTGGACTATAAAATCAATTTCACCCCTAGAATCGTCTCTGGAAAAGTAGAAGATGGCATCTCCAATGGCCGATTTCATCTCCTGGAATACGAGCTGCTCAGTATAAGCCCCCATAAATAGACTCATCGAAGAGTCGTTTTTTACGATCATAGCTGGGTCTACCTTCATTTTTGCGCCAAGCAACCCGACATCAGAATAAAAAAGCTTAAAAATATTTCTATTCGCATATGCCATCAGGGGGGAATCTCCCGAGTTCACCCTGGTAACTCTGCTAGCAATACCGGTATCTTCTATCCAAAGCAGAGCAGACTCGTATTCGCGTGCACGGGCGCTTTCTTTAATCGCTCCAAAAATAAATTTTTTATTTTCTCTAGCAAGAAACTGCGGGATAGAATTAAAAATTTCCC
>JAGAVP010000001.1 GCA_017941835.1 Candidatus Saccharimonadota bacterium
GGAGAGCATGGTCCATACTACCAAAGCGAGCGTCGTGATATTTACCACGAATACGCTAGAAAACTGATTGCTGCCGGCCGCGCCTATGCTGACCCTACCCCATCGGAGGTCATCGATGAGTATAGAAAAGCTGACAACGCCGCTAAAATTCCTTATCTTTACCGCAATCATCGCCCGAATATGGATACAGTCTGGGAACCAGGTATTCCGCTCCGCTTCAAGTCGGAGCCAAAAGCCGTTTCCTGGCACGATGAAGTCATGGGCGACCTTTCTACCGGCCCCGAGGTCATGGATGACATTATTCTTATCAAAAAAGACGGCTTGCCGACCTATAATTTCGCCCACATTGTGGACGATCTAGAAATGGGCGTCACCCATATCGTCCGCGGAGTTGAGTATCTCTCTAGTATGCCTAATTACCTTGCGCTTTATGAGGCGCTTGGCATTGAACATCCAAAGTTTGTCTCCTTACCACACGTCCTTGCTCCGCAGGGAAACAAGAAACTGTCAAAGCGCGACGGCGCAAAATCCGTGATTGATTATAAGGACGACGGCATTCTCCCAGAGGCCATGTTAAACTATCTTGCTTGCCTCGGTTGGAATGATGGAACTGAACAAGAAATTTACTCAAAATCTGAATTGCTAGAGAAATTTAGCATTGACCGCATCCAAAATTCTGGCGCCCGTTTTGATGAAGTCAAATTACTCTGGCAAAATGGCCAATGGATTCGCAAAATTTTTGACGAGCAGGGCGTAGATGAGCTTTATAAGCGCACTATCTCCGCTGATAAAGCTTCCATTGATAGCAATAATATTAACCCTACGCGCAATTCGATCATCAGTTTCTGGCCAGAATCCGCCGATGCTTACCCAGAAGATTATAAAAAAGCCGTACTCTCTATTATCTACGACCGCCTCAAAGTTTTATCCGACCTAAAAAACTACACCACCTATTTCTTTGAAGAGCCAGTCATCAACCTAGACTATCTTCAGGGCAATAAATTCATCAAAAAGCTCTCCGAGACTGAGCAACGCGATTTACTCACCGCTACTATTGAAAAGCTGCAAGCTATTTCTGCCGAGAACTGGCGCGCCGATAATCTTCAAAACGCTTTCAATGAACTTCTTGTTGAGACCGGCAAAAAGCCAGCCGAACTATTCAGCTTGATTCGCATCGCGATTTCTTACGCCGATTTCTCTCCAGCACTACATCTGACCTGCGAAGTACTCGGCCGTGACCGCGTTCTTGCGAGATTGAATTCCACTCGCTCCGCCATTACAAATGACCTCTAAAACATTTCTTGTCTTCTAAAAAACTCGCCAAATTTTCCCGCTTATGCTAAACTAAGTGTATGAGCAAAAAGAGTGTGAAGCTAGCCCCGCAGCCTGAAGATATTTCAGACTCCGCTAGCGCAGAACAGAATATTAAGATTAAGCCCCCAAAGAATTCTAAAAAAAGCAAGCGCAAAAAAGCTATTATTATCACGATTGTGGTAATTCTGGTACTCGCAGCTCTTGGTGGCGGCGGCGCAGCCTTATACTTCTTGGTCTTTAATAAGCCAAAAGACGAAACTCCAGTCCAAGAAGAACCGCAAAAAGAACCAGAACCGCCAAAATACTACAGCAAACTCACCGGCCTTGAAATTGCTAGTGAGACGGAAAACACAATGCCACTTTACTGTGTCCAGATTCCAAACGGCGCCGACGGTCCGCGCCCACAAACCGGTCTAGATGAAGCTGGTGTAGTCTTTGAAGCTATTGCCGAAGCTGGCATCACCCGTTTTGCCGCTGTCTTCCAGAATCCAAAGAGTAAAGCAATCGGGCCTATCCGCTCACTTCGTTCCTATTATCTAGACTGGGACACCCCGTTTGACTGTGCCATCGTCCACGCTGGCGGTTCTGCCGATGCTGTCGCCGCAGTTCGCGCCGGTGGCTACCACGATCTAACCGAGTCGGTTGTCTATATGTGGCGCGACTATAACTCTTACTGGGCGCCAAATAACCTTATGACTTCACCAACTCTACTTGCCGACTTTGCTAAAGACGATGGCTACACTACCGCAAATCCTCAGACTTTCCCGCGTCTCTCCCAGAAAGAGGCCGAGGACATGGTCGCAAAAACCAAGGCCCCAGAATCTAACTGTGAAGAGGGCGCAGAGGGAACTAACTGCGAAAAACCGTCTTCAGAACTACCTTTCATCCAGACAATCGCCGTCAACTTCGGCTCCGTCCCGACTTTCAACACCGTTTATCAATACGACGCCGCTACTAACACCTACAAACGCTCCTATGCTTCCGGCGAAGAGCACCTCGTCTATAATTGCGACGCTGCTGAATCCGCCGAGCCTAGCCCGAAGAAGGATTGTGGCATCGCCAAACAACTTGCCCCTTCCGCTGTCGCCGTCATGATGGTCGATGAACGTCTCGACTCCGACAATTATCACCACGTCATCCAAACCATTGGCACAGGTACCGCTTACGTATTTGAAAACGGCACCGCCATTAAAGGTACTTGGAAGAAGACCAGTAAAGAATCTCAGATTGTCTTTACTGATGAAGCCGGTAATCCTATCTCCTTCACCCCAGGACAACTTTGGGTCGCCGCTATTCCAAACTACGGTGGTTCCGTCCAGTTCTAACCCAATTCGCTAATATTTTGCGACATTAAAAAGCCCGCTGTCTTCGCGGGCTTTTAACTTATTCTGCTTCTTCATCAAGCTCAACGAGCTTGATTTTTTTGACAAAAAATGTTACAGATCTAATTGATCTAATCACTTCTTCGTCCGACATTTTTAGGACCTTATTAACTGCTCTCACGTAAGGATCTTTCGGATCATTCTCCTTTACCTCAAAGGCAGTCTTCTCAAGCATGTAACGAGTTGCCTCGGGGTTCTGCTCAATTAAGCCCTTAATGTTTGGATCAATCCTATCAGTAGCGTTACA
>JAGAVP010000011.1 GCA_017941835.1 Candidatus Saccharimonadota bacterium
AAGCTATTTAGCAAACTTCTCCTTGCTCGTCTAGCGCCACTTGCTCTTATTCTTGGTATCCTTATCGCTATTGTCGTCGTTTTTGGTTCTCAGAGTTTTCTTGGCGCCCACATCGAAGCCCTTTTCACTGAAGCGACTAATACTGATTACACCGCTTACAATCTACGTAGCAACGAAATTATGCAAGAAATTCTTGCCGGCAAATTAGAAATGCCCGACTATTTACGCAGTCGCCTAGAAAAAGAGGGAATCAAAGTTGTAAATAGTACCACCCTCGAATATGATGGCACCACTATCACGGCAGACAACTTTATCACCATGTATAATAGCAATGTTTATTTCCGTGAAGCGGTTACTTATGCTAGGCGTGGCCGCATCGCCACTTTCTTTGATAGCGCCGCAAATAATTTCTATAAGAAACTCGGCCTTTCCCGTGACGTACTTCATTCCTATACCACCACCGGAGACCAAAACCAGGACACCGCCAACTACGATACTCTCATGACAAATTATTACACATCAGAAGGTGGCGGCTCAACTATTGATACTGCCGAGGAACGTACTATTTATATTGATGAAGACGGCAATGAGGTTAACGTAGATGGCCTTACCGAAGAAGAGAAAGCTGAGTACGAAGAAACTACTAAAATTGTCTCGAACGGGGCAATCTCTTCTAGTTCTATCAGCTCCTCTACACCTAAAGAACAGGCTAAAGAATACCTTGACTCTATTGGCGATAAAGTATCCGCCAAAACCCCCGGTTGCGCCGCTCTCCAAATCGGCAATATCATCGCCACCGCCATCGCATCAAATAGCCGCTACATTCCCGCCCACGAATTCATGACCACCATGGAAAGCATCAGTAAATCAAAGTATGGTGCTGGCAGTTCTAGTGCTATTAATTCCGTTCTCAACTGGTTCACTGAATCAAAAACCTCCACAGTTTATGACGCCAGGACCGGCGAAGAAATCGAACTAACTGGTGCTCCGTTAGATAGTGAAGGTATGCGCATTGTTCTCGGCGGTCTCCCCGCCGACCGTACGCTTGCCAGGCGCTATTCACTTGAACGCTCCTTCGAGTCGACCAATGTCAGTCTCGCAAACTCTGGACTAGTCGCCGACGCCTGCCAGGTAGAACGTGCCGCCGGTGTCGTCCTTAGTCTCGCCGCCCTCGCTATGCCAGGTAGCAATCTTATCCGCACTACCGTAGGACTACTCCTAAGTACCACCATAGGTGCAGGTATTCAAGTCGTCGCTAGCTCGGTCTTATCTCTACTTATTCCAACCATTGCCGAAGTTATGTACACTAATCCCTACACTAACGCTGTTGGCATAGCTGGCGGAGAGACCTTCACCCTTGGTGCCGCCAATATCAATATGCTTGCCGCCCAGCAAAACTCTGGCTCAAGTGGAGCATCCAAGTCTCAAGTTCTCGCTTACAACTCTGCCAACAATCTTACCATTGCTCAACAAGCTGAAGTCGATCGCAAGAATTACAGTCCTTTTGATATGAGCAATAAAAACACTTTCCTAGGTTCAATTGCGCACTCACTTACACCACTTGCCTCCTCACTTACGTCAATCTCCTCAACTGTCTCAACCTTTTCTTCTCTAACTAAGACATCTCTTGCCTCTATCAACCCTACCTACGCCGACGGCGAAGACACTTCCTATCTCACTAGCTTTGGTAATTATTGCGACAAAACCAGCGAAGTTGGCGCCGCTAGTAACATTTACTGCACTATGATTGCCGTAAACGATCTCTCCACCATTAATCTTTCTGAAGATGACCCAGAATATCAACGTGTTATCTCTGAATCCGTTGATATTATTGACGGAAAAGAAGTTGTTCGTGATAACTCCCCTCTTGCCGACTACATTACATATTGGATGGGTCGTTATTCTATGCCAGGTATTTATGACGCCAACATTGCCAACGCTTGCGAACATCGTCTCACGAACGTCCCAGTCCTTACCGACGTAGTCGCCATGGTCGAGTCAATCGGAAGTGATTACTGTAAATCTGTTGCCGATGGCTCACGTTATATCAATTCCGATTCTAACCCATATTGGAATTCCACAGAAAAATATCATCAACTTTGGGTATTAACCGCCCGCGTTAAAGAAAATCTCGGTTTCTATAGTGCAGAAGATAACCCTGTCGCCGTCTACCGCGCTCATTACGACGAGACACATCCGCTTGATAATTCACGCTCGGGTTACCTCGCCCGTATCTCTGGGCTCACCAAAGAAGAAGCCACCATCGCCCTCAACCTCATCGATTACTATCAAGAAATCGCAAACTATCATCCAGAAAAAGCCTATAGCTTCAGCTCCACACCTAAAGAGCAATACTCCTTCGGCGATAATCATACTAACTATTACATACTAAATAAGGATTACTTTATCAGTGTCCGTAGGGAAGGACAAATCGCATGAAATCACTCAAAAAAATCATCTGCGGCTTAATACTATCCCTCCCTCTCATTATTACTCCTTCCGTCTCCGCAATCAGTAGTTCCACACTCGACTTTATGGATAAAAACGGCATCTATTATTTTGACCCTGAAGGTTTTGCAAACGGCTGTCTTCCAGGTCTTGGCAGCTTCGATGGAATCACTACTGCAGGACTCTCTTCTCTACAGTCTGCCTTCGTTGATCAATATCACAATATCGCCATTCAGCTCAGCTCCGAGTATGGTATTCCTTGGGAGGCCGTAGTGGCTCAAGGTATCCTCGAATCCGCTTCTGGCACGAGTAACTATGCCAGAAACCGCAACAACTTTTTTGGAATTAATGCCGTAGATTCTAACCCAGATAACGCCACTTATTATTCTAGCCCTGCCGAGGGTTGGAAAGGCTACTATGACTTCATAAAGAACAACCCTCGTTATGCCGCTGCGGGCGCCTTTAATTACCCAAACGATCCCTATGGTTACATTCAGGCTATTAAGAATGCCGGTTATGCTACCGATCCAAACTATGTCGCTAAAGTTAGTACACTTATTAAAGCAGTCCAGAATCGCGCTGAAGAAAAAGATTGGTCCGCTTCAAAAATTACCGACCCCACCATGTCTTCTAACCTCTATGGTTGTTCCGCCATTATTCAAGGAAATGGCAACATTAACGCTACCGCCCTCGCACTTTCTTGGCCAGATCGTTCTCATTCATTAAATGATCCTAAGTCCGAATATCTTGCAGCACTAAACACTGTCGGCCTCGCCTCTTACAACGATTCTTTCGTCAAAATTGGTGCCAGCTGTGATGCTTTCGTTGCTACCGTCCTTCGCTATTCTGGAGCAGACCCAAATGTAGTCTGTTGCGGCGTCATTAATATGCTTTCTTATTTCGTCTCTCACCCAGCACTTTACACAGAAATCCCTAATCTAGGAAATCCGTCCAACCTCCAGCCAGGAGACATCCGTATTAGTATGTCCCATGTCGAGCTATACGTCGTCGATGAAACCGGTGCCAGCAAAATCGCCTCTGCCTCCCATGGCGACCGCACCGCCGACTATGGTATTAGCTACTACTCCGATTCTTCCTATCGTATTTTCCGTTTCAAAGGAGGGAACTAATGAAGAACTTTTATAAAACCCACCCCTTCATCTCTATCGGACTAGTCACACTCGCAATAATTACCGCCGCATTATTCATCACCGCCCTCTCACTCAAAGATACCACCGAAATCGAAATCAAAGTTGCACCAGCCTCAGCAACAATCCTAATTGACGACAAAAAATATGAAAACGGCACCTTCCGTATTCCTTCCGGAGCCCATACCGTCAAAATCGAAAAAGAAGGTTTCATAAGCAAAGAATTCTCCTTTGATACGAACACCACTACTAAAGTCTACTCCTATCTTGTCGGACCAGATGACGACTATAGCTGGTATCTCTCTCACAATGAGGATGCCCTCATTCTTACTTCTATCGGGGATTACGAAGCCAAGCTTCAAAGCACTAAATTCCAGACCGATTACCCTATTTCCGCCGTTCTCCCCATCATCTACGCCCACTACGATGAGGCCTATAACTACACCGAATATCGCATTGATGGTGGCACTTTCACAGGCTGCGAATCAGATTTTTGTATTAAGATTACTGACACCACTGGTGGAAATTACGAAGCGGCTATTCAAAAGATTAAAGATACTGGCTTTAATCCCGATGATTATCAAATCCTCTACGAATTCACCCCAATCGAAGCTCTCTAGTATGCTATAATATAGCCATATGGGTCAAAAAGCTAAAGGTTTTCTTTGCATTCTTGCCGCCTTTTTGATTACTCTTATCCCATTTTTCGACGTTCAAGCAAGAAGTACCATCTTAGATCGTAGTACTGAGGTCAGACTCCATGATGCCTACTGGTGGCGGCTCAACGGCAGTTCATTTAACGATTGCCTCCCAGGCATAGACGGTTATGATAGTGTCCCATCCTCCGGCCTCTCCGATTTACAATCTGCATTTGTAGATAAATACCACTCTATTGCTATTACTCTAGGCAATGAATATGGTATTCCTTGGGAAGCAGTCATGGCTCAAGGCATCCTCGAATCAGCTGCTGGTACAAGCAATTTCGCAAAGTATCGTAATAACTTCTTTGGAATTAATGCCGTAGACTCTAACCCGGGCAATGCTACTTACTTCTCTAGTCCCGCCGAAGGTTGGCGCGGCTATTTTGACTTCATTAAAAACAACCCTCGCTATGCCGCTGCGGGCGCCTTTAATTATCCAAACGACCCTTACGGCTATATTCAAGCCATCAAGAATGCCGGTTACGCTACTGATCCTAACTATGTCACAAAAGTTAGTACACTTATTAAAGCTGTCCAAAACCGCGCTGAAGAGAAAGGGTGGAAAGTTAATGCTGGCACTTCTGGTCTAGAGAATTGCACCTCAACAGAAGAGGGAAATGGCGACATCAATGCCACAGCCCTTGCCTTTTCATGGCCAGACCGCAGTCACTCCATTGACGATCCAAAAGCCGCATATCGTTCCGCCCTTAGTGTAGTTGGCTTAAGTACTTACAGTGATCAATACGTCCAAATCGGCGCTAGCTGCGACGCCTTCGTTGCTACCGTCCTTCGCTATTCCGGAGCAGATCCAAATGTTGTCTGCTGTGGCGCAGCAAATATGCTAAGCTACTTCATTAGTCACTCCGATCTTTATGAAGAGGTACCAAACATTGGTAATCAATCCAATCTTCAGCCAGGTGACATTCGCGCTAAACCATCTCACGTAGAAATCTATGTAGTTACTGAATCTGGAGCTGGGAGAATTGCCTCCGCCTCACACGGCGACCGCACTGCTGACCACGGTATCGGTTATTATTATGATTCTTCATTTAGAATCTTTCGTTTAAAAAAGGGAAATAGTAATGGCTAATCAGAAAAATAAAAAAATAATCATCGTGGCTGCTTCTCTCTTAGTATTATTAGTTTTCGCCGCTGTTGCCGGATTAGTTACTTTCCTTACGAGTACCACTGAAATCGAAATAGTAGTCGCTCCAGCTTCCGCAACCATCTTAATCGATGGTAAAGAATATAAAAACGGTAAAGAGCGAATCCCCTCCGGAAAACATAATGTCGTTATTAAAAAAGACGGCTTTAATACTAGTGAATTTTCCTTTGATACCGCAGATACAAATAAGCTCTATGCCTATATTTTAGAAAATGACAATGGGTATAATTGGTACCTAAACCACCAAGATGATAGTATGCTTCTAACTAAAATTGGTAGTTACATTAACGATAAAGAAGCGAGTAATTATCAATCCAAAAACCCAATTTCTCTAAGTCTCCCCATCATCTACGCCCACTACGATGAAGCCTATAACTACACCGAATATCGCATTGATGGTGGCACTTTCACAGACTGTAAGTCAGATTTTTGTATTAAGATTACTGACACCACTGGTGGAAATTACGAAGCGGCTATTCAAAAGATTAAAGAAACTGGCTTTAATCCCGATGATTATCAAATATTATACGAATATAAACCAATTCAAAATTAATAATATCTAAATACTAACTCCATCCACACTCGTCAAAATCACCTGATTTTCCTTAAAATTTTTCACAAGGCATTTTTGTCTATTACTATCAAGTTCAGAGAAGACATCATCAAGTAGCACTACTGGCTTTTTTCCTAGAATCTTTTTTAGCTCCCTCGCCTCAATAAACTTTAATGCCAAGATAAGACTTCGCGTTTCTCCTCGCGATGCGCTCGTTTCTGCAGGTGAATTATTAAAAATAAAATCATAATTATCTTTATGAATTCCAAAATTAGTGTGTCCAGTCATTTTGTCCCTCTCAAAATCCAAGCCAAGTAATCTCATATACTCACTCTCACTCGAATTAGCCGTATAGCTCTTATATTCTAGTCTTACAATATCTTCATTATCCGCAATCGAACGATAAGTCTCGGTTAGCTCGCCATTGATTTCATTTACCAACCATCGTCGCATAGCGCGAATTTCTACCCCATATTTTGAAAGCAAAATATTCCAAGAGAATAATTCTTCCTCCGTCACACTATCCTGTTTTAATAGCTCATTCCGCTGCTTAAGTGCCTTATTGTATTTCGATAGGGAATTACCATAACGTTCATTTATTTGTGCTAGAATCCTATCAAAATACTCCCGTTTGCTAGTTGGTGAACTCGCAATGAGATGTAAATCCTCCGGTAAAAATAATATTACTGGGTATTTTTCCTTTCTCGGAAGTCTTGTCGTCTTTTTATCTTTAATTAGAAAAGTCTTTTTACCACCATCAAACACAACGATAATCTTTTCACCATCATCTCGAACTAGCTCTATCCGATAATAATCTTCTTCTCGCTTCAGAATCTCTCTATCTGGTGCTCGAAAACTTTTTCCGCGCAAAGCTACATAAATCGCCTCAAGTACAGAAGTTTTTCCACAGCCATTTTCGCCCAAAATCAACGTCGTCTCATTTTTGCAATTTAAAATATATTTTTTATGACAACGAAAATTATCCAAACGTACAGATTGTATTATGTAATTATCGTTCATTAGACATTGAGTGGCATAATAATATGTCGATATTTTTTATCATTTTCATTCATCAAAAGTACTGGCGCGGAGTTAAGTGAAAACTCCATTTTTACTCGCTCCTCTTCTAAAACATTCAGTGCGTCCATTAAGAAACGTGAATCAAGCTTCACCTTACCGCTCTCCGTTGGCTTCGCTTCAACTTCAGACTTGTTTTCTCCCACTTCATTAGAAATAGAGGAAACTGCAAAAATCCCTTTCTCAGCATCCGCCTCACAAGTAATAGCTCTATTTGATTCTCGAGCAAACAAAGCCGCCATCTTTACAATTCTATTCAATTCATCTCTCTCGACAGATACCTTTATTTCATTATCTTTAGGTATTAATTGTCGATAATCAGGGAATGTTCCGTCTATCAATTTTGAAGTAATTTCAATTTCTCCCACCCTAAAACGCACCTGAGCCTCATCAAACAGTATCTCTATTTCATTAGCATCATCAGGAATTGACCTTAGGACCTCCTGCAGAGAAGAAGTGGGCACGATTGCTTTTACTTCACTCTGAACTTTTGAAATAAACTCCCTTTCTGCCAATCTATATCCATCCGTAGCGGCCACGAACAGGGAACCACCATCAGTATTGAAATATACTCCCGTAAGTGCAGGTCTGGTCGTATCACCGCTCGCAGCAATAATTACTTCTGATATTCCAACTTTAAATTCGTCTACCCCCATCCGATAAATTACAGCCTTTTTTTCATCTATACCTGGAAGCTCCGGAAAATCATCCGCTGCTGCCCCATTAATCGTAGATGAATATTTCCCAGCACTTGTCTTAATTTTACTTCCATCAACCGTTAACTTTATTTTTTCACCTCTTGGAAGGTTCTGGACAAACTCCGCGAGTAATCTTGCTGGAACAGTAATCGTTCCATCCTTTGCACTTATTACAGGAACATAATCGACTACGGCCATATCCAAATTCGTCGTTGTAAATGAAACCTTACCAGTATCTACCCTAATTAAAACATTAGAAAGAATTGGTAGTGTAGACTTAGCCCCTACAGCTACTCTACTAACTACGTTTAATGCTCTCGCCAATTTCTCTTGGGAAACTTCAATCTCCATATTTCCTCCTCCTTTATATAATAATATATTTAATTATTTTGTAATAGTAGTAATAAGCTATGTGGAAACTGTGCAAAACCTCCAATAAAACAGATTAAAACCGAACAACCTTAGTGTGTAAAACATGTTGATTATTTTATGGAAAATTTTGTGGAAACCGAACATTATACACACTATTAAATCACAAACCGAACATTTGAGCAAAAATGGGGAAAACTTTTCACAGTTTTCCCACATAACTTTTCGCAATCTTTTCCACGTTTTTCTCAAAGTTTTACACATAGAGTAATTCCCGAATATTTGCTACTTGCTCGCGCAGGCCAAAGTCTATCGCGATTTTGGTCCGTATCTTCTTAATTCCATGCATTGCCGTGGTATGATCCTTTAAACCGACCTCTCGAGCGGTATTTGGAGTACTCAGATTCAACTCTTCCGCCATTAGATACATTGCAATTTGTCTAGCCACCGCTATGTTTGCAACTCTACTCTTACTACAAAGTTCCTGAGGGGTGATATTGCACGCCTTTGCTACCGTATTAATAATCTTTTTTGGAGTTAAATCACTCCTCCTCGTATCACTTGTAGTATTAACGTATCCACCGCCAATTACTTGTAGTGGTGTCACCCCTCTCAGCTCTGCCAAAGTTAAAATCTTTGCATATTCACGCTCGAGGTCACGCACATTAGTTTTTACGATATTCGCGATATACTCAATCGCCTCATCTTCAATCTCTACACCCTCAAACTCTGACTTCGCCTTCAGAATCGCACACTTGTCTTCAAAGGTTGGTAACTGTAAATCATATGCCCCAGCACTAGCCAACCTAGATGATAACCTTACGTCAAGCTCTTGTATCTGTTCTGGTAGACGATCACTCGTGATAATAATTTGCTTACCCTTCTGATACATATCATTAAAGATATCGAAAAAAGCCTCTTGACTGCGTTCCTTACCGACAATCATCTGGATATCGTCGATAATTAGTACATCTACTGCCGCATACTTCTTTGCAAACATATCGCCTTGTTGATGGCGAATCATATATACGTATTCTGAGTAAAAATTATTCGTCGGCATATATAAAACCTTCATGTCAGGATTTTTACTCAGTAACTCATTACCAATAGCTTGAACAAGGTGTGTCTTACCAAGACCAGGACTTCCATACAAGTAGAACGGATTGTATTTACCACCAGGATTATCAATCACTGCTTTAGCTACAGCTGCAGCTAAATTATTATTGGAACAAACTACAAAGTTATCCATCGTGTAGTCAGCCTTCAGATTCGATTCAAATCCTTTACTAGGCTTAGTAAATAGATTTTCAGTAGTTGTACTCTTCTGGTGCGTAGTTTTAGGGAGTTCGTCTAATCTAACTTCTCTAGAACGTGGTTTAATCGTAGTTTCAGAAGAAACAACATATTTCACATCATTAAACTCGACCGAGTTATGAGTGAGAGCCTCTCTGATTACGGAATCATATTTTTTTTGAATCTGTCCAACTTTAAAAATATTTGGCGCTTTAATAGT
>JAGAVP010000012.1 GCA_017941835.1 Candidatus Saccharimonadota bacterium
AATACCAGATCCTCGTATGACTCGTTGGTTAGTCTTATTGGTGAAAACATTTTTGTAACCCCAGATCATTGTTCAAAAGTTAATGCAAATATAGCAGCCTACTGTTGGGTAGTCTTCAATAACGTCAGCGTACTTGATGGTGGAGAATTTGTGTATGATAGCTCTAATCGCGAAAAAGGCGAATATATGCTGAGCGATGATGAGCGTTATGACCTCTACCACTATTACTTTAATGTTGTTGTACCAAATGAAAAAGAAAGCGCGTCCTGTTCTGGTGAAAAAGATGACTCGATGCAAGATGTAAATCTAAAGACTGATGGAAAGTGGGTTAAGTATTATTTCAAGAAAAGCGATCTGCCACTAGAGCGGACCTTTAAGGACATTTATGGTGGCTCCATAAGGGATATTACATTGGGCGATATTATAGCATGGTTCAATAGTTTCCCCGCCGAAGAAAAATGCGATGAGGAGAATGCCCCAGATGACCCAATCAATCCTGTAGGGCCTATTGACGGTAGCACTACTGACTCCGAGGTCGACTGTTTCAATGCCGCCGGTGCCCTCGGCTGGATTCTCTGTCCAGTTATTGAATTCACTCAACACACTATTACTGCTATTTACGGTAGTATTGTCGAAAACTTCCTCGAATTTAGAGCCGAATGGCTAGATATAGGTGGACAGGGTGAATCAGTCTACCAAGCCTGGCAAACCTTCCAGTCGTTTGCGAATATTATCTTTGTGATTGTTTTACTCGTGGTGATCTTCTCACAGCTTACCGGCGTAGGAATCGATAATCTAGGCATCAAACGTGTCCTTCCAAAATTGATCATCGCCGCTATCCTAATCAACCTCTCCTACTTAATCTGTATGTTATTCGTAGATATCTCGAACATCCTCGGCGTCGGCTTTAATAACATCTTCTCAAATATTATCGTGTCGATAGATGGGGGTAAAGGGGCAGGGACTGGGGCGCAGGTTCTTACGACCGTTGTCACGGGCGCGGTTGCTGGCGCAGTTGGTTTTCTTGCTCTGAACCCAGTTACGGTCGGCATCTTCGGTTCCGTAATCGTAATACCATTAGTCCTAGGGTTAATCGGTGTATTGGTTGGCGTGCTATTCTTCTTTATCTTACTTGGTGCACGTCAGGCCGGTATTATTATGTTAGTTGTCGCCTCGCCAATTGCCTTCGCCTGCTATATGCTGCCAAACACCAAAACTATATTTGACAAATGGCTCAAAATGTTCGAAGGCTTGCTCTTGCTATTCCCAATCTGTGGGTTGTTGATGGGTGGCTCCGCCTTTGCTAGCAAAGTTCTCCTGACAGTGGACACCGGCTTTCTAGGGACACTTATCGCCATGCTCGTCGGTGTGGTTCCGTTCTTCTTCATCCCAACCCTTCTTCGCGGCGCTTTCTCTGCTATGGGTAACATTGGTGCCAGAATTGCTGGTGCTGGGCAGAGCCTTAGCCGAACTCTCGGAGGCGCAGTCGCAAGGTCTGATACTATGAAAGACGCGCAGACCCGTATGCGTGCAGGTGTAGATAGAAATGGTAACCTTACTTGGGCCGGGAGAAGGCGAGGTGAAATTGCTCGTGGAAATTCAAGACTCAGTAGGATTCCGGGTATGCAAAGAATGGCTCGTCGCATTAATGCGCGGAGTATGGCAGAGTACACCAAATATCAGCAAGAGATGAGCAGGCAAGATAGGTTAAACGATCCAAGCTACCGTGAGCGTTTCGAACGTTCCCAGGAGATGGCGCTCGAAAAAGAGCAATTTGCTACTGAGATGGATATTGTTAATGACCAGACGAATAAAGGCAACCTTTCCGGAAAAACCTACGATATCTTCAATAGTGCCCTTGGAGAATACAACGCTGCTTCTACCGATGAAGATAGAAAGGCGGCCTCGTTTAAGATGAAGGCAGCTGCAGAAGTTGCTGGTGGCGATTCTTATAAGATCAAAGATTTTATCAAAAGGATAAAAGAAGACTCAAACGACGGCAAGCTCACTGGGGGCGCACTGGAAGCTGTTGCGAAACAGATTTCCACTGGTGAGAATGCAAGAAAATATCGCGCTACAGACGCTCTAGGTTTTGAATACATGAGTCAAATTACGAATGGCGATGCAGCGGTTAAGAACGCAGACGGTAGCTATAAGACCTATGAACAATGGGCTTCAGACGCTAACAACGTTCATAAGGCAATCGAGAATCACGTTGCCGAAAGTGGAGACCTCGTCAGTCAGAGTACCGACTCTCTCAGCGAAATTTACAGACGTGTCAGCAGTAACGGCCTCGTTGCCGACAAGGTTGATAAAAACGGCAATCTTGTCCACATAGACGATAAACAAACTATTGCAAATCTTGCACACGAAGCAGAACGCAATGTTTCTATGGGCACTGGCAAACACGATGTAACAAAAGATTCGTATATTAGTACGCTCAAGGGTATGGCTCCGGATACTGGAGTACATAATAATGATATGCAACCAGGTCAGTCTTATAGTACTCATGGAGCGGAATCAGGAAACGCGTCAACTTCCAATTCTGGCTCTAGCACAAGCCCAACTCCAAACCAAACTCCGTCATCTTCCACAGCCTCTACTCAAGCCCCGGCCTCAAACTCGGCTCCAACACCACCTCCTGCTCCAACACCACCTCCTGCTCCATCACGTGGCAATATGACTGATGAACAGCTTCAAAACCTTAGAGGCTTCTACCAAAGAAAAGTTAACAATAATACCGCTACCCCTGAGGACAGAAGAACTCTAAATCGCATCAACAACGAACTTGACCTTCGTGAAACCGGCTACGGTGGCGATACGGGTACTCCAGTCTAACCAAATTATGTTATAATATATCTGTGTGTGCCCGTAGCTCAGCTGGATAGAGCGTCAGGTTCCGGTCCTGAAGGTCAGGGGTTCAAATCCTCCCGGGCATACCAGAGGAGATATTATGATCATCAAAGAAAACGTTCCACTATCAACTCTTACCACCATGCGCCTTGGCGGCCCTGCCCGCTATGTTTTTGAGGTCGAAGAGCTAAAAGATATTCCCGAAGCCTTCAAATTTGCCACCACAAAGAATCTTCCAGTTTGGCTGATGGGTGGCGGCGCTAATACTCTCGCCACCGATGCTGGTTTTCCGGGCGTTGTAATTATTAACAAAATTAAAGGTATCGAAGTCATTTCTGAAACTTCCGACGAAGTCGTCGTCCGTGCTTTTGGCGGAGAAATCTGGGATGATTTTGTCGCTTGGACCTGTGAACGTGGTTATTCTGGCATTGAAGCGTTAAGTAAAATCCCCGGCACAGTCGGTGCAGCGCCAGTCCAGAACATTGGCGCGTATGGTCAGGAAATCTCTCAGACTATTGAAAGCGTCGAAGCATACGACACAAAAACCGGCGAACTAGTTGTGATTGGTATAGAAGACATGAAAATGTCCTATCGCAGTACAATTTTTAACACTGGAAAAGACGCCGGCCGCTACTTTATTGTATCTGCGACCTTTGTATTGGAAAATGAAGAATACATGGAGCAGCCTTTCTATAATTCACTTCAAAAATACCTTGATGAACACAATGTCACCGAGTATTCTCCAAAGAATATTCGCGCCGCCGTCTCTGCGATTCGTGCGGAAAAATTGCCAGATCCAGCCACTACGCCAAGCGCCGGTAGCTTCTTTAAGAACATCTACCTAAACGATGAAGATGCCGCTAAAGCCGAGAAAAAGGGAATTAAAATCTGGGAAAAGCCAGACGGCAAAAAGATGATTAACTCTGGCTACCTTATTGAGTCCGCAGGACTAAAAGGAAAACTTCTACATGGTATTCGCGTATCAAGTAAAGCAGCGCTTGTGCTTATTAACGAATCAGCTCATGCTTATTCCGATCTCGCTAATGCTAAAAAAGAAATAGTTGATACTGTCCGCGAAAAATATGGCTTTACGTTAGAGCAAGAGCCAGTTGTTATTCCGGATGGAAAGGCTGAAGAATGAAAGAACTAAATGGTCGAGAATTAGCTGATTTTGTTAAAGAGCGTCAAGCCCATCAAGTTAGAGCCTTGCGTAGTAAAAAAATCTTTCCAAAATTACTAATCATTCGCGATAGCGACAATCCTGTTATTACAAAATATGTTAATCTCAAGGTTCGCTATGGTGAAGATATCGGCATTGATGTAGATGACAGAAAAGTATCATCCATAGAGGAAGCTCAAAAAGTTGTACGAGAGGCTAACGATGATAAGACTATTTCCGGAATGATTGTTCAGTTGCCACTACTTGATAAGGAACGTACCGACGAAGTTGTAAATCTAATCTCGCACAAAAAAGATGTTGACGGTCTTTCGCAAGCCGTAAAAGATAGTGAACGCATTTTTGAAAGCGCTACTGCAACGGCAATTAATTGGCTCTTGGCCGGGCATGATATTAATCTCGATAATCGCAAAATCGCTTTAGTCGGTCGCGGCCGTTTAGTTGGCGCACCACTTGAGCGGATGTGGAAAAAATCCGGATACGACATCACGGTTTTTCGTCACGACAGTGACCTTTCCGAGCTTGAAAACTACGACGTAATTGTTTCCGCCACCGGCGTCCCTCATTTAATCAAAAACGACATGGTTCGCTCTGGCGCTGTCGTGGTTGATGCTGGTACGGCTAGTGAAGGCGGAGTTTTAGTTGGCGACGTCGATGATGAGGTCCGTTCTCGGACTGATCTTCTAGCTATCACACCACGTATTGGTGGTGTCGGCCCACTCACAGTTAGCGTTCTGTTCGAAGATGTCATTATTGCCGCCTCCTCAGAAAAATGATATAATACCCCTATGAGTAAAAAAGTTCGCATTGCAAAACTAAACCGCAATAATAATCACAAGCACAGCGAAAAGCGCAAACACAATAAATAATTACTTTGTTAAATATTGCGGCGCACAGTAACCTTATTTACTGCGCCGTCCTGTTTCGCTTTTTCAATTATCTTCCTAACATTCTGATTCGTTGGGGAGATATTTTTTGATTTCATTTGCCTTGACACCTCTCGCCCCAGCATCGATTCCTCTTCAGAAAACACGCAGCCACAATATTTTTGCATGTAAAGCCCGGCCGCCCTTGCCTCGTCCTGGCCCTCCTTCCAGCCCTCGCGAAAATCACGATACAAAAAATTTATCCCAAATTCCTTTGCTAGGTGCTCCATCAAATCTTTGATAATATCATGTTGCTGATAAATACTATAAAGTAGAGTCGTCGACACGGTGTCATAGCCATTTGCTTTTGCGTATTCAAAAACTTTACGTAAACGTTTCGGATAGCAATAGTTTTGGCAGCGCAAGAGCAACGCTTCTTCCAAATCTTTTGGATTACCACTAGCGTTTTTTAGAATACCACAAACAAAATCATCTAAACCATAAGCATCTTCTAAAATTAGCTTAACCTTTTCCGACTCAGCATAGTTCTTTAGACAATCACGTCTCGCCTTATATTCAGAATATGGATGAATATTCGGATTGTACCAAAAAAGTGTCGGCTCGATGCCCTCTTTTCGGAGTGATTTGATACAATAAACGCTGCATGGCGCGCAGCAGGTATGAAGTAGTAATTTCATGCAAAATATTATAACATTTTTTCGGCATTTTGTTATAATGATGATATATGCCAAAACAGAAGAAGATAACACGAGAAAAAATTGTCATTAGAACAAGTTTGCTTGGTATCCTTGCTAACTTGCTCCTATCCGGATTTAAGGTGACTGTCGGTCTCCTTTCTAACTCTATTGCCATCATCTCTGACGCTGTTAATAACTTAACGGACGCCATGTCTAGCATCGTCACCATCATCGGCACAAAACTAGCAAATAAGGCTCCAGACAGAAAGCACCCCTATGGCTATGGTCGCATAGAATATATGACTTCTCTCATCGTCTCATTTATCGTTCTTTATGCTGGTGCCACTGCTCTGATAGAATCAATTAAAAAGATTATTACTCCTGAAACTGTAGACTACGACGTATTTACGTTAATCGTAATCGGCGTTGCCGTCTTCGTGAAATTCGTTCTCGGATTCTACGTCAAGAAAAAAGGTCGCGAGGCACATTCTGATGCTCTCGTCGCAAGTGGTACAGATGCCTTTAACGACGGCATCCTTTCCGGCGCGGTCTTTGTTTCCGCAATTATATATTTGATTTTTAAAGTAGACATTGAGGCTTATGTCAGCGTCGTCCTCGCCGGCTTCATCATTAAAACTGGTATTGAGCTTGTTAAAGAATCAGTTAGCAACATTCTTGGCACGCGTGTAGAAAGTAAGCTCGCAAGAGCGATTAAGAAGGAAATACTAAAAGAGGAGCAAATTGAAGGTGCCTTTGACTTAATCTTGCACAACTACGGCCCAGACCAATACCAAGGCTCTGTCCATATCGAAGTACCCGACACCATGACGGCTGTCGAAATTGATAAAATTTCTCGCCGCATATCCGCCCGTGTCATTAAAAAATTTGGCGTGGTTTTGCATACCATTGGGATTTATTCCATGAACACTAAAGACAAAGAAGCGATTAGAATTAGAGAAGACATAAAATCTATTGTCTTTGCGCACGAAGATGTGCTACAGTTCCATGGTTTCTATTATGATGAAGCTGAGAAAGTCATCAGTTTTGACATTATTATTGACTTTGTTGTAAAGGAGCGTGAGAAACTTTATTGTGATATTTATGACGAAATAAAGGCAAAATATCCAGATTACAATCTGAACATTACTCTTGATGTTGACGTGAGCGACTAGCGGAGACACCTAGTTTAATGCTATAATAAAAATAACGATAAACAAGGACACTATATGGAAACCTTTAAAAAATTTATCCCTGCAATCATCGGCGTAATTCTTCTTGGCGCCGGCGTCTTCTTCTATTTTAGAAGTGGGGAACTAGTAAAAAACTGTACAGAAAAGGCTACCGCTACCGTTGTCGACATGAGGGAGGATATCGATACCTCTAGTAGCTCGGAAATGAGATATTTATATTTCCCGATTATTGAGTATGAAACAACTGAGCGTACAGTCACGAAGGAAATCGGCTCTGGCTACAATACTCCTGTTTATCGCATTAATGAAAAAATTGAGATTCTCTACAATCCAAACAATGTTGAGGAATTCATCGTTGCCGGAGAGAATCAAAACATGGTTTGGATGATTCTTGGCGGCCTTGGCATCATCTTCCTAGGCGTTGGAATCTTTATGATTTTTAAGAAATAATATCAAAATATATGTTACGATAAAAGTAGACTAAACAGGAAAACAAAAATGGTAAAAACAAAAAAGAAGGTTTCAACCTTCAGCAAAGTTTGGCGAATCGCGCTTTGTATTTTAGTGCCACTCGGCGGAGGCTTGATAATATCAATGTTTACGCGTGACACCATGGAAAAGTTTGGCTCATTCAACCAACCGCCACTAGCTCCACCAGCCTGGCTCTTTCCAGTAGCCTGGACAATTTTATATATTCTAATGGGTGTAGCTTCGTATTTGTTTTATGCGAAATATCGTGATGGAAAGAAGGCCGAGAAATCTTTGACAAAAGCTGGACTAATTGTTTATGGAATTCAGCTGGCTTTGAATTTTATTTGGACGCCACTTTTTTTCACGGGCGGATTGTATTGGGTAGCTTTTGCAGTTTTGGCGCTGATGTGGATTGCTGAAATTGTCCTATTAGTGCTATCATTTAAGACCTCGCGCGCAGCTTTTTGGTGCCTACTTCCGTACTTGCTTTGGACTACCTTTGCTGGATATTTGAATATCGGAATCGCTGTGCTAAACTAAACCTATGGATGATTACGACGAAGACATGGATGGCTTTTCCGACGAGCTCGATGAAGATGAAATCGATTATGACGACGACTCCGACGACTACGACGATGAGGAGGATTTTTCCGACGAGGTCGACGATGACCGCCTACGCGAACTAGAAGAGTTAGGCTCAATGGATGGTCAGCAGGATGGCATTTCTGGCTCGTTTTATACCGGCTATGGTATGTCCGTAGAAGATTTTGATGCTCTTTCCGACGAAGAAAAGAACGCTTACGAATCTGGTTATTATAGCGGATTCGATGCTAGCGGCGGGAAAGTTTAATTTGTCAATGCTCATATGACACGCCTTGTTTCCGGTGATAAATTGCAGCATTTCAAGAGGGAATTATTGACTCAACAAGAATTACGTGAGGAACCGAACAAATATCTCTACGAATTTGTCGGTCTCGCTACGCATAGTGAAACCATGGAGAAAATGGTGGTTTATCGTGCCCTCTATGGTGGCGGCGAGCTTTTTGTCCGTCCAGCGGAAATGTTTTTCTCCAGAGTCGACCACGAAAAATACCCTACCGTTAAACAAAAATACAGATTTGAGAAAATATAACGAAGGGGCGCACGGAAGAAGGCATTAAAAGGCTAGACGGCTGGCTAACAGCACTACAATAAAAGCACGCATTCCGTAGTATAATAGTAATATGCGAAAATGTTTTGACAAAGTCTTTGGTGGCCTAAAAATGACATGGCCCGTAGTAATAATTATGGCCATAGCGCTAGGTCTATGGACAGCGCTAATGGCGTTACTTGTTCCCGACGGAAATTCGTTCCACGACATCGCCGTCACTGCGGAGTGGTGGGTACTTCCGGCGATCCTTATTATTACTAATTGCAAAAAACCGCTCGAAGCCGCTTTGAAAACCTTCGTCTTCTTCCTCCTGTCTCAGCCTTTAGTGTATCTAGTACAAGTGCCATTTAATGAGCTTGGTTGGGGGTTATTTGAATATTATCCGTATTGGCTAAAGATTACACTAGCAACATTTCCGGGCGCATTTATAGGCTGGTATATCAAGAAAGACGCTTGGTATTCTGGCGTTATCCTATCTGTGATGACTGCTCTCTTAGCTACAAGCGGAATCGGATTTATCGCGGAGCTTGGCAAAAACTTTCCGAATCATCTCATAACAATCATTTACTGTTTTGGTATCATCCCTTTTTTCATCTTTGGCATATTCAAAAAATGGCAACCTCGCATTGCAACGATAATCTGTACACTCATCGCAACTATTGTTTACATACTAGTCGCCAAGCCATTTGGTGGCAAACCATACGAAATCTATACAAATTCATTTATCGAGAAAAACGGTATCGTCTTAGTTGGTGAGGGGCGAGTAGACGTTGTTGCTCGGCTTTGCATGGTTGTGGACTGGTGTATTGACCACCCCGAATACACTGCGAAGATCAAGGTTATACCTAAGAAAGACTACCCGGTGCTGATGCCGTGCGAGTTCTGAGGTATACATATACAGGCAAAGAGATTCGAACTTTTAAGAAAATACAGCTCAATTGGAGCCGCAGAGGCTAAAAACAATGTCAATGAAGAAAATAAAAGAATAACAATGTCAATGGCAGACTTGCACCCGATGATATAATTAAAGTAGTAAACAAGGACTTATTTATGCCAAGACCACGCAACAAACAGGACCTATTAAAAGCTGGTGAGGAATATTACACTAAGCTAATCGAAATGGCTGATTCAATGAGCGAGAAAGAAATGAACACCGAGTTCGATTTTTCCGGCGATCCATCAAAGAAAGAACGCCATTGGGGACGCGACAAGAATCTACGCGATATTTGGGTGCATTTGTACGAATGGCACCGTATGTTGCTAGAATTTGTCGATACAAACCTAAATAAAGGCGGTAATGCACCATTCTTGCCAGAGCCATACACTTGGAAGACTTACGGTGATATGAATGTCGAATACTGGAAGAAGCACCAAAAGACTTCACTGGAAGATGCTAGAAAGATGTTTGAGAAATCCCACAAAGACGTCATGAAGTTAGCCGAAAGCCTGAGCGAAGAACAACTATTCACCAAAGGCATGTATCCTTGGGTTGGCGGTTCTGTGCTTGGCTCGTATTTCGTGAGCGTTCTCTCATCTCATTACGACTGGGCGATGAAGAAGCTCAAAGCGCATAAAAAGAACTGCGCATAATACCGCTCTAGTGGCGCACCTCTAACCGAAAAGAGGTATTATGGCAAAACGCCACCCATTTAAGAAAACTAAACCCGGCGAGCCAATACCGGTTACTGCTCGTGAGCTCGAAAGCTTTATGCTCAAACATAACGGCAGATTCAATTCGCGCGATTACGACAAGTTTGAGCGTATGGAGTTAACAGCATCACCTATTCGCGACGCGATTCACGAGTTAAAGACTTATTCCCTAAAAACACTAGCACAGCGCTTCGATGTGCGCCTTTTTGGGCGCGGTAAGCGCGTTTTTGCGAGGTTAGACGCCGAAGACGACAAATGGTACTACTTTTCCCTCGCATACATTCCACGCGCACTGAATAACCGCGACGTGAATGACGCGATAGTTCAGATGTTCTTCATTGGCAAGTGGCGCGTCCACAAGCTTTCGCTCTGGGCCGAGCCAGAAGATATTAACCACTACGGCAACGATTCTAATAAAACATTCTATCATTTAGTCAATAGATAGCATCCACTTGGA
>JAGAVP010000013.1 GCA_017941835.1 Candidatus Saccharimonadota bacterium
GCTTCCTGATTAGGATTATAATCCAAATCACAAGTAATGTCAATATGAAAAGTGCAATTACGATCATATAGACTGGCAAAATGATGATTAGCTTGCTTTCTTCATAAGTTTCACCAAGGGTGGAAACGTGATAGGAGACATGGAAGATGCCCATCGGCTGAGTATTTTCCCACTCCGCTTTAATACGACGAGCAGCATCTGGCAAAACTGGATTCTTTCCTTCTGCGTGGTAGAGCTCATTGCCGACAATAGAGGTGACTGTGAAGTCGTATTCGACTTCAATATCGGTGTTACCAAGATTGGTGACGAGGGCAGATGCAGTAACGGGGCCACTAGTCAGGAAAACTGGAACATGAACGTCGGAAATTTCCGCCTTTTCCTCTGTCTCGCCAACGCCGCGACCATAAATGATTACGCCTACACGCGAGACGGCTTGGAGACCACTAGTCTCGAGAGGCTTAGCGTTATCGCCAGTCTGGATAAAGATAGATGCATACTGACCGCCGGCTGGGATATCTTCTGGGACGGTAACACGGTAATTGACGTAAGCTTTGGAATTGCCAGGTACGACGGCGCTATACTTATCGACTACAGAGCCATCCTCATTGACGAATTTAATCCAGCGAGAAAGCTGGGTGCGGGAAGTTTCTTTCTCAAAGTCAACATCATAGTTCTCGTTCTGAATTGAGTATGGCGCAACGTAAGCAGTAATCGCAAGCTCGTTTTCTTTGTCGTTAGTAACGACTAAGGTGTAATCCATGGAAGCACCAGGTTTTAACGAAACGCTAGCGGTAGCTGGAGATACGGATAGCTCTGGCGCGGAACTACTAGAATCGGTAACTTCCTCTGCATAGGTAACTGGAGTAATAGGTGCCAGGAGAGAGCCAAAGATTAGGCTTAGGGCAAAAAATAGTTTTTTCATTAATCCTCCTTTTCCTCTTTTGCTGATTTTTTAGCGTTTTCACGAGTAGCCTCGCGTTTGCGATTTCTTGCGCGGGAGAATAGCCAGAAGATAATGAAGAAGAGGAGCGCAAAGATGATAAAGAGAAGCCAGAGCGGACAGATTAGTACAAGTTTCTTGTTAGTGGAGACCTGGCCGGCAAACTCAATGGTCTGCTCTACGGAGAAGATGCCGATGTGTGGAGCGCCTTCCCAAGTAATAGAGTTGAAACGACTGGTATCTGGAATGACATCGAGTTGTTTTTCTTTGTCTGGTTTTTCTTCGTTAGAGAAAACGGCTTCATTGGAGAAGAGAGGATAGATTTTTACAGTATAGGTAGCAGTCTGCTCGACGTTACCAGTGTTTTTTACAAGAGAATTAACCGTGAGAGGTGGATTAAAGTAGAAGGTGTTGACGTTGTTTTTGATGATTTCGCCGGACTCGCGGGTCTCGCCAGGGACAGCGGCGTAGAGGATCATGCCAACGCGGTGAACAACGGCTACGGTAGCATTTTCGGCGTTACCGTCGCTAGTTTCAGCCATGAGGGCGGCGTATTGTCCGCCAGCTGGAGCGTCTTTTGGTACATTGACGGTATAGGCAACTTCTGCGACCTCACCTGGCTGGAGAAGGCCAGTTTCTTTTTCGAAAGAAATCCATTCGGCAATTTGGGTGTAATTAGTCAGGCCAGTGTAATCTGGGCTGTAGTTTTCGTTTGTGACGCTATACGGTGTAGCAGAAACCTTATAAGTAAAAGGTGCTGCGCCAGCGTTATGGACTTTGAAAGTGCCCACGTAGGAAGAGCCCGGGGTAAGCGAGAGCTTCTGCTTAGTCGGGGAGACCTGTAGATGGATTGCATTCTGAGTAGTTTCCTCTGCATGAACTGAGTCCGCAACCACAAATTGGAATACGCCAAATGTCATGGCCGCAACGACAACAATAAGAAATAGTTTGATTTTTTTAGCCATTAACCTCCTTGTTATGTGTATTATTATACATTGGGTTTTTGCTGGTGGCAAGATGGAAAATGAGAAAAGAATAAGCCCTGAGGGGCATTCTTCAAAAATCCCCTCGAGTGAGGGGATTAAGGTCATTACACTATGTCGTGGTTAGACTAGGAACCGTTCTTGGTTGTAGCGGTGTAGATAATCTGGTCAGTGTAGGTACCAGTTTTCTGAGCTGCTTTGGTAGCAACACCGTAGTAAACAACAGTTTGTTCGCCATCAGCAAAGGCAGCACCGTTGTTCTTAATATTAAGGGCTGAGCCACCGCTTACAGGAACGGCAGAGTAGCCCGTACCATCGGTGGAAGTAGTACCGACTTTGATACCCCAAGCACCATTTGTGGCGCCTGCGACCAACGCACCATTGTTATCTACAGCGGCAATAGTATCAGCGGCTGTACCAGATTCACCGTTTGAAAGAGCGTTGCTAGTATCTTGGTCAATGACCGTTAGGTCGTAACCGTTAGCAGAGTTGGTCCAAACCGAAATAGTTGATTTGAAGTCTGCATCATCAGTACCGCCATTTTTGACGGAGTTTGGAAGGATATTAGTATAGGAACCAGATGCATAGCGTACAGCAGTAGTTCCGTTTACGAATACTTCACCATTTGCTGCGTTATAAGTGTTAAGCGTAGTGACACCTGCTGGAGCGTAGACACTGTCGCCTGTAACACTTACTGGTGTCTCAGCTGATGTCTGCCATGTAGTATCTTCATTGCCAGTGATAGTCATCGCGATAGCTTCATCAACGATAGCTTTAACATTAACACCACCGCTGATTGAAGTTTGTGCATACGTAAATGCTGGTAAAGCGGCGACGCCGAGGCCTGCTACAACGCCGAGGGCAGCAATAACTTTAGTAGTTTTGGACATATTTATTTTCCTTTCTATTTTGTAATGTTTATTATATGACCTTTGTGATTTCTATTTTATATTCTGCTCATGCTAAAGTCAAGACTTTTTTTGGGTAATTTTTAAGGAACTTTTCCACACGGTGGGGGCGGACGAGATGTGCAGGGCGGTACGGGGGGGGACGGAGTAGGTAGCCGCACTCAAGATTATGAGGCAAGAAAAACCGCCCTGGAGGGCGGTTTTAAGTCATATATATTATATATCTTAGACACCAGTAGTGGCGGTGTAGACGACGGTGTCCGTATAGATACCAGTCGGCTGGCTAGAAGAAGCGGCAACGCCGTAAGTTACCGTCGTCACGTCATTAACAGTGACGGCAGCAGGACTTGGATGATGGGATTTAATCGTCAGAGGGGGGGTGCTAGTAGAGATAGGGACCTGAAGCCAAGTAATAGTTCCGGTCTGGGAAGCTTTATCGACGGCGATGGCCCAGCCTGGATTAGTGCCGCCGACAGGCTCGGAGGCGATAGCAGCGATAGTGCCGGTAGGGGCAACAAGAGCGTTGTTCGTATCAGAATCGGCCAGGGTAAGATTATAACCGTTCACGCTATTGGTATTGATTGTGACAATGGTATACATAGAGTCGGTATCGGCCTGGCTTGGCAAGATTGTAGTAGTAGCGGACTGATCAGTGCCGGAACAATTTGGCGTAGCAGCGGAATTACAATTATAGGGGTTTGCTGAGTCGGATGAGACGAGGCTCATGCTGATAACCTCTTCGATGATAGCGTTGATTGTGGTTTCTCCGTCGACCGTCGTAGGATCATCTGCGAAGACCGCAAGCGGAGAGATGGCAATGCCGAGTGCGGTAGCTACTCCGAACCCAGCAAGGATTTTGTTTGTTTTAGACATTTTTATAGCCTTTCAATTTATATAAATATATGACTTTTTCTGATTCTAGTTTAACTTGTCAAAGCGGTTATGTCAAGAAAAAAATGCCCACAAAAAAAGCCTTACTCAGGCGATTTTAACAGGAATTTTGGTGCGCGGTGTCTAAATCTCTACGAACCTCTCTGTGGGGTGGTTGAATACGTTATTGTGAATCCAACATGGCGGCCAGACTTCAATTTGGTCGAAAGTAAACTTAACCCTGAACTGCAAGATTTCATATATTAAAGCCATGGCAACGAAACCAATTACGAACTATTAGTAATATATATACATATAGAGACTGGACCAGTAGATCCATTATCAATGTTAAAGCTCTCTTAAGAGCTTACAATGTCAATGAAAAATGCGTCTGATGGTATAATTAGAGTAGATATGGCTTTCGATTTTAAAAAGGAATATAAAGAATACTATTTACCGAAGAATAAACCGAGTATTGTTGATGTTCCGAAGATGAATTACATCGCCGTTAGAGGTAAAGGAAATCCTAATGAAGAAAATGGCGATTACCAAAATACGCTTGGGTTACTTTACGGAGTCGCCTATACGATAAAGATGAGTTATAAAGGTGACCATAAAATAGATGGGTTCTTTGAATACGTTGTCCCACCACTTGAGGGCTTTTGGTGGCAAGATGGCAAAGATGGTATAGATTACGACCATAAAGAAGCCCTAAATTTCATCTCCATTATCCGTTTACCAGACTTTGTGACGAAAGCCGATTTTGACTGGGCTATAGCTGAAGCTACAAAGAAGAAGAAACAAGACTTCTCTAGAGTGGAGTTCCTAACTTATGACGAGGGTTTATGCGTTCAATGTATGCATATCGGCAGTTACGACGACGAGCCGGCAACAGTTGAGTTAATGCACGAATTCGCCGAAGATAACGGCTATAAGCTAGATATAACTGATACTAGATATCATCATGAGATTTATCTAAGTGATCCCAGAAAATGCGACGTAAGTAAACTTAAAACCGTAATAAGGCACCCAACTAAAAAGGCATAATATGGCAAGCACCAAAGAATGTCGCGATTTTATCTTAGAACAACTGTCGGAAGCGCCGAATATTACCTGTCGGCCGATGATGGGCGAATTCTTGCTATATTCAAATAGTGTCTTGTTTGGCGGTATTTACGACGATCGTCTGCTAGTGAAAATTGTTCCAGAAAACGAACAATACAAAATGGCCGAAGAAATTCCATATGACGGCGCGAAACCGATGTATTTTGTGGAAGATGTCGACAATAAAGAAAAGCTAGCAGAAATAGTTACTAACACCGTTAAGGGGCTAAGATGAGTAAAGCATTACTTGTAATTGATATGCAAGAAGCTTGCGTCGGCAAGAATCACGCAGAATTCTTTAAATACGATAGTGATATCATCAATAAAGTTAATGAAGAAATAAAAGCCAACGAGAATGTCATCTATATCCGCAATCTCATGAAGAAGAACCTCATTAATAAACTCGCACCGGTGCAAATATTTGATGGCGACAAGGGTGCTGAATTGGCCGAAGACCTACTTAAGAAAGGTAATGCGGTTTTCGATAAATACAAAGGCGACGCTTTTTCTAATTCGCAATTACTTGAATACTTACAAAAGAACAATATCGACACCGTAGAAGTAGTAGGCGTCGATGGCGGTGGTTGCGTCGCCTTGACTGCACTTGGTGCAATTAGAAATGGCTTTAAAGTTATCGTAAATACGAAAGCTATTGGAACTATGTTTGAGAAAAAGAAAGACAAATACTTCAAAATGCTAGAAAAGAAAGGTGCAACTTTTATTAGCTAGCCGATACCGCTCTAGCGAGCGCACCTCTAACCGAAAAGAGGTATCATGGCAAAACGCCACCCATTCAAGAAGACTAAACCCGGCGAACCAATACCGGTTACTGCTCGACAACTTGAAAGTTTCATGCTCGAACATAACGGCAGATTCAATTCGCGCGATTACGATAAGTTTGAACGTATGGAACTGACAGAATCGCCCGTCCGCGACGCGATCCACGAATTAAAGACTTATCCTCTAGAAACACTAGCACAGCGCTTCGATGTACGCCTTTTTGGGCGCGGTAAGCGCGTTTTTGCGAGGTTAGACGCCGAAGACGACAATTGGTACTACTTTTCCCTCGCATACATTCCACGCGCGTTAAATAACCGCGACGTGAATGATGCGATAGTTCAGATGTTCTTCATTGGCAAGTGGCGCGTCCACAAGCTTTCGCTCTGGGCCGAGCCAGAAGATATTAACCACTACGGCAACGATTCTAATAAAACATTCTATCATTTAGTCAATAGATAGCATCCACTTGGA
>JAGAVP010000014.1 GCA_017941835.1 Candidatus Saccharimonadota bacterium
ACGGTTATGTTAAAGTGAGGTTGTAAATCAAGGTTAAAATAAAAAATGCAAACAGAAGAAACACGAAACACGGCGGTGGGCGCTGATACCAACCTCGAGAAAGTGGTTGAAAAAATTAATGATGCCGATAGTATTTTGGTGACTTTATCGAAAGACCCGTCGGTGGATGAGATGACAGCTGCATTAGGCTTGACGTTGATGTTGGATAAATATGGAAAGCATGTGACGGCGATTTATTCTGGAAAGACGCCGAATGCGTTGGAGTTTTTGCGACCAGATGAGACTTTTGAGACGAATACGAATAGTTTGCAGGATTTTATCATTGCTCTTGAAAAGGAAAAGGCTGACCATCTGAGGTATAAGATTGAGGGGGATTTTGTTAAGGTTTATATTACGCCGTATAAGACGACGATTTCGGAGAGTGATTTGGAATTTTCACGTGGGGAAGTGAATGTGGATCTCGTGATTGCGATTGATGTGATTGAAATTGAGGATTTGGATGCGGCACTTTCTCAGCATGGTAGAATAATGCATGATGCGGGACTGATTAATATCTCGAATGCGGTGCCGGGAAGACTCGGCGGAGTGGAGTGGAATAAGCCACAGGCTTCGTCGGTATCGGAAATGGTGGTGGAGCTTGTAGAAAAAATAGGTCAACAGCCAATTTCGAAAGAAGCGGCGACAGCACTCCTTACTGGTATCATTTCGGCGACGGACAGATTTTCGAATGAAAAGACGACACCTGATACGATGGCACTATCTTCGAAATTAATGCAGCTTGGTGCAGATCAGCAATTAATTGTGGCGCAGATGGGGAGTGCGGAGCCTGCTGCTTCGAGTACGACGGAAACTCCGGCGGAAGAAGCTTGGAAGGGGGAAGCGGAGACTTCTACAATGGAAGGTCCTACGATGGAAGCTTCAGCGGAAGATAAAGCAAGTGAGCCGGGGATGCTTGACGTTAAACACGAGGAAGACTCGGTGGAATCTGGTTTGACACCAGAACAACAATTAGAACAGATGATAAGGGGCGATAACCCAGAAACACCAAATGTAAGTGCCGGCTCCGTAATGGAAGAGTTGAAGAGTGCCGTGCCGGAAACGCCGGCACCGGAGGCGCCAGCGGTGGAAGCACCGACGGTGGAGACACCTGTGGCAGAGACGCCAGCGGTGGAATTGCCGACGTTGGGAAGTCCTGAGGTTTCTGAGTTTGCGCCGACGGCGACACCAGTTGAGCCGGAAAATGATGCGACTATGGTGGCAGCGGTACCACAGTCTAAGGTGGAAGCGAATACGATTTATGGGACAGATATGGACCGGACTTTGATGCAAGATAAGACGATGACTCCACTAGAAGAAAGGCCAAAAGATTATGGAGCGATGATGGATGAAGCCTTGGCGGAATCGGTGCCAGCGGTGCCGGTAGAGCCAGTTGCGCCGGTTGCGCCGGTTGCAAGTCCTGTTGTACCTGAGCAGCCGATGATGGGGGGAGTGGATTTGCCACCTCCACCTGCGCCGGTAGCGCCGATGGTACCAGAAATGCCACCAGTGGTAGCACAGCCAGTAATGCCGGAAGCGCCAGTGACGCCAGAGACTCCAGTGATTCCGACGATTGATGATTCGGCGGCGCAACTTTCCGTGACAGCCCCGAGCGGCGTACAAGTTCAACCGGAACCAGTGAATCCAGTCGTAGTACAGCCAGAGCAAAGTCCGGCGAATACGACACCGGTAAATGATCCGAGCGCGTTTAGAATCCCTGGAATGTAGATTTGTAGTAAAATAGAAGCATGAATTTGCTTAATAGAGATTTTTTGTTGGTCGATAAACCGGCGGGAATGAGCTCTTTTGCGGTGGTAGCAAGAGTGCGAAGGATTTTGACGGAGCAGATGAAGGAAGATTATGCTAAGCGTGGGTTGACGGCACCGAAGCGAGCGAAAGTCGGGCACGCGGGGACGCTGGACCCGTTTGCGACAGGACTTTTAATCTGTCTCTTAGGAAAGGGGACGAGAAGAGCGGCGGAGTTTTTGAAGAAAGATAAGAGGTATGAGGCGACGATTTGCCTGGGGAAGACGTCGACGACGGGAGATGTAGAGGGGGAAATCTCGGAATATCGAAGATCCCCAGAAATAGATATCTCCGAAATTTCCTCGGTTATCTCCCAGTTTAAGGGGCGGGTGAGGCAGAAGGTGCCGGCGTATTCGGCGGTGAAAATTAATGGACGGAGAGCTTATGATTTGGCGCGGAAGGGAATCAAGGTGAAAATGCCAGAAAGGGAAGTGACGATTTATGACATCTCGGTGGTGGAATATAAATGGCCGTATCTTAAAATTGATTGTAAGGTGTCATCGGGGACTTATATTCGGGCGCTGGGGGAAGATATTGGGAAGGCGCTAGGCGTGGGTGGATATTTGACGGAGCTTCGGCGGACGGAAATTGGAGATTTTTCGGTGAAAGAGGCAGTGACGCTAGAAGAGCTTGGGGTAACGAGCTAGAGTTTATTCAGGTATTTAAGAGGCGCAGATTTTAGTACCTGAAACAAAAGTATGAAAATATTGACAAATTGTTTCAGGTGTGGTAGGATGGAAGCATGAGTGAAGATAAAATTACACTGCTTAGAAAACGTGAAACGCTAGAACGGATGCTTAGCGAGATGGTTTTTGGTGCGGTGGAGGTTCGAGAAGAGGGAAAGAGTAAGAACATTTATCTTCACACGCGAGTGGCTGGAAAGCAAGTGACGAAATTTGTGGGAAAGTATTCAGATGAGTTGTTAGAAATTATAACATCTAACAATGAAAAAGCGCGGGAACTTAAAAAAACGTTGCGCGAAGTGAAACATCAGCTAAATAAGCTGGGATATATAGAATCAGAATTACAGGAAAAGGTAAAAAGGAACATCGATTTTGCGAAGAGAAATCTTGCGCTCACTATTCATTCTCAGGCGATCCTAGAAGGTGTAGCGACGACATTTGCTAGCACAGAGGATATCATTGAGGGTGCTAGAGTTTCTGGTATGAGCGCAACCGACGTGCATAAGATTCTAAACATGAAGCACGCTTGGGAATTTATTCTTGACGAGGACGTAATTCAGTCTTCTCAAAATCTTGGGTTAATGCAACAGATTAATAAACTGATTGAGGAAGGCTTTTATTATAACGCTGGGGAAATTAGGGACGTGCCAGTAACAATTGGCGGAACAAGATGGAAACCAGAGCTACCACTGCGGTCGGTTGTTCAGGAGAGTTTGGAGCAGATTTTTGCTAGTTCAAAGTCGAAAATTGACAAAGCGATAGATGTAATGTTATACATCCAGAGAACGCAGATATTTCTTGATGGCAATAAACGTACGGCGGTGATTTTTGCGAATCATTATATGATTGCCAACGGGCTTGGCCTGATGTTTGTCCCGGAAGACAAAACTGAGGAATACAAAAAGCTTTTAGTAGAGTTTTATGAGACTGGGAAGCGCAAGAGTATAGTAGATTTCATAAAAGAGAATTGTGTTATTAGTATATAAACTCAGGCGGAGGAATTTGGTGGGGTTGTTTGCTTAGGTTGCTTAGGTGGAAGTTGAAGTGGGAGAGCAATATTTCGGTATTGCTTTTTTGGTGGGGGCGGTATAAAATGGGGGTAATATGGGAAAAATGTGGGATAAAAATAAGATAAAAATCGCCAACGTGGGGGGGGGGGGGCATCTTAATCGCTTAGCAAGCCGTCTCGGCTTCATGAGCCGCCAGTCAAAATCTGGCATCCTGAAATCAGACAAGAAAATCAAAGCTTACGGATACGGCGTGAGTGTTTTTGTGGTGACGTTTCTAGTTACGATGCTGGCGGCATCGGTGTTCAACGCGCCGGGTGAGACGAGCGCTGAATCTGGCGACAACACCTCCTCCGCTTCCGCCTCTGGCTATAATCTCTCCGTCTCCGCCACAAGTAATGTCAATCTCAACCTTTCTGTTTCCGATAGTGACACTATGACTATTTCAGAAGGTTATGTTTCTGTTATTACCAACTCTCCAGGATATAGGCTCTACATTTCTATGACGGGTGACAACACTAGTCTAACTGGTGTAAAAGATGGACTCTCTAGTACCATTGCTGCAACCTCTGGTACTATAGCAGCTCCTACCTCACTCACCCGTGGTACTTGGGGCTATGCCATCCCATCAGGCACAGCCCACCTTGTTTCTAACAACTTTAGCTCTTCCTACTCTACCACTACTTCCACTACTCCAGACAGCTCTAAGCTCTTCGCTGTTCCACCAGTTGCAAGCTCCAACCCTGCTCTCCTTGCTTCCTCCACTTCAGCAACTTCTGGCGATACTTACCCAGTCTATTACGCTGTTCAAGCTAACTCCGACACAACTCCTGGCAATTACACTAACAACATTGCCTTTACGGCGGTGGCGGATGCAGGAAGCGTAGATAAGGTGACGCTTACTCCTTCTAGTATAGAATCAAATACTGCTACAACCGTAACGGTAGCTACTACGATGTACTCCACGGCGGATTATCTAGAAGCAGCTATTACTCTTGGTAGTGGCACTATTCTTTCTTGTGCGAGAACTTCTAGCGCACCACTGACTTATTCTTGTACTATTCCGGCTACCGCGGCTGGCACTTACACGATTACGCTCACTAACTCCAAATATGCTAAGACCTATACGGCGAGCTTAGAGGTAGTTAATCCAGTCTCCTACATGCAAGATACAGCCAATATCGCTGCATGTAAGGTCGCTGCAACTGGTACAACCTTCACCCTCACCGACTCCCGCGACAATGAGGAATATACAGTTAGAAAACTCGCGGATGGCAACTGTTGGATGACCCAAAACCTCCGTCTCCAGAACAAAACCATCTCTAATGCTGACTCTAACCTCCCATCCAGCAAGACCGTCACTATCCCAGCATCATCAACAAGTCTATGGTGTACCACAATCAGTGCTGCTTGTGATGACCAGCTCATGACCCTTGACGCTACAGACACTTCAATCTCCGGCCAGTCTAGTGCTCAGGCAGATTATGGTGTCTACTATAACTGGTATACCGCTACCGCCACTTATGGCACATATCCTATGTCTTCCGGCAGTGTCAGCTATGATATCTGTCCTAAGGGTTGGCGTTTGCCGACTGGCGGTTCTTCCGGTGAGTTCCAGACACTATATGGCTATTATGGCTCTTCCGCCGATATGCGTTCCACGACTGGCCCAGCCTTCGTCCTGTCCGGCTACCGGCGCGGCGGCAGTACCGACTATCAGGGTGGCTACGGCGCGTACTGGTCTAGTACGGCGCTCAATAGTAGCAACGCGTACGACTTGTACTTGAATAGTTCGAGTGTCGGCCCCGCGCTCCGCAACCTCAAGTACTACGGGTTTAGCGTCCGTTGTGTAGCTAAATAGGGGCGCCCTGCCCCCAGCCTCTTGGAGAAATTTGACTCCTTGCCACGGGGCAAGGAGTCAAAAGTTATAAGAAAGAATTGTAAGAATGAGTACGACTAAGTCAAAATCTGCGAATCAAAACCCGGCGCTTCTTGAGAAACGTAAAGCCAGCACAATCAAGAGGCTCAACTACGAAAATGCCAAACAAAAGGTGTTGTACCTTGAGGAAAATAATTATGGTTATGTTTTCATCTTGAAGACGAATGATGATTGGTACAAAATCATGTCACACTCGGCGCTGATGTACATTCACTACGTCTGGCCGATTGCGCGCGACAAGCTAAATCTCACGACAAAAGCACCGAATCTGATTGCGGATTCGGATTTTCGGTACAAAGCTCCGATTGGGATAATCACGCGAAATGCCATTGAAGAGTTCTCAAAAATCCTAGAGACAGCTGGTGCTAAGAAAGTTAAAGTTGAGGGTACGAATAATGATTTGATTTCTGCTTACAAACTAGCTAGAGAAATGAGCGAAGATGAATTTTGGCGAATCAAGAAATATGAAGATGACCTCTGGAGTAAAGCCAATACCATCATCGTTCCGAAGGCGGTGTATCCTAACCTTTCTATCGACGTGCAGGAAGCAGCAATGCAGATTTATTTTGTGGCGCGGAAACTAAAGCAGACGGACCGGGAATTTTTTGGGGAAGATATGTTGTTTCTGACGAAACAGATGGCGAAAAATGTTATTCTGGCGGAGAGGGAACACATCGAGTGGCCAGAACTGTTTGAGTATCTGCCTGTGGTAGTAGCGGAGCTTTCGGCGAACATTTCTATGCTCGCGACGTTCAGGTTGGTCGATAATAAGGTACTGATAAGGTTGAATGATGCGCTACTCAAGATAGAAAAAGATTTGAAGGTGGCAAAGAAGGATTATGCCAAACGTCGAAGTAATAAAGTTGCCGGAAAATCTCAAGCCGAGTGATTATGATTTTTCTGAGTGGCTGCTACATCAGTTAACGCTGGCATATTATGACGCGCGCAAAGGAAAGCGTCGCTCGCGCGATGAGAGGCGTTTTGAGGCGCATGCGATGGAGAATTTGATAATTCTGAGGGACGATATCATTCATCGGCGTTATGCGCCGAGTCGTGGTATAGCTTTTGTGACGACGAAACCGGTGCTTAGAGAGATTTTTGCGGCGCCGTTTAGAGACAGAATTGTGCATCATTTTCTCTATAACATGGTGGCTGGATGGTGGGATAAAAAGTTTATTTATGATTCTTATTCGTGTCGGAAAGGTAAAGGTACTTTGCTTGGAATAAAACGCTTGGAGCATCATATTCGCTCGGTGTCGCGGAATTATACAAGGAGGGCTTATGTGATTAAGCTGGATATTTCTGGCTATTTTATGAGTTTGCCGAGGAAGGGGCTGTATGATTTGGTCCGAGAGGGCGCAAAAGTGCAATATAATGAGCGGGATGATATGAGGGATTTGGTATGCTACCTGTGGGAAAAGATTATTTTTGATGATCCAGTAAAAGGTGTGAAGCGACGGCCGCCACTATCAAGATGGTACGAGTTACCGAAGAATAAAAGCCTGTTTGGACAAGCACCCGGAAAGGGGATAGTGATTGGGAATTTGTCTTCGCAGCTGCTGTCGAATATTTATCTGGATAAACTCGATAAATACGTTATGTATGAGCTGGGGTATCGGCATTACGGACGTTATGTGGATGATTTCTATATAGTTGTGACAGAGGAAGAACATGCGCAGGCGAAGAAAGATATTAAGAAAATCGAGGAGTTTTTACTAGGAATTGGTTTGACGCTGCACCCGAAGAAAAGGTATATTCAGGAAGTACAAAAGGGAGTGGAGTTCTTAGGCGTGGTGATTTATCCATACCATACGGTAATGGGAAAGAGATTTAAGCGGAATTTTTATCAGGCGGCGGCGGAAGTCGGAATGGGACGGCGCGAGATTGAGTCGGTGGTGTCGTATCTTGGGCATAGTACGCATTTTAACTCGAAAAAGTTGGCTCATCGAGTGTTTGAGCGGATGGGCTGGGACTACTATTACTAGGTCGGGTTGGCTTTTTGAAGGAGTCTGGGGGCAGGGTGCCCCTATTTAGCTACACAACGGACGCTAAACCCGTTGTACTTGTTGTTGTTGTTCGCGGGGTTGACATTTGAACTATTCAAGTTCAAGTTGTACGCGTTGTTACTATTGTTCGCCGTACTAGACCAGTAGTTGCCGTTGTCACCCTGATTGTTGGTACTGCCGCCGTTCCGGTTGCCGGACAGGACGAACGAAACACTGGTACTTGACGAACTAGATACTGGCGAACTAGACAACGCATACGGATACTCACCCGCTAGACAATCAAACAAGTATCGAAAAGAGATGACTATTTTTGTAAATAGGCTAGCACCTAAGGACAAAGTGCTCGTGGGCCTGTGGTTTTTTTGGACTTGTGGCTTTTTTGCGCGAGGCCTCCAGATAGGAGGGTCATCTCTGCCTCCTTCGGATTGTTTTGTCCCGGGGCGATTGTCTTTTACGGAATAATGGCGGCTCGGATTTAATCGCGGGGGATGTGCCAACCCGATGGTATGATTGTAATACGTTTGCAAAAGTTATAGGGGTGTGATATAAATTTCCGTGGTTTGCTTATTTTATAATCCTAGATAGACGTTTAATTAGTGACTGGCATATTTCCTCATCTTTAATCAGATTGATGGAAAAGGTCTTATAGCCGATTCTGTTTATGCTGGCCCCGCAGTGATAAACAGTTTTACCGTCTAAGATAAAGTATCTGTCATGAAAGGAATTATCGTAGCGCACAGACAAATTATTGTATTGTTTGTTATACTTTATGATATCTTGCTTTGTTAGAAGGTTGTTTGCCTTGGTAATGATAGTAACGTTTATTGGGAGACGCTTTATGATGTCTAATATAGTTTTATCTGCATAGGCATCGATAATAACTAACTTCTCTTTTGCCTCACTGAATATTTCTTGGATTTTGGAATAAGCATCGTAGATTTGACCGTTGAAATATATCTCGCTAATCTTACGCTTTTCTTCGAATTTCTGGAAAGAGTTTTCTAGAACTTTTATCTTATCATGGTCTTCCATAACAAGATCATTGATGTATTTTTGTTCTAATAGATTAGTAGAAACGTAGTGTCTTAGAGTAACAAAAGCATCCATGATGCGGATGCTGACCTGGATGGCTGTTTCTGAATGCAGGATGCTAGACAACATTGAGACGCCCTGCTCTGTAAAGACATATGGATTGTATCGTCTGCCGCCGCTTCCTTTTGAGGTCACAAATTGTGACCTCAAACTTAGAAATTCTTCATCCGATAATTGAAACATAAAGTGCTTGGGGAATCTTTCCATATTTCTTTTAACTGACTGTAAGAGAGCTTTGGTTTTGACTTGATATAGCCTAGCCAAATCTGAATCCAACATTACTTGTTTCCCACGGATTTCATAAATTGAGCTTTCAATATTAGGCTCAGTAGATATTCCTACTTCATGCATAAAATACTCCTTGTGCGGTTGTTTAATTGCTGAAGTAGGGAAGCAACTAATTTTATTGTAGCATAAAAGCCTGGGCACTTGCAAAAGTTATAGGGGTGTGATATAATTTTCTGCATGATAACAAAAGAGAAGAAAGCGGAGGCTATTTCGAAGATGGCTCGCAACAAGTCTGATGTTGGCTCGCCTGAAGTACAGGTTGCCATCCTGACTGAGCGCATCCTCGAAGTGACCGAGCATGTCAAGGAAAACAAGCACGATTTTATGGCGCGCCGTGGACTCATGCAAATGGTCGGCAAGCGTAAAAGACTCTTAAAATACCTTGAAGAGACAGACTTTGAGAAATACAAAGAAACTGTCAAGAAGCTCGGTCTACGCAAATAAAATCGTTTTGAACGATTTTCCGCTATAAATAATACATTCACTTGGCTATGAATCGTGTTCTGGCTCGGTGAGATGAGAAAACCCGCTAAGAAATTAGCGGGTTTTTGGTTGGGATGATTATGCTCAAGCTTGCAGGCAAATGGTGAATTATAATATACTTGGCATATGGGCAGCGTAAAGAGAAAAGGTCGAATTATTATACCGGCAGATGTTAACCCATGGCCGCAAGAATTGAGGGTTGCTAGGATACTTGCCCATGAGGGATATAAGGTTGAATTTCTTGCAGAAAGTAAATTGCGGACTCCTGATATAAAGCTGAATGGGATTGAGTTTGAGATTAAATCGCCAGAGTCTTTTAATCCCAATACACTTGAGCATAAGATAAAAGATGCTTTGAAGCAATCTCGAAATATTATTATTGACTCGAGTCGTATTGGAAGAATTAGGGATGATAAAATAAAAAGATTCTTGATAGGACAGGTTCAGAGGCAGAAGCAAATTAAGAAAATGCTATTTGTAACAAAACGGGGAAAGATTATTGACATATCCAGGATGATTTGATTTAATATAAGTACCGAAGTCCTTGCAGGGCGCAGTATGTGCTTAGCGTGAGGGCTTCTTTTTTTGAGATGAGAAAACCCGCTAAGAAATTAGCGGGTTTTTGGTTGAGGTAATTGCTGATTTTGCTCGGCTTGCGCGGTCTGCTCGGTGGGATTGGGAACGCCGGCGGCGTAATCTCGAAGCTCAATAGCAGTGTTGTCGAAATCCGTAAGGATTTCGGCGATACGTTTGAATTGCTCGAGATTATCTGGAGAAGCCTGGGGATTTTTGTAACCCACAATGTGCTCCAGAGTTGCCCAAAGGTCCATGGCTTTGTCCCGGATCTGAATCTCGACAGGGATAAGCTTGTTGGTGTTCATGAAATAAATTTCCATGAAGACAATTAGATGGAGGCTCTTATAGCCGTTTTTCTTGGGCTGATTAACGTAGTCGCGGCGTTCAATAACCGTCATGGACGGTTGGCGGATGATAGCCTTTTCGATAGTTTCGATGTCATCTCGAAATGGTGTTACGACACGAATACCGGCAATATCGCGGACATTCTCTTTGATGCTGTCAATGGTAAGCTCGTAGTTCTTGCGCTTACATTTTTCCACGACTGAGTCGAAGGATTTGATTCTGTGTTCGATAGAATCAAAGGGAGAGCGTTCGCTGCTCATCTCTGTTTCTTGCCTTAAGTTTTCCAACCTTGCAAGCACGGTGCGCTG
>JAGAVP010000015.1 GCA_017941835.1 Candidatus Saccharimonadota bacterium
CACTTCTTCCGTCGAGGATATATTAAATAAGGTCTATGCCATACATGATGCTACGAATAACGCGAGCGTAGTGATTAAATCCACTATTCCTGTTGGTTTTGTGGCGCGCATGAAGGAGAAATACCCTGGTCTAGATATATTTTTCTCGCCGGAGTTTTTAAGAGAAGGGAAGGCGCTTTATGATAATTTGTATCCTTCTAGAATTATCATTGGCTCGCACGAGGAATCCGGACGTCGTTTTGCGGAGCTTCTGAAAGAGGCAGCCCTAGTAGAAGACGTACCAGTTTTATTCATGGGGAGCACCGAAGCAGAGGCTGTGAAACTATTTGCGAATACTTATCTTGCGCTTAGGGTGTCGTATTTTAATGAACTAGACACCTATGCGGACGTGAAGGGGCTGAATGCTCGTGAAATTATTGAAGGCGTGTGTCTTGATCCAAGGATTGGTAATTACTATAATAATCCGTCGTTTGGGTATGGTGGGTATTGTTTGCCGAAGGATACGAAGCAGCTTTTAGCTAATTATGAGAACGTGCCGCAGAATTTGATTGAGGCAATTGTAAAAGCAAATGAGACAAGAAAAGGGTTTATCGTGGACGAAATCCTAGAAATGAACCTGGAAGTGGTGGGGATTTATAGACTAACTATGAAGAGCGGTTCGGATAATTTTAGATCTTCTGCAATTCAGGACATCATTAGAAAGCTGCAGGAGCACGGAAAGAGAGTAGTGATATATGAACCTACAATTTTTGGTGATATGTTTGAGGGGATTGAAGTGATACATGATCTTGACGAGTTCAAGAATATGTCGTCAGTTATCTTGGCGAATCGTATGGAAAATGCCATTTCTGACGTGCAAGAGAAAGTCTATACAAGGGATTTGTGGGGGAGAGACTAGGGGATAAGTATGAGCTTAATTCTGCTTCCGATGGTAGCGCTGGCTTTGCTTGTTTTGTTTTCTATGGCTTTTTGGCTATTCTTTTGTCATGGGATTGATAAGATTAAGCATCCTGAAGAGTGGAGGGATGCTGGGAGGTCTGGCGAGCGGATACTTTATAACATGCTCGTTCGGAAGTTCAAGATTCCAGAGGAGCAGATTTTTCGTAATGTTTATATTCCGAGAGGGAATGGTAAAACTTCGGAGATGGATTTGATTGTGGTGTCAAAGAAGGGGATTTTTATTTTTGAATGCAAAAATTATGGGGGGAATATTTATGGCGATGCAAGTCGTTCAAGATGGATTCAGTATATTGGGAGAGAGAAGAACTATTTTTATAGTCCGCTGCTTCAGAATAAAAATCACGCTAAGTATCTAAAGAGGTTCTTGGCGCAAGACAAGATTGATGTTCCGATAATTCCGCTAGTTTCTACGATTACGCGTGGAAATTGGAAAGTTAGGAATTTGAAGAAAGGTGACTATGTGCTGGGTCTGAACTGTCATTTTAGGGACATTTACGAGAAGCTTCCGGATTCTGAGGCTGTGGCCCGGAATTATAAAAAGATTATTGCGAAGCTAGCGCCGCTATCTAGGCCTGGGGAGGAGGTGAGGGAGAGGCATGTGAAAGGCTATTGCATGAAAGAGAGTTAAGAGGAAAGTAGATAATTTTTTATATTCTCTAAAAAGATGGTGAGGTCTTTATAGGTTGACTTACAACGAGATTTATATTTTTGTAATATCCTTTCAGGCGTGGATTTTTGTTTTGTGGTTTTTACCCAATCCTCTAATTCGCCAAACGGACATACGAAAATTCCATAATGAGTAAGAGTCTGTAACAAGTCTTTAATACGCGCTTTTTCTTCCTCGCTTAGCTCTTTGCACCGAAGACCGTGCTTCTTGTCCGTATGATTCTTAGAAAAGTCTGTAATATCGTCTATCTTCTGGAATATATGATTTTTCTCCGTCGGGTCAATCTTCAGCTGTTGGATAGCTTTTTTGAGCGTATGTTCTTTTTTTCTTCCATTGCGTTTTTTAGTATTAAATAATACATCGTAGTCATATATTGCGGCAAATTTTATTCCTAGAGCCTGATAGAAATAGAAGTCATTTGAGACGTTTTCTTTTCCGTTGGCTGGCACAAATTGTAGCGCCGTTTTTCCAAAGAAATTATTGTGTGTAATGGCGCCTTCATACACATAAGCGTCCTGTATACCTTCCGTGATAATTGCATAATCCGAGAAAGCTGACTGAAGCGTTTCTAGCGCCGTTGTCTGACGAATTTTTTCTGATTGAACATAGTTAACATTCCTCCCAGCATCTATTCTAATAACTGTCGCCTTTTTGTACCCCTCTATAATTCCTCGCAATAAATCGGAATCGTGTGTAGTTAAGATTATTTGCTTATTTTTCTTTTTTGCAAAACTTGCAATCAGCTGTCCGAGCTTGTGCTTTGCCGACGGATAAAGGTGGATCTCTGGTTCGTCTATAATAATGAGCTCGTTGATGGGATTTTCTAGCTCAAAGAGAATTTGTGTGGCAGCGCGAATTCCGTGACCTTCTTGCGTAATTATAGTGGCGCCTGAAGTATTTATCCAATCTTCTATGGATTTGGAGATTTTTGCATAGTTTTCCGGTTGGTTCATGTATCTTTTTGGTTTTTTCGTGTTGACAGGGGCAGTATATAAATCAAAGTTCCAAGCGGATCGCGTTTCGGGAAATAATGCTCTACCAAAAATTCTTGAGAGCTGTTTGTTGATTGATTTAAGAGTGTCTTTATTTTTTGCCAGGTAAGGAGCTATATTTAAGATGTTGTTATTATTGAGAGCAAGTGGCCCACTGCTATTCTGGCTAAGATAGAATCTTTCATCAACTGTTAAATATGCTGTGTGCTGATAGAAATAGCATTTTCGAATCTTGTTATTGTTAAATTGATCGAGGGGGTGACTAGGACCATTAATGGGGAAGTGCTCAAGAAATGGCTGCAACTCATCTTCCATGATGTAGTAACTTGTGTCCGCTTTGTTGCCGATAAGGCTCTTTGGATCAGCATAATAGTGTTTATTGTTACCATATATTTGTCCCTGGACTGGCTCAAGTGAGTGAAGCCATTGAGATATTTCCTGTTGGCTTAGTAAGACGGAGCCATCCATTAGCAAGCTAGGCCATTTTTGAGGAATCGCTGCAGGTTTTTGTAAAAGGCTTTCGTAAAGATTGGCCAAGAGCGTAGTTTTTCCTATTCCGTTTGGGCCAATAATAATGTTAAGATTACTCAGTCCAAGTTGGTTGCCATTGATGTTGAGATAGTCTATTCTCATATTTTTAGTCGTTAGTTTGATAACATTTCGATTCTTTCGTAGTATGCGGCTTTGGCTGGGGTAACTACGACTGTCTCGTTCCAGGCTGCCTTAGCGGGCGTATCTATAACTACCTCATCCCAGGCTGGAGTGATTAGGTACTGTTCTGTTCGATAGTAATACCATGGGCCTCGTGCCGCTACGCCACCGTGGTAACTACAGGTACCCCTTCCGGAAGAGCCTGAATATGAGCCGTCTCTGCAGCGTGACTGAGCGCAGGAACCGTTTTTGTAACTGATGTTTGTTCTGACACAATCTTGAATTTGTTTCATACCGTAAACGGCATCATGATGAACCGTATGGGTTTTTGCAGGTTCAGCTGGGTGATAAATAGTTTTTGTAACTTCTTTGACGGCATCGTGGTAGATATATCTAGAATATTTAGTGCCGTTTTCGTCTTGGCAGTTTTCGGTAACAACTTTTCCGTCGCAGATTTGGGCAGTGTCCTTACTGTTAGAGTTAGCGGTAATGGTAACGGAAGAAGTGGTTGCTAGAACTACAAAAGTTGCTCCTGCAAAGAGGAGAAGTTTCGTATTTAGAGCTAATGATTTGATTCTATTCCACATGGAGGATTCTGATTAATTATTTATATTATATCATATATCTTAGATTAATGTAAGCATAAGCGAAATGAAATGGTTGAAAAGTCAAGGTCTTTATGCTATTATGATCTTGAGATATTAAACGGAGGGCATCAGTATGAAACAAAACAAAAAGCCAGATATAGATCATAGCGCAACCTCCGATAAGAATTTTAGTGACTGGTTTCATCTAAAACCTGCGATACACTACAAGGGTGTTTATCGCGACTTTAAAGAGGGCGATGTTTGGTGGTGTGCCATGGGTGAGAACGTTGGGGTTGAAATTAATGGTAAAAATGAAGAATTCTCTAGACCCGTCTTAGTGCTTCGTAAACTTAGTAGGTTTGGTTTTATGGGTGTCCCACTTACGTCGCAGAAGCATCAAGGGACATGGTACGTTCCGTTTGAATTCAAGAATAGGGAACAGATTGCAGTTTTAGCTCAGGCAAGAGTTTTGAGCGTTTTTCGGCTCTATAAAAAGATGGGGACGGTCCCTGACTCTGACCTTGAATTAGTAAGGGATGGTTTTAGAAAACTTTATTTATAAAAATATCCCCCAGTCTCGCGACTGGGGTGGACGGGTATCCCCGAATATACTTTCATTATATCACACTTGGTTATGTTTTTCAAGATGCTAATTTCACGATCGTTTCTATCACCAGCTTAACATCCTCTACACTGCTGCCGCGAGAGAGGTCGGAAACTGGTTTTTTGAAGCCTTGGAGAATAGGACCGGCGGCGGTGTAGCCGCCAAACTGCTCGAAACTCTTGTACAAAAGATTGCCAGAGTTAAGGTCGGGCACGATTAAAACATTTGCATGGCCGGCAACTTTAGAATTAGGCGCTTTCTTGGCAGCGATTTCTGGATTCACTGCGCAATCGAGCTGCATCTCGCCGTCAATTTCAATTTCTGGGTGCTCACTGCGGATACGCGTAATCACTGCATTAATCTTATCAATCGAATCATCCCTAGCGCTGCCGAGAGTGGAGAAGGAAAGCATGGCGATTCTTGGCGCATCGTCCAAAGTCTTTCTCGCCGTGTCGTAAGTCTGTAAAACAATATCGTATAGCTGGTCTTCAGTTGGGCTCTTGGTGACGCCAGCGTCAGCGAGAATTAGAGTTTTAAGTCCATCTCTAGCGGAAAGATTTTTCAGGACAAAGCAGCTAGAAAAAGTTTTGCTGCAATCAGGCATGCCAAGAAAATCTTTGCAGGCGAGGACGACATCTCTAGTAGTATAATCAATGCCGGCAATCATCGCGTCAACACCAGGTTCGCTAAGCTTTTTGCAAGCAGCCTCAAGGTCGGCAACATCTACTGGGCTGATTGGCGCTTCGGAATGTTCAGAATTATACTCCGCGATAGCTTGTTTAATGATTGGGTTTTCTAATTCAGAAAAGATGATATTCATGAGTAAATTATAACATATCAAGATTGACGCGACTCCCAATATAATCTATAATAGACACAGATTAAACAATATATAGAAAGCTAAAATGACTCTAGAATTAACAAAATAGGGTGAGAGAACATAAATGGACGAAGTGAATTTGAAAGAACTGTTTAGGTATATTCTGTCGAAGTTTTATATCGTGGTCACCGCTACCGTAGTGGTGGTTTTGGCTGGGGAAATTTATTCCACATATCTCAAAACTCCGCTCTACCGCTCGACGACAAAACTCGTCCTGACTTCTTCTCAGGGAGATAATTCTCAGACTGCCGTTACGAACACTGATGTAACACTCTCGAACAATCTCGTGAAAACGTATTCAGAAATAGTCACCTCAAGAGGTGTACTGGCGAAGGTTATTGATAACCTAAAACTTGACACTACGACGGATGAGCTAGCTAATAAGGTGACAGTTTCTTCGGTTTCCAATACGCAAATTATTACGATTGCCGTTTCTGATCCAGATGCTAGCCAGGCGGAGAAAATCGCTAATGAAATCGCCAAGGTATTCAAGGCGGAGATTGTCAGCCTTTATAAGATTGATAACGTTCAGATTGTTGATAAGGCACAGGTCGCTAGCTCGCCATACAACGTTAATATCTTGAAACAAACTTTACAATTCCTGGCGGCTGGGCTTGCAATGGGTATCGGCATCGTGTTAATTATGTTTTATCTTGATAATACCGTTAAAAATAGTCAAGTGGTGGAGGACAAGGTTGGACTAGTGGTGCTTGGTGTGGTGCCAAAAGTCGGAAAGAAAAAGAGGAAATAAATGGATGAAGCAACGATTATGAAGAAAAATGAGACTTCGGATAAGAAGAAAAAAACGAAGCGTAGTCGTACTGGTATGCAGGATTTGATTGTTGCGAATAAACCAAAATCATCCGTGGCGGAAGCTATCAAATCCATCAAGACAAACATTCTATTTTCTTCAGTAGATAAAGAGCTGAAGACTATTCTTGTGACCTCGCCAGAGTCGGGGGATGGGAAGAGTTTTATTGCGGCGAATCTAGCAATTGCGTTTGCGCAGGATGGTAAAAAGGTTCTCGTCATTGATGGTGATATGCGAAAAGGTCGTCAACACGAAATTTTTGGTCTCGAAAATGATGCGACGATGGGCTATTCGAACTATATTTTGAAGTTTAAGGAGGCGGATGGAACGGGGATGATGGCATTCATCAAACCGGAAATCTACGTTAAGGAGACAAAGGTACCTGGAGTCTATCTTCTCCCGGCTGGACCTACGCCACCAAATCCTTTGGAACTAATCTCTTCGGATAACAACCGCAGATTGCTTGAAAATGTGAAGAGTCAGTATGATATCGTCATCATTGACTGTCCGCCAGCACTTGGGCTTTCTGATGCCTTGGTGATGTCGAAATATACTGATGCTAATGTTGTAACCGTGTCGAATGCTAAGACGAGAACTGACCAGCTTGAGAGCGTGAAGAAGAACTTTGAGAAAGTGAACTCAAAAATTACAGGTGTAGTCATCAATAAGGCAAAGAATACGAAGGGTGGGTATTATTCATCGTATTATGCGGATGAGTATTACGCAAATTTAGGAAATGATTGACACGCACTCGCATATCCTGCCGGGAATAGATGATGGAGCAAAGACTTTTGACGATAGCCTTGCTATGTTAAGACAGGCAGAAAAAGCGGGCATTTCTGACATTATTTTGACGCCGCATTATCTAAAGGGGACGAAATATAATAGAAACAACGCAGAAAAGTGGAAACTTTATCAAGAGCTGAAAGATCGAGCGGTTGCTGCGGGGGTAAAAATTAACTTGTATCTTGGAAATGAAATCTATATTGATGCCGAATTGCCAGAGATGTTGGCGGGATATGTTGGAGAGAAATCTGGTTTGATGTATGAGGTATCGACGCTGAATTCGACAAAATATGTGCTGGTGGAATTGCCAGTACGGGCGGAGGAGAAAAGTGCTAAAACGACACTCGCGGCGATTATCAAAAAAGGATTTATTCCGCTGATTGCCCACCCGGAAAGATATTATTATGTCCAGGACAACATGGAGATTTTAGATGATTATTTGAACATGGGCTGCCTACTGTCTGGAGACATTTTGGGAATGACTGGAAAATATGGCAGGAGAGAAGAAAAGACGCTAAAGAGATTACTTCTCGACGGTAAACTGTTCTGTTTAGCAGTAGATGCGCATAAGGCGGCTGATTATGAATTAGAGGTGTCAAGAAAGAGATTGTTAAAGCTTCTTAAGGACGAGAGAAAGGTAGAGGAGCTCTTGACGATTAACCCAGGGAAGATTATTCGCGGAGAACAGCCAATTGTGGTATAATAAATGGGTTGAGTTATGAAAAACTTTCGCGAATACATGGGGGAAATATACAGGGGGCATAAAGGTTTGCTGTTTTTGATGGGCCTGCTGTTTTTGATGTCACTGGTGTTTTTCGTGTTTTCTCTGGTCTCACTTTCGCCAAGTTCGGCCATCGTAAAAGTAGGCTATGGGGACATTGGTAGCTTTGCTGGCGATGATCTTACTGGGATGAGACTGGCTGGCGGTTATCGTGATGGGGGATGGGGGAATATGCTAACCTTTTCTTTCTTGTCGGTTATCGTGGGAGTACTTCATAATATGCTGGCGATTAGAATCTACAAACGGCGTGGTGAGGGGATTGCCAAGGCTTTTGTGGTAATTAGCATGTTTGTGATTGTGGGTGCGTTTATTGTACTAATGAGGCTGTTGTCGGAGGGTTAATGGAAGGCGCAGCGCGGACGCATGATGATGATATTGATATCCCTCTAGGGAAGAGAGATAAAATATATCGTTTTTTTGAGATTCTGCCGGGTGCTTTGTCGTATTCAATGATTGGGGCGTTATTCGTTTTTTCTCTGATTTCGCCGATGGTGGCTGCGGTTTATCTTTTGATTATTATTACGATTACTTTGGTGAAGGCTGTGGGAGTGGCAGTGCGAACGGTGCAAGGCTACAACGAAATTCAGGCGGCTATGAAGGTGGATTGGCATCAGAGGTTTTTGGAGCTATATAATCCCCACGAGAACTTTGAGAAACTGCATGGAAAAGAGAAAAAAGAGTATGATTTTGACCTGCACGTGGAGAATTTGCGGGCGCTGTCTGTGGCGCCAAAAGATTATCCAGACCCGGATAAGATTTATCATGCGGTGATCATGGTGGCGTATAACGAGGGGATGGAGACATTGATTCCGACGGTGGAAGCCGTAAGAGATACGACATTCCCAAATGAAAAGATTATCTTCGTGATGGCCTACGAGGAACGTGGTGGAGAAGAAATTGAAAATAATGCCAAGAAGTTGAAAGAAATGTTTGGCGAGACATTTTATGACTTTGTTTTAGTGAAGCATCCGAAAGATTTGCCGAATGAGATTAAGGGTAAGGGGCCAAATTTGACTTATGCGGGTGAACATCTTGCGGAATACGTAAAAAAGAAGAAACTGCCGTTTGAGAATGTGATTGTGACATCGCTTGACTCTGATAACCGTATGAGCAAGGGGTATTTGGATTGTGTTGCATACGAATATGTCGTGCACGAAGACAGAAAGAGAATGGCGTTCCAGCCGGTGTCGCTGTTTATGAATAATATTTGGGATGCTAGCGCGCCAATGCGCGTGATTGCGGTGTCAAATTCGTTCTTTAATGTGATTAACGTGAAGAGACCGCATCTTTTGCGCAATTTTGCGTCACATTCACAGCCGCTCTCGGCGCTTTATGAGATGGATTTTTGGAGTAAAAGGACGATTGTCGAGGATGGGCATCAATATTGGCGAAGTCTATTCCATTTTCGTGGAAAATATGAGGTGCTTTCTATTAAAGTGCCGATTTATCAGGATGCGGTAATTGAAGAGACTTTCTTCAAGACGGTAAAAGCACAGTTTGTGCAACTGAGACGTTGGGATTATGGAGCGAGTGACGTGGCGTTTGTGGGTGTAAGAATGGTAGACAGAAAACGTCGAAGGATGCCACTATGGTATCTTTGGCCGAAGTTCTGGAGACTGCTTGATGGACACGTGACACTTGCGGCAATGAGCCCGATTGTGGCGTTTGGTGGCTGGGTGCCGAGGCTTCTAAATTTTCAGACGAGAGATCTTTTGACTTATAATTTGCCAAATACGGTATCCTGGATTCAGCTATTTGCATCGATTGGTCTTATGATAACGATTTTTATGTCGCTCCGGATGCTTCCGCCAAGACCGAGGAAATATAACAAGATGAAATCTGCTGCGATGGTTTTGCAGTGGATTTTGTCGCCACTTGTGGCGATTATCTATCAGAGTTTTGCGGCGTTTTATGCACAGACGAGGCTGATGACGGGGCATTATATGGAGAATTTTGATGTAACAAAGAAAGTGGTGAAGAAATGACCAGAAATCGCATGAAAACAATGCTGTACGAGTTTAACGTTGGCGTGAAGGAGCCTGTAACCTTGTTCGTGTTTTCCGACCTTCATATTACGGAAAAGATGGATACGGAGGTTCTGACCTCGCTCTATCATCGAGCAAAAAGATGCAAACCAGATGCAATTATTTTCCTTGGCGACATGGTGGACACAATCGAGTTTTTGGATGTCGAGAAAAACTATAAGCTGCTGAAGAATTTTTTGGATATGATGGCGGAGATTGCGCCGTTTTATATCATTACGGGGAATCATGATATTCGCTCTATTCCAGGAAAAAGGAAGCGCAGAATGTTTGTGAAAGAGCCAAAGGAATTCTGGAAGGATATTACGAAAAATCCGAGGATTGAAATACTAAAAAATGCTTCAGTGAAGACGGATAAATTCTTCCTAGCAGGAGTAGAACAGGGTCCGGCTTGCTACAGTTTGGATACGGAAAGCTCGGTGAGTACCTTGCAAAAGCATATTTTGGTCTCAGAGAAGGCGGAAATGATGGAAGTGGCACTGAAGAAGTTTTTGAAAAAGGTGAAGACGCCGAGGAATGTTGCTAAACCAAGGATTCTATTGGTGCATTCGGCGAGGTTTTTGACAGAGAGAAACTTGGGTGGACTCGTGAAGGATTATGATGTGATTTTGTCGGGACACTTACACAATATGGCAATGTCGGAAAAGGTGTTTCGGAAGATGATGGCGGTTTGGGGACTGGGACTAAAAAACGGGCATCTAGTATGCCCGCCGGTGACAGCATTCACGGATCCGAAGAAACAAAGACACTACACAAGATATTGTGCAGTGGTGAAAATTAAATAAAAAAATGGTGGGTTGTGAGGGGCTCGAACCCCCGACCTCCTCGGTGTAAACGAGGCGCTCTAGCCAACTGAGCTAACAACCCGCGGTTTCTTTATTTTATCATAAAATGTGATAAAATGGAAGTAAGACAAGAACGGAGATTTTTTATGACAAAAAAACAGATTGATGAAGCTGAGCCAGACGTAGACTTTGTGGAGAGAATGAGGCATACATTATCTCATGTGATGGCAGCGGCGATTCTGGAGCTATATCCGGACGTGAAGCTTGGGATTGGGCCGGCGATTGAAAATGGTTTTTATTACGACATTGATTTTGGGAAGACAAAAATCTCCGAAGATGATTTGCCGAAAATTGAGAAGAAGATGCGGGGAATTATCCAACGCAAATTACCGATGGTACGACGCGAAGTCTCTAGGAACGACGCGCTTGATTGGGCGATTGATGGTGGGCAGACTTTGAAGAAAGAGTTGATTGAGGAATTGCCGGAGAGCGACAAGATTACTTTCTATGACATGGGTGAACTATTTACAGACCTATGTAAAGGTCCACACGTTGAGAATACGGGGGAATGTGGTCCATTCAAGCTCGTAAAAGTAGCTGGAGCGTACTGGAGAGGTGATGAGAAGCGCGAAATGCTAACGCGTATTTATGGTGTTGCATTTGAGAGTGAAGAGGAGCTTGAGGAATACCTAAAGAGACAGGAAGAGGCAAAAGCACGTGATCATCGTAAGCTTGGAAAAGAACTAGATTTGTTCACTTTCTCGGATTTGGTTGGTGCGGGCTTGCCAATGTTCACGCCAAGAGGGACTGTACTGCGCGACGTGCTAGCTAATTACTCTTTGTCGCTCCGTCAAAAAGCAGGATTTTCTCGGGTATGGACACCACATATTACCAAGGTTGATCTATATAAGACTTCTGGACATTATGCGAAGTTTGGTGATGAGCTATTCATGGTGCATTCGCAGGTAAATGGGGAAGAGTTTGCGATGAAACCGATGAACTGCCCACATCATACGCAGATTTTTGCTTCGAAACCTCGCACTTATAAAGAGATGCCGGTGCGTTATATGGAGCCGACGACGGATTATCGTGACGAGAAAACAGGTGAACTTGGTGGTCTTTCTCGTGTACGCTCTTTGACGCAAGATGATAGCCACGTATTTTGCCGTTCGACACAGATTAAAGATGAGATTCATAACCTTGTGGGTATTGTGCGTGAGTTTTACAGCGAAATGGGTATGAAACTTAGAGCAAGACTCTCTTATCGTAACGATGAAGACAAATATCTAGGGGACACAAAGCTTTGGAAGTCTGCGCAGGAACAGATTAAGCAGGCGGCGATTGATAATGGGCTTGATTTCTTTGAAGCAGAAGGTGAGGCGGCATTCTACGGGCCAAAAATTGATTTTATGGCCGAAGATGCGATCGGAAGAGAGCATCAAGTGGCGACAGTGCAGCTTGATTTTGTCCAGCCAGAGAGATTTGGACTAGAATTTGTGAATGAGAAGGGCGAAAAAGAGCGCCCAGTGATGATCCACCATGCTACGCTTGGTTCAATCGAGCGCTTTATGAGCGTATTTATTGAGCATACGGCGGGCTGGTTCCCATTCTGGACCGCGCCAGAGCAGGTAAGAGTCTTAACAGTGAACGACCAAGTTGAAGATTATGTACAAAAAATTTGTTCAATTTTGTCAGGGGTAGTACTAGAAAAGCCACTAGCACATAATGAGCTACGCTATACCGTAGATGAATCTGATGAATCGCTCGGTAAGAAGATTCGCAGAGCTACAGAGATGAAGATTCCTTGTGTTTTGATCGTAGGACCGAAGGATGCTGAAGCAGACGAGGTAAGCATTCGCTTGAGAGATAGTGAAGAAAAGGCCAAATTGAAGGACCTAGAGAAGTATCTGAAAGGGCTAAAATAGCTGAGTACACGGGCAAAACGATAGTCATTGTCGGGCCAACTGGTTCAGGCAAGACTGGAGTGGGGATAGAAATCGCCAAGGAAGTCCAAGGAGAGATAATCTCTGCGGACTCCAGGGCGATTTATAAGTATATGGACATTGGTACGGCAAAGCCAAGTATTTCTGAACAGCAGGGAGTGCCGCATTTTGGTATTGATTTGGTAGAGCCGGGGGAGCGATTTACAGTGGCGGACTGGAAAGACTATGCAGAACAGAAAATTAAGGAAATAAAGCAGAGAGGGCATGTACCAATTATTGTGGGCGGAACTGGACTATATGTAGACGCGCTGGTCTATAATTATCAATTCCGAGGCAAGACTGGAGAGAAAGCAGGAGAAAATGCTAGTGCTGAACAAAAAAGTTGTTCGGATAGGCAAAAAATGGTAGACGGCTACGCTATCTTCGGTATCAAATGGGACAATAAGGCTTTGCGTGAGAGATTAGAGCAGAGAGTGAATAAATTATTTGTTCAAGAACTGTACAACGAGACGAGATTTTTGGTAGAGAAATATGGCTGGGGGAGTCAGGCAATGAAAAGCGACATTTATCAGTTTGCTTGGGGATATTTGGATGGGGAATATAGTTTAGAAGAAGCTAAGAGGCTTTGTGTACTAGATGATTATCATTTAGCGAAGCGGCAAATGACTTGGTTTAAGCGAAATCCGGAAATTAAGTGGCTTTCGCTTGAAAAAATTAAGCCTGCTGTGCTAAAATGTATACAGAATGGTTAAAGAAAATAATACTCCACTTGAAAAATTATTTGGCTCAAAGACGAGAGCTAAACTCTTGAATCTTTTCTTTGAAAATTCAGGTAAGTCGTATTATGTCCGGGAGATTACTAGGGTGATTGACGAGCAGATTAACTCTGTACGGAGGGAATTGATTAATCTCGAGGGCATTGGTATTATCAAAAATGAGACTTTTGATAACAAGGTGTATTATTCGGCTAATATGAAGCATCCGTTTTCTCATGCTTTGGTAGCGTTGTTCACTGCAAAAAATGTGGACATTAAAGATAAGGAAGTTGTTCAAAGAGCTACTTTGGCTGACATTGCTAAGCCAGTGAAAAATTATATTTCTGGAATTATTGTGACCAATCGGTTGCCTGGGCAGGAGGGGATTGATATGCTAGTTATCGGGGACGATCGGACAAAGAAACTATCGCACTGGGCGGAAGTAGTGGAAAAGAAGGTCGGAAAGCCACTAAATTATGTGATTTTAAGCTCGGATGATTATACCTATCGGAAGAGCGTGCACGATAGATTCTTGACGGAGCTGATGGAGATGGAAATTTCCGAAATTTATGACCCAGAAAAATTGATAAAAGGATAAAGGAGGTGAAATGTTTGAGATTGAAAGTAAAAAACCTGAAGAAATAACGATTACGACTAAGAAAACGTCGGTAACTTTTAATGTCGCACAATTTACAATTGATGCGGGTCTGCAGGTGGGAAAAATCCATGGGCCAGGTGAATTTGAGATTGGTGATGCTACGATTAGGGGTATAGCCGTGCCGGTGGCAGGCTCTTCCTCGGAAGATACGGCCGATGGAAAAGCGGATGGAAAGAGACCGGAATTATCAGGTGAGACGATTTATGATGTTGAGGTGGGGGGTGTTCATATCGGGATTATCGGGGATATCGATAGAGGACTAGACGATTTGGGTGTTTCTGATATCCTTTGTACTTCTTCTGTACGAGCAATTCGAGAAATTGAGCCAAAATTGGTGGTAGCAATGGGGAACATTGACGGAATGGTGACAGAGTTGAAACTGACAGCGAGAACAGAGAAGAAGCTCAAGGTGAAGAACGCTGACGCCCTGCCAACAGCACTTGAAGTTGTGGCTTTGAACTAAAATAAAGGAGGTGGGGAGATGAACATCGGTCTTGTTATAGCGATACTAGCGGTTATTCTCATATCAATGATTTTACATGAGCTAGCGCACGGAGTAGTAGCTTATCTGCTGGGAGATACGACGGCAAAGGACGAAGGAAGATTATCTCTAAATCCGCTAAAGCATCTCGATCCGATTACTTCGGTGGCGCTACCACTTTTAATGTTTATTGCGGGTGGGCCGGTATTTGGCGGAGCGAAACCGGTACCAGTGGATAGTAGAAGGCTAAAATGGGGACCGTTTGGAATGGCGCTGGTAGCTATCGCTGGACCGCTTACAAATTTTATACTTGCCTTAATTTCTTTCGTAATTTTTTGCCACGTTGGTCTATTCTCGGAAAATAATTTTATAGGGGTGTTGGCGGCGAACATTGTGACGATAAATTTAGGATTTTTTGTGTTCAATATTTTGCCAATTCCACCCCTAGATGGTTCAAGACTATTATATGCAATAGCGCCTGATGGAGTAAGGGATGTGATGGAAAAAATGGAAAATTCATTCGGAATCTGGCTAGTTTTTGGGTTGATTGTAATTTTTTCGTCAGTTCTTACGACCTTGATGAGTGGGATGATTACTGGAATTGTTCAATTCTTCCTACATTTGGTCGGCGCAGCATAATTTTACACCTGTGATATAATAGAATTAGCCCTGGTGGCGACATGATTTTCCTGAATAATCATGTTTTAGGGATTTCGCGGCGCATTCTCCGTGGAGCTGCGCATAAGATTTTACCCACCTTGTATTTACTACAGGGAAAACACTAGAACCATCAGGGCGTAAGGGTAGGCATGAAGCAACGCATCAGAGTAGTAGGGATAGTAAAAGAGGGGGACGATATTTTGCTTCTCAAAAAAGCTCAAAATCGAGCAGAGGAAGTGCCGGCTTGGGAGATTTTGACAGGCAAAATACACTTTGGTGAACAGCCAGAGGAAGCTTTAGTGCGGTCTTTTTATGAATACTTAGGTGTAGAAGTGGCTAGCTTGAAGCTAATTGATGTGGTAACTTTTGTGGGGCTTTCTGGTAGCTCTCAGATGGGGAATCTGTATATAGTTTTTGAAGTGAGCCTGCCAGATGGTGCAAAATTGACACCAACTGACAGGTATACGGCGTTTAAGTATTTAAATAAAAATGACCTTTCCTCGGTCCGACTAGAGGATGCAACGATGTCGGTGATTGATATTGTAAGTGGTCACAAACGAGAAGCAATCAACATGAAACCCACGGATGCGATTGATGACCCAAGGGGTACGGCAAATGGCGCGACAGTGTATGTGGATGGTGGAAGTAGGGGTAATCCTGGTCCAGCGGCGATTGGGTATTATATTGTTGGTCCGGATGGGAAGGAAATTAAGAGGGGTGGTGAGTTTATCGGCTTTGCAACGTCCAGGATAGCTGAGTACTATGCGATGAAAGAGGGGATGGAGCAGGCGATTGAACTAGGCTTATCCAGAGTGAGGTTCGTGGGAGATAATTTGATGATGATAAACCAGCTGAAAGGGGTTTATCAGGTAAAAAGCAAGGATTTGTTGCCGATTTACAATGATATTCAAGGTTTAGTGAAAAAATTTGAAGCCGTGTCATTCTCTCATGTGAAAAGAGGGCTTAATATGCAAGCCGATAGGGAAGCAGACAAGGCGCTCAAGGGTCATTTTAACCGCAAACAGATTAAAAATATGGTATAATAGGGGAAGCTCGTATGATAACCGCTGGGGATTCTCAGAGGAAAGTCCGGGCAGCATAGAGTACGGTAGTCGCTAACGGCGACCGTTCGAAAGAATAGGGAAAGTACCACAGAAACAAAACTACCTCTCTCAGAGAGGAAAAGGTGAAAAGAGTGAGGCAAGAGCTCACAGTGGTGTATAGTGATGTATACCAGAGGCAAACCCTACCGGCTGCAAGGAGTACTATTCACCCTTACTCGGGGATGTACGCTTACCGCTCGAGCCTTAGAGCAATTTAAGGCCTAGATAGATGGTTATCCGCGTGACCTTGGTCACGTGACAGAACCCGGCTTACACGAGCTTTTGGGGCACTTTCTTTCGGAAAGAAAGTGCCAACGAAAGAAACCTAGTACGAAAAAGAACTGACGCACATGTCGTCAGTTCTTTTTGATCTATTAATGTTGTTATTTTAAGAGGCCTTTTTTCTTCAGAGTGCGAAGAGTAGAGGTAGCGACGTTGATACGTACTTTTTTACCATCTACAATAAGGGTTCTTTTCTGAATGTTTGGCTTGAAGACCTTGCGAGTCTTTCTCTGGGAGAAAGATACGTTGTGGCCGTACATTTTACCTTTGCCGGAAATTTCACAAACTGCCATCTTATTTCTCCTTCACTGTGTTCACGATAGCCTTGAAAGATTCTGGCTGATTAACAGCGAGATCGGCTAAGATTTTACGATCAATATTAATATTCTTAGCTTTCATACCGGCGATGAGCTGGGAATAGGAAAGACCAAGTTCGCGAGAAGCATTGTTAATGCGAGTAATCCAGAGAGCGCGAAGATCGCGTTTCTTATTACGACGATCGCGATAAGCGTAGCGAAGGGCTTTGATAACGCCTTGCTTAGCTAGGCGATAGCTTCTAGTGCGATAGTGCTGCATGCCTTTAGCGGCAGCAATTGTTTTCTTATGCTTTGCGTGTGCAGGTACACCTCTTTTAACTCTCATCTTTAAGCTCCTAATGCAGTCTTAATGTTTTTTGCAATCTTGCCGTTAATAGTGGCGGCAGTTTTCATATTGCGTTTTCTGGCTTTCGACTTTTTAGCCAAGATGTGATTTTTGTAAGCGCGCTCACGAACGAGCTTACCGGAACCGGTAATTTTGATGCGCTTAGCGGTACCTTTATGCGTTTTTAGCTTTGGCATAAATACTCCTTTAGTTAAAATTATTGTTCGGAATGTGCGCTATCTGGAACCGTGGAAGTCTAAAGCTACTTCTTCCGAATCCCGATCGATAGATTACGTCCAGCAAATTGAGGTTTGCCTTCGACGATGGCAGCATCACCTAGCTCGGCAAGAACGCGATCAAGGAGCTCTTGGCCGATTTCTTTGTGAGCCATTTCGCGGCCGCGGAAGATGATCATAATCTTGACGCGGTCTCCATCTTCTAGGAAGCCTTTAATTTTGCGGATTTTGATATTAAGGTCATTGTCGCTGATCTTGAGACCAATCTTCATTTGTTTTAGCTCGGACTGTTTTTCACGAGCTTTCTTGCGGTTCTTAGCCTGTTCTTTCATCTTTTGGTACTGATATTTGCCCCAATCGATGACTTTAACAACTGGAGGGTTGGCATTTGCGGCGATCTCTACGAGATCTACGCCTTGATCCCGAGCAAGGATTTGAGCATCGCGGCTTGACATGATGCCAAGTTGCTCGCCATTGCTACCGATTACGCGGACTCTTTCGTAACGAATTTCTCCGTTAATACGAGTGCGTGAATTATTAGTGACTATGAGATTCCTTTCTCTTAACCTTAATCTTGACCATTATATCAAAAAAACAGGGAAATAGCAAGAGTTTTACAAAGCATTTTTGACAGGTTGATAGCGATACGACAGAGCTTCGGAAAGGTGTGTAGGCTTAATCTCTGAAGAAGCTTCAAGATCGGCAATTGTGCGGGCTACTTTGATAACCTTGAAATAGCTACGGGCGGAGAGGTCAAGTGAAGAAGCTGCGGTATCCAGGAGTTGTTTGACGGCTGGTGAAAGAGGAATTTTTGTGGCAATTTCTGGGGTGGGGAGAGAAGCATTAAAGATGCTAGTATTGCCATAGCGGGTACTCTGCATAGCGAGTGCATCTGTTATGGTATTTTTTACAACATCTACGTTTGTCTGCGTGGTACTAGTGTTGAGTAACCTGGAGATTTCGACTCGGCCAACTTCAGAGAAGAGGTCAATACGGTCCAGGAGGGGACCAGAGAGTTTTTTATGATAGTGGGAGATTTGGGTGGCGGAGCAGCTGCAAGTATGAGTAGGGTCGCCAAGGTAACCGCATGGACAGGGATTCATAGTGGCAATAAGCATGAAATCGGCTGGATAAGTAAGCTTGCGACCAATGCGAGAAATTGATATCTGACGATCTTCGAGGGGCTGACGGAGTGACTCAAGCAGGGAGCGGGGATATTCTGGGAGCTCATCTAAGAAGAGTACACCGTGACTAGCCAAGGAGATTTCTCCTGGTTCCGCTTTGGGCCCGCCGCCAACTAGAGCAATAAGACTACTTGTGTGGTGAGGGGTGCGGAAAGGCCGTTCTTTTACGATATCGGTGGCGAGGCCGGCAAGAGAATGAAGTTTGGTGACAGAAATTTGTTCAGATGCGCTAAGGGGTGGAAGAAGGCCAAGTGCGGCTTTTGCAAGCATGGTTTTGCCAGTGCCGGGTGGCCCGGAAAGGAGAATATTGTGATGTCCGGCGATGGCGATAGTAAGGGCGCGTTTGGCAAATTCCTGGCCATAAATTTGACCAAAATTTGGTAGCTTTGAATCTGTTTTAGTATTTTTTACAACATTCTTGTCTAGACGAGGGGCCGGGATTTGGCCTTTGAGGTAGAGGTAGAGCTCCTTGAGATTAGAGATTGGTATGAGGTTAATATTTTTGATCAAAGACCCTTGAGTAAAATTTTTAACAGGAATGAAGAGGCGTTTGATACCGGCAGCTTTGGCTGCTTCGACAAGATTGATGACGCCTCGAACGGCGCGGAGCTCACCGCTTAAGGAAAGTTCACCGATAAAGGCAGAATCATTGACGTCTTCCTGTCTTAATTGACCTGATAATATAAGGATATTAACGGCGATGGCAAGATCTAAATAAGAGCCATCTTTAGATAGGTCGGCAGGGGCAAGATTGATTGTAAGCTTTTCTGTGGGGAAAGAAAAGCCAGACGAGTGCAGGGCCGACTTGACGCGTTCACGAGCCTCAGAAACCGTTTTAGCGGCCATTCCGACGATATTAAACGCGGGAAGCCCACGGCTTTTGTCTCCCTCGATTTCAATAAGCGAGGCAGTGAAACCGAGGGGTATGAATGATTTACTATATGCGATCATAGCCTCAGCGTAGCATCCACTATTTTAGGAAGACAAGCACTAGCATGTTGATTTTTGGCCGTTTGTTGTAAAAAATACTGAAACAGGGGGGGTAAATAGTGGGGAATTATCTTGTAATTTCGTAATGGTTGTGGTATAATTAAGACATTCACTTGGGGCTGACCAAGTTTAGACGGGTTATTAACAGATATCAAGCACGACGATTAGTACCGTAAGTACAAAATAAGTGAAGAAAAATCTTCCAGCATGCATGTAGCTTACATGCCTGCTTTTGCCTAGTTTAATCTAGACTGGCTACAACTGTGAGTTTCCATAACAGGGGTAGTTATCAGAACTTATGGGAATTGAATCTTTATCCGACGAGTAAGGATTTGAAATCTAGTCATGGCAATCGATAGTTTTTGTCTATCTGTACTATTGATGATCGCTAAGAGAACAGATAAACTATGCGTGTAGAATGATATCCAGAGATGATTCGGACGGGGAGGCAGTATCCCCCAGCTCCACCAGTAATTTGTTGCTATAATCGCCTATCTGGGCGATTTTCTGTTTTCGCTCGACCAGTAGTCGCGCTTCAAACAGAGAAATCACCCATCTAGGGCAATTCTAGCTAACAAATTCAGTTGCTTTGGCAAGAAATATCGTACATATAAAGAAAAACCCGGCGAACTGCGAGGATTGCCGGGCTTTTGTAGAGTGTGGAGTTTTTTGGCTAGATAGTTGTTTGTTTTTGGCTTTGAATAATTTTTTTATTCAAAAGCTACCTCTATAATATCGCGATAAAATGCTTATGTCAAGACTTTTTTGCATAAAATTTTTAATAATTTTTGGGTAGTTTTCCACAGGTTTTTGATCCCGCAAATAAGCACAAGAGTGTTATGTTTTGGCGGCGAGGACGAAATTTGCAGCAGCGTGCACGGGGCTAAAAATGCTGGCCATAGCTACATAGCGGTGCGAAAAAGATGAAGACATATGCAAGTGGTTGGGGCGTCTTAGACAAATATTTTATTCAGAAAAAGGAAGGGAAAAATGGCCTTTTGTTGTAAAAAATACAACACCAGTATAAATAAGATTTTCAGGGGTAAAATTGAGCAAAATAGTTGATTGTTGTAAAAAATACAACAAAAAATTTGTTCAAAACTCTTGAAAAAATATAAAGCTTATGCTATGCTCTAAATAAGTCAATAAGACGAAAACAAAAACGCAAATTAAAAGGAAAATATGAAATACAAATAGCTAATTAACTTTAGCGGGCGAATAGGTAATTTCTAGCCATAAATTACACTTAAGGATTAATCTAGTCGGGGTAGAAACTCGAGAGATTAAGCTCATAGGAATTACCTATAGCTCCGCTAAATTGCGTTGAGCGCGCTACGACCTTAACCGTTAGTACCTTAGAAATAAAAGAACGATTAGGGAAGAAGCAAGGACGATGCCTCGTATCTTACGAGGCGGTCAAAAAAGCTGGAGAGTGGACTTAAAGTCGCGGTCTATAAGTAATATAAATTTGCGCCGGATGACTTCCACTCTTTAGCCCTCGGTTGAGGGCTAAAAACATTTTCTTATTTTTGGGAGACTAACAATTAAAAATAATTCCGGGACGGAATAACCTCATCTTCTGGTTGTGCTATAATATGTTTATGTTTAATCGACTGATGATACTGCTTAGCCTTGTTTCTGTGATTGTTATTCTCGCAATGATAAATCTAACAACCCCTACGGGCGTGGGCCCCTTAGGGGTTTTAGTATTTTTTACAATGGTTTACGTAGCAATCTATGGCGTGATAAATTTGCTAGTGGTTGCCTTTATGAAGGCGAGCGGAAGGAAAAACGAAGAGAAAAAATGTCGTTTCTATGCCGCGATGATATCTTTTGGGCCAATTATGTTGCTTTTGATTCAGTCTTTTGGCAGTCTGAACGTGATTACCCTTTTAATGGTACTTGTTTTTGTAATGCTGGGCTGTTTTGTGATTAATAAGAGGTTGTAAAAAGCCTAAAAAAGATACACAATTCAATGCGTTTATGCTAAAATGGACATATGGATAATTCAGAACTTGGAGGTGTCAAATCTGATTTTTCGGGGGGAGAAAAAAGTTTTTTTGATGAGAAACAGAACGACAGGTCTGGAGTTGAAAGAACAGCGGAGACTGAGAGGGGGCTCGGTGGGGCGGCTACGGCAGGAATAGTTGAAGAATTGTTCGGAGAAGAAGCGAATAAAGGGCGTGAGGATGAGTTCGATTTGCCTGATATTCCAGAGATGATGCCGGCGCCAGAGCTTAAGCCACTAATCGCGGACGGAACTACAGAGAAAAAATTGGGAAAAGTTGGTGTTTCTCTGGTAGGAGAGAAGGTCGACACAGAGGGCGTAAGCGCCGCTGTGAAGAAGATTAAGGATTTGCCTCTGTATGAGCAGAGTGCGGCTAGGGATGAGGCTTCAGCGAAAATGATTTATGCAAATTTTGGACGAATGATTGGGAACGATGATATCGGCGAGATTCAGGCTGAAGAACAGAGGGCAAAAATCGCATCAGAGAAAGAGGCGGCATAATGGACGCTAGGGTGGCAGCAGTAGTAATCGCGGCAGTAGTGGCAATTATCGGTGTAATTGTTTTTGCAAGGTTGAGAATTAAAAGACAGAGGGAGCTAAAGGGCTACGAACGCGGTTTTAAGATGGTGCCGATGCTAATCCATCTGCCACCATCTACAGATGATATTCAGGTTGGGGGTAGAGACGAGCGCGATGTGACGAATGAAGCTTTATCGCAAGCACAAATTATGTATTCAATCATTGCATCTACTCTGAAAAAAGGCTGGAAAAATAAGTTATACGGACAAAAACACGTTTCTTTCGAGATTATCGCCACTGGGGGAACAATTAAATATTATGCTGTAGTGCCAGCGGTATTAACAGAGACGGTGAAACAGGCGATTGTCTCGGCATATCCGACAGCAAGATTGGAGGAACAATTTGAGGAAAATATCTTCTCGAAGGAAGCTACAGGAGTGGCGGTAGGTGAATTAACGTTGAGTAAAGAATTTATTTACCCGATCGCGACCTATGAAGAAGCAAAATGGGATGCGGCGGGGGCATTAATTAATGCCTTTTCGGCAGTAAAGGCGGGCGAGGGTATGGCACTGCAGTTAATGTTCAGACCAACAAATCCGAACTGGACAAAAACTTCGACGGAGCGAGTACAAAATTTAAAGGCCGGGAAGAAAAAAAGTGGGTGGTCTGGAATTGCCGTGGTAGACATGGCAAGAGACTTGATTCGAGCACCATTTGAGCCACCGGAAGTAAGAGAAAATGAAAAACAGCAAGAGGTGTCATTAACTGACATAGATCAGGCAGAAATTGCTGCAATTGAGAACAAAACAAGATATCCGGGCTTTGAGACTTTGATTAGGATAGTAGCTAGTGCGGGGGATAAAACTCGTGCAGAAATGCTTGTAGGAGGCGTTGTGAGCGCGTTCTCGCAGTTTAATTCAGCTACAAGCAATGGATTTAAGGTAGACATGAAAAAGGACGCTAGAAAGGCTGCTGAGGACTTTATATTTAGAATGTTCCCACAAGAAAAGTCGCATAATATTCTGAATTCGGTAGAGCTCGCGACAATCTTTCATCTTCCAAGTCAGAATTCTATCCCTAATTCACAGGTGGAAAGACAGCTAACGAAACAAGTTGACGGTCCGGTAAGAATCCCAACAGATGGGGTTTGGTTAGGTGACAACGAGTTTAGAGGCGTGAAGAAAGAAATTCGTTTATCAGATAATGATAGGAGACGACACACTTATATCATCGGTGCTACTGGCATGGGTAAATCCGTTTTACTGTCTAATATTGCTTGTCAAGATATGATGGCGGGGAGAGGATTTGCCTTTATTGACCCGCACGGAGATGTGGTGGAGGATATTCTTTCAAAGGTACCACAAGATAGGATTGATGACGTAATCTATTTTGACCCTGGAGATATTGAGCATCCGATTGGAATGAATATGTTTGAGTGGGAGACGGAAGACCAAAAGGATTTCATCGTACAGGAGGGAATCAATATGCTGCAATCTCTGTATGATCCGGGAAATCAGGGGTTCTTTGGGCCAAGGGGTCAGCATATGTTTAGGAATGCAGCATTGCTTCTAATGAGCGATCCAAATGGGGCAACTTTTATAGATATTCCAAGGTGTTTTATCGATCCAGAATTTGTGAAGAGTAAATTACAGTACGTAACAGATAAGAGCGTGTATGATTATTGGACGAAGGAGTTTCCGGCTTCACAAAAGTCTAATGATGCGGGTGAAGTGATAACATGGTTTGCTTCAAAGTGGGGGCCATTCCTCTCTAATACAATGATGAAAAACATTTTGGGACAGGTACATTCTGGTTTTAATATCAGAGATATTATGGATAATAAGAAGATTTTGCTCGTGAACCTTTCTAAGGGGAAAATGGGAGAGGTGAACTCAAAACTTCTAGGTATGATCTTTGTAATGAAATTCCAGACGGCGGCAATGTCTAGGGTGGATACCCCTGAAGGCGAGAGAAACGATTTCTGTCTGTTTGTAGATGAGTTTCAGAACTTTGCAACAGAGAGCTTTGAGAGCATTTTATCTGAAGCGAGGAAGTTTAGGCTGAATTTGATTGTGGCAAACCAATTTATGACTCAGCTAACAGATAAGATTAGGGAAGGGATTCTTGGCAACGTAGGGACGATTATTTGCGGTAGAATAGGTATAACAGATGCACAGATTATGGAAAAGGCGTTCATGCCGACCTTTAACGCTGAGGACTTGCATAACCAGCCAAATCACCACGCTATTGCACAGGTGATGATGTACGATATGCCAAGCAAGCCATTCACGATGAGCTTGCGTCCACCAGCTTTTACGGGTAATCCGGAGGTATTAGATGGATTAAAGATGTATTCGGCGACGAAATATGGACGAACTAGGGCGGAGGTTGAACAGGAAATTAATACGCGAATGGGCTCAGAGGTGAGTGCAGCAGCTTCTAGGGGAGAAAAAGGGTTTTTGGAGAGCTGGATGGCGAAGAAACAGGGGACGCCAGAGCAGATTGTGGCAAATATGCAAAAACCAAGCTTACAGGGGAGAGCTGGGGTGGACGTGGCAATCAAAAACGATGGGCCGGTGTTTGATAATGTAGTGCCAGACGAGGATGTAGAACAAAAAGGTGGGAAGAAAGCCGAGGAAATGGCTCTACCTGATACCGATAATGCGTCAGAAGGACAAGTTTTCCAGATTAGACGCTACTAGCACACTTGAAAAACTCTGTTTTAAGGTGTACAATAGAGGGGATATAACTTAAAGTTGAGGTAAATCTGGATGGCTGATAAAGCTGATAATTATGATAGCTCAGAGATTCGGGTGCTTGAAGGGCTTGAAGCGGTGCGGGTGCGCCCTGGTATGTATATCGGGTCAACGGGTTATGAAGGTTTGCATCATTTGATCAAAGAGATTGCAGATAACTCTATTGATGAAGCGATTGCAGGATTCTGTACTAAGATTGAGATTACGGTACAGAAAGATGGTGGGGTGAAGGTCGAAGATAACGGGCGCGGTATTCCGGTAGACATTCACCCAAAGACAAAGCGCTCAACGTTGGAAACGGTTCTGACGGTGTTGCATGCCGGTGGTAAGTTCGGTGACGGTGGCTATAAAACCTCATCTGGCTTGCACGGCGTGGGATCTTCAGTGGTGAACGCACTTTCTACGAAGATGATTGCAGAAGTCTACAGGGATGGGAAGATTCATCATATCGAATTTGACACGGGGAAGCCGACTTCAGATCTTAAGATTACCGGTGAGACTAAGAAGCGCGGTACTTGTATTACTTTTTATCCAGATGCTGCGATTTTTAAGGGTGGCACAGAAATTGATTTTAATTGGGTATTGAATTATGCCAGACACCAAGCATACCTAACAAAGGGTATTTTAATCTCAACTTTAGATGAACGCACCAATAGAAAAGAAACATTTTATTTTGAAGGGGGAATTAGAAGCTATATCAAGAGACTGAACAATGGTAAAGAAGTTCTCTCTGATGACATTTTCTACGTCGATAAGCAGGACGAAACGGCGGGTGTAGAGATTGCTCTGCAATATAATGACTCTTTCTCTGAAACCTTAAAGCCGTTTGTGAACAACGTCTTGACGCCTGATGGTGGTACGCACGTGGTGGGCTTTAGGACGGCGCTTAACAGGGTAATTAACGATTACGCTAGAAAAAATGGACTACTTAAGGAGAAGGAAGATAACCTGTCTGGTGATGATATTAAAGAAGGTCTGACGGCGGTAATCCTGATTAAGTTAACGAATCCAGAATTTGAGGGACAGACAAAGAATAAGCTTGGTAATCCTGAAGCTCGTGGATACGTGGATAAGATCATGAATGAGTACTTTGGGTATTACCTTGAGGAAAATCCACAGATTGCTAAGAAAATTGTTGGCAAGGCGACTTTGGCCGCTAGAGCGCGCAAGGCCGCTCGGGCAGCTAGGGACAACGTCATCAGGAAGGGTGCTTTTGAAGGCTTGAATTTGCCATCTAAGCTGGCGGATTGTTCTTCGCGCGATAGAAGTGAATGTGAGCTCTTTATCGTAGAGGGTAATTCTGCGGCTGGTTCAGCGAAGGAAGGTAGAAACCCTAAAATTCAGGCGATTTTACCACTTAGAGGTAAAGTCTTGAATACGGAGCGAGCAAGACTTGATAAGATGTTGGCTAATCAGGAGCTAGTATCCTTGATTAAGGGTTTGGGTGTAGGAATTGGCGAACAGTTTAATCTCGATGGGCTTAGATATGACAAGATCGTGTTTATGACTGATGCTGATGTCGATGGCTTGCATATCGCGACACTTTTAATGACTTTCTTTTTCCGTTATATGCCACAGGTGATTGAGACTGGGCACGTTTATCTAGCAAAGCCACCTCTGTTTGGCTTGATAAAGGGAACTGGCAGTACTCGCAAGATAGATTATCTTTACGATGAAGTTGCATTGGAGAAGAAGCTGACAGAAAAAATTGAAGAGAGAAAAAAGGCTGGTACGAAGATTGACGAGACGCAAGAACGATTCAAGCAGGCCGGCTATACTGCTCAGCAGCGCTTTAAGGGTCTTGGTGAGATGGATGCAAAACAGCTCTGGGAAACTACGATGGATCCGGAAAATCGTATTTTAGTACAGGTACACATTGGGGACGCAGAAAAGGCCGATGCTGTGTTCACAAAATTGATGGGTGACCAAGTTGACCTTCGTAAAAACTTTATTCAGGCCGGTGCAGCTTCGGTTGACCTGGATGATTTGGACTTTTAAAGGAGATAGAGTATGAAAGAAGATGAATTAAAGAATAAAACTCCAGAAAATGAAGCCCAGACTGAGGGAGTCCTAGATGAGCAGCCAGAAGTAGTCGAAGGACAGGTGGTTGACGGGATTGAGAAACGCGGCGTTGAGGGGACGATGGAGGAATACTTCTTGAAGTATTCAATGTCCGTAATTATTGATCGTGCGCTTCCGGATGTAAGGGATGGCCTTAAGCCGGTGAACCGTCGTATTCTCTTTGCGATGAATAAAAATGGCTGGAAAGCGCCACACGCAACAGTAAAATCTGCACGTATTGTCGGTGAAGTGATGGGTAAATATCATCCGCACGGCGACTCTTCGATTTATGACGCAATGGTGAATCTGGCACAGCCTTGGAAGATGAGATACACCCTTGTAGAAGGCCAGGGTAACTTTGGTTCGGCCGATGGTGATGAGCCGGCTGCTTCTCGTTATACAGAGGCAAGAATGGATAAGGTGGGGGCGGAGCTTTTAGCTGATATCGAGAAAGAGACGGTTGATTTTAGAGATAACTTTGATGGTACGGAGCAGGAACCAGTAGTTTTACCGGCGGCTTTGCCAAACATTCTCTTAAATGGCCAGATGGGTATTGCGGTGGGTATGGCAACGAATATCCCACCACATAATCTTGGCGAGCTAGTCGATGCAACTGTGGCTCAGATTGATAATCCAGAGATTACGCTAGATGAACTGATGAAGTATGTTAAGGGTCCGGATTTTCCAACTGGGGCAGAAGTCTACGGTGGTACACCAATGAAACAGGCATACGCAACAGGTAAAGGCTCGGTAACGATTAGGGCTGTAACGAACATTGAGGAGCGTAAAAATGGACGCTATAACATTGTTATTACAGAGATGCCTTATGGGGTGAGCAAGGAAGCCTTCATTGAAAAGGTAAGAGAGCTGGCTCTGAACAAAAAACTTGATCACATCGCTGACGCAAGAAATGAATCGGCACGTGGCAAGGTGAGAGTAGTTGTAGAGCTGAAAAAGGATGCTTTCCCGAAGAAAATCTTAAATCAGTTGTTCAAGATGACGGGTCTGCAGACGACTTTCCACTATAATATGTTGGCGTTGGTCGATGGTATTCAGCCGAGGATTCTGGGTCTGAAGGAAATTTTGGCGGAGTTCATTAAACATCGTCAGGTAGTGGTTAGGCGTAGAACAGAGTATGACCTCAGGAAAGCAAAAGAGCGCGCGCATATCTTAGAGGGTTTGAAAATTGCGCTTGATAACATTGATGAAGTAATCAAGACGATTCGTGAATCATACGATGATGCAGACAAGAGGTTGATGGAAAGGTTTGGTCTATCAGAGATTCAGGCGGCCGCTATCTTGGCAATGCAGCTGCGCAGATTGCAGGGGTTGGAGCGCGATAAGATAGAAGAAGAATTGAAAGAATTGCATGAGCTAATTAAGAAGCTCGAGGCGATTCTGGCAGATGAAAAGGAAATTCTCAGAGTGATTAAAGAAGAACTGATTGCGCTCAAGGAAAAATACGGAGATGAGCGTCGTTCGAAGATTATTAATCACGAAGTGGGTAAGTTCTCAGAGGAGGAACTAGTACCAGAAGAAGAAAGTGTGATTTTGCTGACAGCACAAAACTATATGAAGCGCGTGTCGCAAAACGATTTCCGTAAGCAAAACAGGGGCGGAAAAGGCAAGCGTGGAATGACAACAAAAGAGGAGGACGTGATTTCCCAGATTGTGACAGCGAACTCGCACGACTTCTTGCTATTCTTTACCTCTCAGGGCAGAATTTTCCGTTTGAAGGCCTACGAAGTACCACAAGCATCGCTTTCGGCAAAGGGAACTGCAGCGGTAAATATGTTGAACTTGCATCCGGAAGAGAAAGTAACGTCGATTATTAAGCAGGGTACGGAACTTGGACCAGATGGCTTCCTCTTTATGGCGACAAAGAAAGGAACGATTAAGAAGACTGCAATTAAGGATTATGAAAATATCCGTACTAATGGTTTGATCACGATTAAACTGGACGAAGGTGATGAGCTGAAATGGGTGAAGGGAACGAATGGCTCTAACGATATTATCATTTCGACTTCGGCAGGCCAGGCGGTGAGGTTTAATGAAGACCAAGTGCGCGCAATGGGGCGCTCCGCCAGAGGTGTACGTGGTATGAGGCTCCGTCCGAAAGACGAGATTGTAGGCATGGACGTGGTCTCTGATCCAAAGCAGAAATTAATCGCAGTTTCTGCAAATGGTTACGGTAAGGCCACGGCAGTACAAAACTTCCCAGTCCATAAGAGAGGTGGGGTAGGTATTAAGGTAGCTTCTGTGACGGCGAAGACTGGTCCGATTGTAGCAGTACACACGCTCGATCCAGCGGCGAAAGAAGTAATCATGATGTCCACCAAGGGGCAAGCTATTAGGGTCGCGATGAAGGAGATTCCAACGCTTGGTCGTGCAACGCAGGGGGTGCGCATTATGAAAATGAGCGATGGTGATACGGTGGCGTCGATTGGGATTGTTTTGCCAGAAGACGACGAGGAGACAGCAACTTCGTAGAAGTAGTCATCTGCTTCTTCAGAAGGTGCGCTCTTCGCTCGCCGTACAATGAGTACGGCTCGCTCCAGTGCTCCTTCTTCATCGCATCTGGTCGTTCCTGAGAAGTCGTAAAAAAATAAGTGTTGTAAATATTACAACACTTATTTTCTAGGGGTGGGGTCTGTGAGAATCCTGGTGAGGTGGCGAGAATTGTGGCATTCAAAGTCTTCCCAACTGGGGAGAGAACGATTTGAGGCTAAAAAGCAAGCTCTAGCATTAATTTTGCAAAAAATGATGCTAGAGCTTTTATTTTGGATACCTAAATTGATAGTCTGGAACTATAACTAAATGGGAGCGCAGTATGCGTAAGAAAATATGCACGATAATAACAGCTTTAGGGATGGCGGCAGGAGGGATTCTCAGTTTGTCATCGAATGCATTTGCGGTCAGGAGTGAGGAGAGAGTAAAAATTATCCCAAATGTGCCTGATGATGTGAAATTCACGAGAATTGTACCAGGAGTAGGAGGTCCAATAATAGAGTTAACCTATAATGATTCGGCTTCGCGCTATGAGACATTGGAGTCATGGCCACGGGTGGTAAGGATTGGCTACGGCGATTTTACAGATAAGCAGATTTACGATCTCGACAGAAAGATTAGTAATTTTTACATGGGTCCGGCTAATAGAGTAGGAGTGGCGGAATTCCAAGCGGAAGCGTATGTAGCGACATGCATTTGGGAAGATGGTGAAACGATCGTACTGAGTGGATCGAGGATATATTATGGGATAGATTTGATTAATGGGTCTGGCGGTAGGCTGATATATCAGATAGGTTTTACAAAGACGGGCGGTTATTATCTGGGGAGAGTGGATTATACGAGATGTATTCATTCATCAGTTTTTATAAGTGGGTTGGCAACAGAGTGTCGGATGGAGGAAATTGGGAATGGAAAGGTACAATATCAGCCTTACACCTCTGACGGCAGGAGAGTGGAGATTCCGGCAGAGGAGGATGCAATTTTGACGGCGGCAACAGAGGCGTGGGATCCGCCATACGGATGGCCAGACTTGACGCCACCAGAACCGGAGCCGGTTGAGCCGGACCCGGTTGAGCCTGAACCTGAACCTGTTGAGCCAGACCCTGTTGAACCTGAACCGGTTGAACCTGAGCCTGTTGAGCCTGAACCGGTTGAGCCAGACCCGGTTGAACCTGAGCCTGAGCCGGAGCCAACGGAACTCTCTGAGCCTTCTGAGCCCTCTAATTCTCCTGATTCTTCGGTGGCAGAGATTGTCCTAGCGGGAGTAAAGGATATTATTCCTGAGAGCAGCGATATAGCTACAGAAGGTAACGCTGAGAAGAATGCGAAAAATGAGGGGCATGAGGTCATAATGTCAGAGACGACAGGGATAGTAGGATCGACAGAGACAATGACGGTGGAATCAAGTGAAGATACGAGCGCGCTAGGGTTAGAGAAGCAGACGGGTGCAGTAATGGAAAAAGAAATAGCAAAGACGGAAAGTAGTAGCCAAGACAGGATGGAGGTGGAAGTACCGGATTTAGGTCAAGGGGCAGATAAGAAGCCGAATATCGCAGTATCTGTAGCGGTAGTTTTAGGTGCTGGGGTAGTATTGACGGCGGCATGGTGGTTCTTGCTCTTTGGCAGGCATAAATCTAAAGAGAGAAAGGAGGGAAAAGAGTAGAGACTTGAGATTTAAGTACCTTAAAATCATAATTTCTAGGGAGTTTTAAGAGAGCCAAAACTCCTAGGGTGGGCGCTTATGGTAATTTATGCTATAATGAAAGTATGAAGGTTTTATTTCTATTTTTAGCGTTTTCCTTAGGTTGGTTGATTGCGCAGACGATCAAACTGGTGGCGGGAATAATTAAGCAAAAAGGGAAGATGTCATTTTCAGATGTGCGTTATTATATGTTTAAGTCTGGAGGGATGCCATCTGGACATACGGCTTCTTTTGTCGCTTTAGATACGGCTCTAGCGCTAATGTACGGGATAGAGCCAGTATTTGCGGTGGCGGTATGTGCGACAGCTATTTTTATTTATGATGCAGTTAATGTGAGATATGCGGTGGGTGAGCATGGGCGGTTATTGAATGAAATCGCTGAAAGTGATCATAATCCAAAAACTAAGCCACAGAAAATTGTGGAAGGACATACGATTCCGCAGGTAATTGTAGGTGCGTTTTTAGGGATTTTACTTGGTTGGGTGACGTATGTAATCGCTGGTGCAGTGGGAATTTTGACGTAAAGATGGCAATTTTTCGAAAAAAAGTGAAAAATCTTCAAAAAAAGTCTTGACTTTATCTTAAAAGTGAGATAAACTCTTAATTAGTCTATCGATTGCGAGGCACTTATTTAAGTTTGCTTTGTTTAAAAGAAGGTTTTTAACAATTTAGTTGTGCAATTTAAATTTTTCTTATTGAAAAATTAATCATCGTCAGTTCAATTTGAGTACAATTTTTAAGTATTAAATTTGAAATTTTGACCTGGGACACCTGATATGCTTTCCAAGAGGAAGGAGATTATCTGGAATCCAATTTAAGGGTCTTTAATGGAGAG
>JAGAVP010000002.1 GCA_017941835.1 Candidatus Saccharimonadota bacterium
CAAGGTGTCAACCCAGACGAAGTCGTAGCCGTTGGCGCTGCTATTCAAGGTGGCGTTCTCCAAGGCGATGTCAAAGACGTCCTTCTTCTCGATGTTACCCCACTTACACTCGGTATCGAAACGATGGGTGGTGTACGTACTCCGCTGATTGAGCGCAACACTACAATTCCTACTTCAAAGTCTGAGGTCTTCTCTACTGCCGCTGATAATCAGCCACAAGTAGAAATCCACGTGTTGCAAGGCGAACGTGAAATGGCGGCAGATAACAAGTCGCTCGGACGCTTTATTCTCGACGGAATTGCACCTGCACCACGCGGAGTACCGCAGATTGAAGTTACCTTCAACTTGGATGCTAACGGTATCTTGAATGTGACCGCAAAAGATAAAGGCACTGGTAAAGAGCAATCTATTACGATCCAAAACTCCGGCAACATGAGTAAGGAAGACATCGAGAAGGCAGCACATGAAGCTGAAGAACATGCTGAAGAAGATAAGAAGAAGCGTGAAAGTATCGATGCTCGTAATAAACTAGAGAATGCAATTTATCAGGCAGAAAAAATGCCAAGCGAGTTTAAGGATAAAATCTCCGAGGATGATGTTAAGACTATTAAAGAGGCAGCCGAGGAAGCCAAGAAAGTTCTGAATGATCAGAACGCCGACAAGGATGCCCTCGAAAAAGCCGCTTCTGAACTGTCTGAGAAGATCATGCCAATCGGCGCAAAATTATATCAGCAGACTGGTGGCCCTAACGCCCAGAATGGTAAAGAATCTGACTCCAAGGACGACGATGCAGTCGAAGGCGAGGTTGTTGACAAATAAAGCTAGCTTTCTAAAAAAAGAGCGCTAAACAGGCGCTCTTTTTTTACTTGTGGATTTTATTTAGCAGGTGGCGGAAGAAGTAGTAGATGTCACGGCGAAATTGGAAAAGGATGTATGCTAGGCCAAGGCTGATTACGCCGACGAGAGCCCAGATAGCGACAAAGCTAGTTTCGTCATTTGTAGCTGTGATTGGGACGAGTGGATAGTCAGCGCCGTTGTTTTCTTTGATTTTGCGACAGCGATTGGTCTCGGGATTTCTCTCATAGCCCTCTTGGCACGGAGCGAGCTCAGATTCGCTGTCGCTCTCATAGGCTTTACAGCGGCCGGTGAGGGGGTTTCTGTACTTCCCTGCGCCACAATCTTTGAGGACAGGCTCGACGGTCGCTGCGTTGACGCAGTTGCCGGTAGATTCATTGATAATTTTGCCGGCTGGGCAAGAACGAAATTCCTGGTAGACGTTCGGCTGACCGGGAGAGGGGGCATAGGTAATCTGCCAGAGGCTGGAGCCGTCAGGATTCTCGCCCATGAGAGCTAGGCTAGTAGATTTTTTCTGTCCGTGTGGAAGAGAAAAGGAGTCAACGATTTCGTCGTCTACATCTAAAAGCTCATATTTATTTATGGATGATGGATCCTTAGTGAGAGTAAGCGGCGGATAGAAGACAAAATAGGAATCCGGCTTGAGAGATAGAGGTGCAGAGCTTAGCGGATAGGTTTTATTCTTGTAGCTAAGGCGACATTTTTCAAGCGGGATTTCCACGTGAGATGAATTGTGGATTTCAATAAATTGTTCGCTTGGGTCGTCAACATAGTAAGTCAAAAATTCTGTAAAGCGAAGACCTGTACAGACGAGAGCCGTTTGCGACAATGGCGCCTGGTCGCCCGAGCTAGCTGACGACGCGTCATCCGTGTTATCTTCTAAATGTTCCTCACCAGACGACGCATCTTGTTCTGGCGGAATATACAAGCCCGGTTTTTCCGGATTAAAGAGTGAAGTATACTCAGAAACGTGTGTGTATTCACCGCTTTCATCATCGCGGAGAATAGTGGTATAAGAACGTGATTTGACGGTCGTAGAAAAAATCGGAAGGCAATCTTCCCCACCCAGCCAGCAGACAGAGTCTAGCACAATATCCTCGTCTTCGCCTGGACTAGATAGAACTAACTTGAGCGAGCCCGACATAGCAAGCGATGCGGCATCATAAGTAAGATCTTGAGCTCCAACATTGGCTTCTGGGGACATGGCATAGCGCAACAAGATAACATCACCAATGAAGCTTGAGCCATCAGGAAAAGCGTAGAGTACCGTCTCTTTTCCACTAGGGGAGGCAGTTGTTGGTTTTGACACGTAGACAATAGAGAGACCAGAGATGTCCAGCTCATCGTCGGTAAGGTTGACAAGTTCAATCAGCTCACCAGAATTTTTACCTGCCGGTAACATGTATCCTGGATTAATTGCTCGGATAGCAATTGCTTGCGAATATGTGGCTGTTTCAAAGTCTGGGCTAGAGGGTAAAACAGCGGAATCCTCCTCTAGGTTAATTGGCCCTACGACGTCCTCGCCAGATACGGAGACGCCTGTGGTGGCTAGCGCGGAAAGAGTGCTAGACACGATAGAAGCCGATACTAGAAGTAGGAATAGTATCGCTTTTGCAGCTGATTTAAATGTGCGCATGGCCCTGAGTTTAGCATGCAGGAATTTGGAATGCAAGCATAAGCATGATATAATATTTTTATGAAACCAGAAATGTTCACGGTGATTCTCGCAGGGCTAGTTCATGCCACTCTTCAGCTTGGTGTGGGAACTTTGTTGCTGCTATATCATGCTAGCCTAGGCAAACATATTAAAAAAAGAACTCGTGAGTTAGTAACAAATTATATTCTTGGAAATGGGCTTCTGACCGCGATGGCCGTGGCAGCAGCCTGTTTTGGAATTTTTGTGACATGCAACGGAGAGATGAATCCAGCAATGCTTACAATTGTAGTTGGAATATTACTGGCGCTTGCGGTCAGTATTTGGGCTTTTTATTATCGTTTGGGGAAGAGTACGGAGCTATGGCTGCCGAAATCAATTTCTCGCTACATTAATCGACGCGCAAAATTAACCGAGAGCAATACAGAAGCATTTGGCTTAGGAATGCTAGCTTGTTTTGCGGAGGTCCCGTTCACGCTTATTTTAATAGTGGTTACGGCAAATAGCATTCTTGGCTTACCACAAGCATTACAAATATTAGCAGTAGCACTATATGCGATTCTATCAGTCTTACCTCTGATAGTTCTGCGTATCGCAGCCAGGAAGGGGCAGACTGTGGTGGATATCCAGAAATGGCGGATCAGTAATAAGAATTTTATCCGAATTATTTCCGGTACCGGCTTCGCCGTTTTGGCAGCGTTTTTACTAGTGTTTAAGATTTTGGGAGCTTAACATGGCAAAAGCAAAAACGGAAAGGAAAAAAGCAAAAGCAATTACTTTTTCAAAAAAGCTTATTGTAAAAGATATAACGCTTGAGGCTAAAATACTCGGAATTGCCAGTGGATCGGCAGAGATATTTGCGGAGAAAGTCGCAGAAAAAGTCGCTAAGTGGGCAGAAAAACGAGAAAGCGTGACAGAAGATGATATTAATATGCAGATTGCAAAAGAAATTAACAGATATAATAAGGACCTTGCTTTCGTCTACAAAAATCGTGGTAAAATTATCTAAAGAGGTACTATCATGAGTAAACGCTTTGATTATGAATATATGGTAATTGGGGCTGGGACGGCAGGAGTCGTAGCGGCCACGCAGCTAGCAGAGGCCGGGCGGAAAGTAGCCCTTGTCGAACAAGAAAAATGGGGCGGTACCGGTGTAGCTAGAGACTTTCCGGAGAAAGCTCTCCAGAATTTTGGGCATACATACGCAAAAGCAGTGGAAGCTAGTCGGATGGGACTGTCTTCGGCAAATTTAAGATATAACTACCCTACCGTTCAACACTTTCGTGAAAAAGTCCTGGCTAAAGCTGCTGTAACTAAAAAGGAACTCGAGGAAAAAGGCGTGGTATGCATCAAGGGTCAAGCGCATTTTGTGGGAAACTATGATGTTGCAATTGAGGGCCAGGGACAAATTTCTGCTAGCAAATTCCTGGTGGCTACTGGAGCCGCTCCTGCAAGTGAGGGTATTAGTGGATTAGATACAGTTGAATATCTAACGCCAAAAACCGCAGTCGAGACTGAGAAGCCGCCAAAGGCTGTGTTAATCGTAGGTGGGGGAGCGAGTGGAATAGAGACGGCACAATATTTTGCTGAACTGGGCGCAAAGGTCGTGATAGTGGAAGCAGCAGACCGGCTCTTGCCGAATATTGATGAGGAGGTCGGACAAGTAACAGAGCAATATCTTGCGAAGAGATTAGGTGTTAAGGTATTCACACAAACCCGTGTGGTAGCGTTAGAAAAGGATAAGGTTTCTAAGCGCGTAGTATTTATGCGCGGCGGCCAAGAAAAGACAGTGCGCGTAGAGACGGTAGTTCTCGCAACGGGCAGCAAGGCAAATACCGATTTGGGATTAAAGAATGCAGGCGTAAGCTTCGATAAAAATGGTATTATCGTAGATAAAACTTTGCAGACCACGGCAAGAAATATTTGGGCAGCTGGAGATGTGTTGGGCGGAAATTCATCAATGGAACGCGCGGAATATACGGCCGAAATTGCCGTAATTAATATGCTAGGCAGAGGAAAAACTTTTATTAACTATACAGGCTTTATGGAAATCGTAAATACGAGTCCACAAATTGCGTGCGTTGGGACTACTGAAGCGGAATTAAAGAAAAAAAAGCGAAAATATCATAAAACTTTGGTACCATTATCAACAACGTCTGCGGCAATTACAGATGATTTCAAAATTGGGTTTTTGAAGCTGATTGCAGATGGTCAGGGCAAATTACTCGGAGCAGCAATGATTGGACCATGCGCGGCAAATGTAATGCAGGAATTGGCATTGGCTGTACGCCATAATATACCATTAATCCAAATTGCCAGCACTCCGCATCCAAGTAGCGAGTGGAGTAATCTCGTTAAGATTGCCGCAAGAAAACTCTTGACCGCAAAATAACAAAAATGACGCCATTATTGGGGGAAACAATGGCGTCATTTTTGACTTCAATTGCGTACAATTAAAATCTTGGTGGCGGGAGTTGGATTTGAACCAACGACCTTTTGGTTATGAGCCAAACGAGCTACCAGGCTGCTCTATCCCGCGATATTTAAGATACTTGTACATTGTACAAAAGTTTTGTATTTTTGTCAAGCGTCTAGAGCAAGCTCAGTTCTACCAGACGGCGCCGGAATTGCTACAATTTGAGACCGAGCCATTCTCGGCACGCTTACAGTTATTGGTTACCCAGTAGCTTTTGTTAGTCTCATTGGCGCCATCAAGAAAGATGGCAGATTCTGGATACGGATAGTAAAGGTCAACTAGTTCTACGCGAGCCTCAACCCGGCGATAAAGATCGTTAGCGCGGCCAGTAGAATCAATAGCAGCTTGGACGCCAGTTAGTTTGGTGTACTCTGAGCATTTATTATCTGTGCTATTCCAATTCTTACAGAGCGAAACAGAAATGTCCGTACTTGGGCGGTTATAAGGCAGGGAAACTTTGAGGAAGGTGGTGGCAGCAGCACGAGGAGTGCCACGGTAAGTTGGCGGAAGCATAATCGTGGTAGTACAAGCATAACGCTCACCAGGCTTACAATTAGTAATAATGAGGTCATTGCTATACTTGTCGGAATGATCAAGAACGGTGTCAGCGGAGACGATGTTTTTGTCTGTGCCAGATTTTGGCTCAAAAACTAGCATGGCGTGATCCGTGCCAGTGCTTCTAGCGTTGTTGACGCTAAGCTCGGCAACATTGAAATACGGAACTCCATTTGCGGAGTCGGTCTGGAAAATTTCAAAAGTGACTACCGGTGGAGCATAGGTCTGACTATTGTCTTTTAGCATTGTGCTATTACTATCAGAGCCAATCATGTAATTTGTAGTATTACTGCTGGCATTAACATCGGAATACCAACTAAACTCAATTGCATTGATATCGGTTAAATCTGCGGAGTGAAGCGGAATGATGCGAGTACTATCGGCGGCGGTAAGAGTAGTGAGGTAATCGTCAGTTTCTTCAGTGATTTTCACACAAGTGTAGGCCTGTTCCATATAGGAGGAGCTACCGTTGTCGGTCGTACTCTGAGTTTCCTGAATAATAGTGGAGTACTGGGTATCTTCTCCACCGTTTTCGCGGCCAAGGACACGGGCGACTACGTCGCAAGATTCGGTAGCAATGCCCTGTTCCATCTCGTAAATAATGCGCGGACAGGAAGCTTCACCGGCATTAGCATTAGCGGTATAGCCCTGCGAGATACAATCGTGGTATTTCAAGACGGCGATTTTAGCGTCTTCTATGCCGGCCAAGGCAGAGTCGTAAGCAGATTTATAGAGGTCAGCATTCGCAGTAGAAATAGATTCATTAATGACAATTCGCACGAAGCTCATAGTAATGATGCCAAACATGAGTGTAAGGAAGATGACGGCGTAGATAGAGACGGCGCCACTTTTAAATGAGGTAAATCTATTTTTTCTATTCATCGGTTTCTCCTGTCGCCTCAGCGGCGAAATTATATTTGTTTAATGCGCAATAGGTGAATTCGTCAAATTTGGCATCCTTTGAGGCTTTACAGTATTCTCCGCTGGAGAGAATATCAACGTCTCCTTGGAGGGTAGCAAGGACAAAGGTACCAGCGTAGTAGGCCTGGCCAGAATAGGCATGGCGGGCAGGGTGGAAAATGCGCAAGTCATAAATGGCAAGGTCGGCTTCAGCAGTGCTTAATAGTTCTGCTGGTTCGGAAATGTTATATTCCGGAGAGACGACAGATGAATTATACTCGTAAGTGCCACCGTTAACATTAGTACTACAAAGCGCTCCGCCCGGATCAAAGGCGCGGACTAAGCGATAGTTTTTATTGCCGTTAATAACAGCACGGAAGCTTTCCGTCTTGTCCTTTTTGAAGACGTAGCCGGTATTCCAAATGTAGGAATAAAGACCACTGCAGAAAATACCGTTAGTTGGGACGGTCTGGCCGTCGCCAAAGTCGTGTTCATACTGACGATAAATATATTTGAAGGCAGCATCCTTTTCGCAAGCCTCACGCGAAGTGTCATTTACTAGAGAACATTTAGCACTAGCACTAACAATGGTCGAGGCATGGATATGACGGGTAATATCTTCAATAATTTCTTGAGAAGTGGAGTTGACTGCTTTAACGGTCAAGGTCTTCTGGTAGATGGAGGACATCTGAATAATCAGAAATGTAGTCATGAGAAGTAAAATGGAAATGAAGGCCATGGAAAGCGTTGTCTCGATGATAGTGAAACCTTTTTTCATTGTGCATTCTCCACTATTTCTGGGTTATAAAGACGAATAATCGTACCGATGGTAGTAGGAGCGCTTTGGTTTGGACCGGTCCAGCAAGCGCGGATATGGAAATCATAGAACTCTGGGGTAGAGTTGATAGTGCTAGCATTCAAGGTCTTGTCCCTTACAGCAATAATATATATACCCTCAGCGGCTGCAACATAGCGATAGGTATTTGTTTCGTATAGTTGTTCATCGGAATTGTTACCTGAGTTCGTATTTGCCACTTTATTGGAATAGATTACGCGCGGATAGACAGATGCGGCGGTGAAGAGATTACGGTTGTTCTTGGTTGATACAACTATCCTATCTAGGTCAATCGGGCTGCCGGTGAGAGATAAGTCCTGCGGATCAATCTCCCGAGTATTCATAATGAAAGCAACGAGACTAGATTTGAAAATGCTTTTATCGCCACCATTGTAGATTTCGTCGCAGGTGTTGACATTGAGGTCTGGAAGCTGATCTGGATTATTAGCCATGCCAGGAGTTGCGGTGGCAGTCGTGTCGGAGGAAAGTTTGAGCCAAAGATTGCGATACTGCTGCTTACTGACGACTAGTTCCCTTTCCAGAGTAAAGGCGTTATGGATAAAGCGTAAGGATTCCGCTTGAGCATCTATCTCGCTACGAGTCTGAGCAACTTCCATGGCTGCCTCGGCGGTTCTTAGACCGGAACTCATAATGTTTAGGGCAAGGACAGACACGAGCGCAAAAACTGCAATAGCGAATACGACTTCTACTAGCGTATCACCACGTTTTAGCTGTGTCAATTTTAGTTGCATTTGTTTTCCTCCGAGTCGGTTTCTAGAATTTCTATGGCGGAAGAATCGTGGCCATCGGCTTTGATACGAATACTATTCTTGCGGCTAATGCCGATAAGGAAATCATTGGAGTTAACACAGAGGTCTATTTCGCTAGTGGCAAAAGACTTGCTCGGATCATTTTCAGTATTCAAGTAATCTGCCATAGCGTATCCGTCAGAAGTGGCTGCGTTCACGACCGTGGAGAGATCATTGGAAGGACGATTTTGGAACTTAGACATGAAAGCTTCAAAGTCTAATTCCTTGTTTAGCAGATAGGTGTGAACGGCGCCAGATACTGGAGAACGGACAATTAGGATTTCTCCTTTGAATCTATTCCCTTTTGTATCTTCTAGCCAAGCATCCCAGGTCGGATAATAATTATAATCTGAGCCAGCCGGCTCCAGTGAGTAATTGCCAAGAGTGCCAACTGGAACATAGGACATAACGTCGGCGTAGACGGATTTTAGATTAGTGATGACATTGTCGCCGGTAATACTACCCCGAAATTCCACCGCGCGGCCGATTACGTCATAGACACGGTAGGCGGCATTTTCGTTAGAGTCCTCTCCGAAGGAAATGAGCTTGCCATAGATGGCACAGCCAGAGCGACCAGCATAGCCATAGCCATCGTCGTCTGCGTTGCCAGAATTTGGGAGGGCGGACGGGTCGGTGAGTGCGGCGGCTTGGCCGGCGAGCGTGCAATATTTGTTCTGATCGGAAATGGAGCCGGTGCGGCCGTTTTGAACGTTTTCCACTTGGGAATAAACCATGCGAAGAGAGTCAGCGAAGGCTTTAGTCGTATCGGAGTAGCGTTCGCGGCTGATTCTGGAGGCGATAGTAGCCATGAAGGCAATCAACATCGCAGAAGTAATCGCAAGGACGAATACTACCTCAATGATTGTGAAACCATTTTTTGTTTGATGTCTCATGCGACTCTCCTAGTACCTCGGCGCTAGCTCGCGAGTATAAGTTACGTTGGCCTGAGAGAAACGCTGTGCCTGTGAATAGGCCCAGAAGAGTACGTCCGGACGAAGGTTGATAATTTCTGCTGGCTGAATGGAACCATCATCGGTGAGGTTGAAGGTAATAGGATTACCACCGGCTGGATTGCCGCTACCTACGCCACCGTTGGCGCCAGAATTTCTGACTAGAGTGAGGGAATTTGCAAAAATCGGGCCGTTGATGATGAGCTGATTAGCACAAGCGTTTGCACTAAAGCCATTAGAATTATGAGTTAAACCATTACAGGTATTAATATTGCCGTTAGTAATAAGCCAGGCATCAATTTGAGTAACGTTGTCTTTAATAACGATACCGCCGTCGGCAATAATGAGAACTTGAGGTAGGCTATAGATGTTGGTGTAGTAGTCGCTGTTTCTCTGAGTGAGAACGAGGTTTGGATTGCTGCCGCAAGTCCCATTACCAGTACAAATATCTGTATCGATGGTAAGCGTGCCGTCAACATGGATAATAAGAGCATTGCTGGCATAGTTTCTGGTCGTTTGCTCGCTCTGTGCATTAATAGCACTCTTAGTCTGACGGATGACGGAGTCGGAGAGCTGGGTGTTGGCTAGAGCACCGTGGCTGATACGATAAAGCTCGCTGGTACTGATGTTGGCCTGGTCTGGATAAATATAGGTGGCGCCGTTGTCTAGCTGGTTAATCCCGTGTGTAGCAGAGAGATAGCGCGAACGGATGCGTTCAAGCAGAGTAGCAGCAGAATCTTCAATCATGGAGTTGCCGGCAAAATACTTACCGCCCGCCTCGCTAGCACAATCATCGTTGGCGATAGTCATACGAGAAAGCTCACAGAACGATTTGCCTGGGGAAGTACCACCTTGGAGACCGAGCATTCTATTATTGTAGCCACCGTAGTAGCCGAGGCCAGCAGCGGATGACATACCGACGACGTTGGCTTTGGCGGAAATGATGTATTCCTCCCAGGAGCCAAAGTAGCCAGTTGGATCACTTGGGTCGCCAAGATTGGCGCCGACACGCTTGACGGTGGTGGAAGTCTTAATATTGCCTTTGGTATAGAAATTACCATTCCAGACTTGGAAATTTGGTTTCTTGGCAATGGTACGACAGGAGATATTAGAAATACGCCATCCGGAGATATTGCTCATACCGGAAACGACCTGAGTATCTGGCTGACTGTGAGAATCAGAAGTAGAAATACCCACAGCGACACAGTACTTGGAGCCGACTGGGTAGACGTCTGGAACAACACGAGTGACAGAACCAGATGAATAGGTCTTGCCGCCATAGCGACCTTCTTCGTTGAGATAGCCACCAGCGCCATGTTCTTCCCAAATAGTATTACAGCCAGAAATCATGCCAAGACTACTATAGTAGGAGCATGGATCGCTGCCGCCAGCATTACTAGAACCGGTAGCCGGACTGAGATTGCTATTTGCATCAACGACAAATTCAACAGCACGGATGAATCCAGGAACAACAGTAGCATAGGCTTCGCCTGGGCGAACCTCACTAACTACGCGAGGGATTATAGATGCAGTGAAGAGCGAGGAGACGGTTTCGCCGAGATAGATAACATCACCTTCCTGAATGGTAGAGGTAGTAGCAGTACGATAGGAGTATGGGACATTGACGGTAGCGGTGGAAGAGCGAGTACCGAGTTGCTGCTGGCCAGTGGAATAATCTTTTGGTGGTTTATAGTGAGATTTACCTGGGTTATCGTGCGCATGAGTATCTTTGCTGCTATTGTAACTCCCCCAACATGGGCCAGTATTACATCTAGCACAGCCGCAGCTACCACAATCGTTTGCGTGCCACTTTTCGGATGTAGTACAATGACCATCGGAACCATACCCAGTTTCGCAGACAGAACAGCTTCTACACTCATCGCATCCACAATCACATCCCCAATAAGGGTAGCTGCGCCAGTTGTTTGCACTACAACCACTATAGTCGCAATCTCCGAGTTCGGACGTACCATGGGTGGCTGTATCGCCAGACCATTTTTTAATTAGACCCCAGTCGTTGACGCCGGCACCAAGGGCTGATTGAAGAGTTTGATATGGTGCGCTCTGGACGTTTGCGTTATATTCAATAAGTGTGTTCATTTCTTTGTCTTCATACTCCGGGTGACCATCCTCGCCCTGCGGCGGATTTGCGTCTTGCCAGGTACAGGTGCCATTGCAAAAGCCGGTTTCATTATGGCGATAACGCTGCCAAGCGGTATCATAACTATAGGTAATAGTCTGGGAGAAGCTACTGCCAGCATCACTCATATTGCCGCCATTTTGCGAGATTGCGCCACAACCGCCGACGCCCACACCTGGAATCTGATAACCGTGGCCACCACCAATAGTGAAGGCTCCAAAGTCAAAGATAGGACAGTTATAGCTATCGGCGTCTTCGCCGCGCTCGCTTGGGGAATAATAGAGAAATCTATAATCGCTCGCGAGATTGTCGCCATCAATACTAGCAAGTTCTGGTGCTGCGCCACCGATTGATGAACTGTGAGGATCCTGAAGAACGTGTCTGGTACCGGTATCACGGATAACGTGCTCATCATATCCAAAGAGATAATTATTATTTGGACTAGCAGAGACATTAAACCATACTTCATTAACAGCTGAGCCATAGGCAATAGCATTGCCGCCTGGGTAAATCGCCCATGGAGAGGACGGATTATTATCTGCGCTACCACCAACTGCACCGACACCCCAACAATAATACATTGAAAACCTAACTGTATCGCCTGGACGAGCCCAGACAAGCCCAGTCCAGCCGGTGCCTTTAGTAAAGTTATTAACTTGAATCTGACCCTCGGTCCAGCCGGCGTGTGATCCAACGTGGCAACTTGGAACTGGTGGAGGGGTAGGCTCATTGTCACAGTTGACTTCACAGAGAAGCTTTTTTACTTCAGTATCATCAAGGGTTTTAAGATAATTTTGGAGGCCACCAAAAGCGGCGAGCTGGTCTAGAGTAAGACCTGGAAGCAAGCCTGCTGCAACCATTTGATTGTAAAGCTCTATAACTTGGCCATAGTCCATAGAGCCATAGTCACGCTTAGAATAGGCAGCTGCCCACATCTGATCTACCGTGCCGTCGGAGCGAGTAATGCCGCCAAAAGGAATGTAAGTTAGAAGCTGACCTTTTGCTACATAAGTCCTAACACCATCAAGATAGACATAGCCGTCGTTATCGGCGTAGATAGCGTTGTAGTAATATTTTGAGCCTGGGGCTGCCTGGCCAGTACTAATATCCTCTGTTGGGGTATAGCTAAATCCGGAGCAGCTAGCGTTTGTACAGAGGCTAGGAACATGAATAGTAGTACCACCTTCCGGCACCGTAATATAATCTACACCAGTAGCACCGGAGTAGACAACACTGTTACAACTATTGTTTGGACATTTTGAACCACCGCCGCCCATCTCGTCGTCCTGAGTAGAAGAATCGTAGCCGCTCGCACCACCAGTATTGTCAGCATTTACTGGCTCAACTTGAGCGATGCTAGATATGAAAACTGTTCCAAAAAGGGCGAGCGAAGCGATAAGAATTTTGGTGGATTTATTCATTGTTATTTTCCTCCGCTTCAGTGTTTGTTTCACTCTGCGTTTCCTCATCTGCTGTACCAGCTACTGCATCTTTTTCCAGGTCCACGTCAAGCTCTTTTAATAAATCGCCATAGAAGTCACGTTTTTCCGTATTTCCTTCCTGGTTGTACATGTAGAAGAGCTCGTGATAAGCGTAGAGCTTCTCGGTATTAGTATCTGCTTCATCAGCAAGACGGAGAGCTTCAGCGATGGCGGTTTCTTTTGCGCCGGCCTGATAGGCAATACGGGCGCGCACTGCATAAGCGGCAAAGATGAGGTCTTGATTCTGGTTCAAGTCTCCTAAATCTTTGATTAGATCGTTTAGATAGACGATGGCGTTTTCGTAGCCATTTTCATCTCCAGAATAAAGTACTTTGTAGGTACGTTTTTCGATTTCTTGCATGTTGGCTGGGATTACTTCATCCGTGCGAGAGCCTTTTGGACGACTAGCAAGGTTTGCAATAAGGGCTACTGTCAAAACAATAATAATCGCTGCGGCGATGCAGCTAAAAATAAGCGTGAGAGTCTTACGAGAGATACGAGAGCGCTTTTTCTCTACTTTTTCTTGATCTTTTTTGCCACCCTTGACGTTCACAAAATATTCAGGTGTGGCCTTACTGCCAATATTGCCAGATTGAAAAACTGGGGTATTGGGGCGTTGACCTTCTTTGTCCATAATAATATTTTAGCATAAGCGGAAAATACGGACAAGTTTTGTTTAGAGTTTTTTGGTGTGGTCTAGGTAGTAGGTCTTTAGCTTATCATTGTATTTATAGACAATTTCCCATTTGGCGAGATTGTCAGCGGTAGGCTCTTCAATTTCTCCAAAAACGCCGAGGAGGTGTTCGTCGTCCCAGTTCAGGCCAGAGTAGAGATTTTGAGTGTCGGCAGTCCCACTATAAAGCCCGGTGATAATTTTGATTTCTCGATCAGACTTATAGGCTTTATCGACGACTTGACAAATCATTTCTAGTGGGCGAGCAGCAGAGCAGGCGGAATAAGTATTAAGTTCGTAGGCATCACCAATTTTTTCGTATGCGCCGCTAGTAGATTCATAGTAATATTTTTCTTGCAACGAGCTGCCATCATTAAATAAAAGATTATAAACTTCTTTGAGCTCATTGAAGCCAATTTTATCATAGCCTTTGCGGACAGCATAATCTATAACGATTTCCTCTTTCGTATCGTAACTTAGGTCTTTGGCATTCACGGTGCCGTCGCTAAATACCCCCAAATTATAATCTAGGCAGGCGCTCGTTCCGCGGAAATAACGGGCGGCAAGAGTCGCGACCTGTTCGTCGTCGATAGAAATCTCATCCATTTTGATGTTATTAAAATAATAGCCAATGCAACCTGCAACAATCACAAGGATAACGACAATGATTAAAACTCCGAGAACGAGCTTATTAGTCGTAAAGAAACGAGTACGCTTCCTGGTACGCTTCTCGGATTTTTTATCGGGTTTTTTCTGAGTTTTCTTTTTGCTCATGCTTAGATTATATCACGTTTATACTTAATTCTATTTCGTTCATGCTTAGATTTAGGAGCCGAAGATAAAGGTAAGCCATTGTTCATAATTGCTCGGTTCTTCGGCGATTTCTTCAACGATAGTTTCTTCATGCTTGTGCTTAGCATAGTCAGAATTTTCTGGAAGATAAATCGTGGTCTCCCCCTCATAGACTTTGTTTTGCCTTTCGCGAGCAGCAAGCTCTTGGTATTCTTCCGAGGCATAGTACTGGTTTTCTAGTTCAAGTGCATCAATTTCTAATTGTAAGACATCGCGTTCATAGCGTTTAGCTACGAGGCGTTGCTCTAGCTCCCAGTTCCGGCTCATGGCGGAAATCGCGCTGAAGGTCCAGGCCAGACAAAACGCCACGGCCACCAAAAAAACGACACGTTCATGTGAAAAGCCGTGCTTAATTTGATAGTTAAGCCTCCGAAAGCTAGTCCTTATGCGTTCCATTTATGCTTTTTTATTATAACATTTTATGCTAGAATTAGTCTAGTTCCTGGGGGCGTAGCTCAGGGGTTAGAGCAGGCGGCTCATAACCGCTTGGTCGTTGGTTCGAACCCAACCGCCCCCACCAGGGGACTATTTTTTGTTGCGGGAGCAATTTATTAGACCGTCGACGTTGTGGTTGGAAATGATTTTGACTTCGCCTTTATCGTTGGTGATTTCGGTAGTTTTAAGACCGATATCAGTAACGGTGCCTTTAAAACCGTCGGCTTGGGCAATTACGGTGTCGCCAACACTAAATTGGTTTTCGGCGATGATGGCAATGCCGGCGATAAAATCTTTAAGCATGTCCTGAAAGGCAAGGCCTACCACGGCGGTAAGAATTCCTAGACCAGCCAGAAGGGAAGTTACGTTAACGCCAAGGACGGCGAGAATCACTAGCAAAATTATTACTAGAAAAACATAACGCAAAATACTAGAAAGCATTTTGGAGATGGTTTTGACGCGCTGCTTGTGAGTAGCGCTGGCGTTTTTGCCGCCAGCACGCTCGAAGACAATTTTAAGAATACGTCGAAGAATCAGATAGACTACGAAGACAAACAAGATATAGAGCAGAGAGTTAATGATACGCTTCAAATCTATGTCTGTTCCGAAAAAGTTAAGATTCATCTTAGGCCTCGATCAGTTCAGTACCGTTCACGTCGAAATCAGCAAGGGCAGATTTTTTGATGGCTGGGTCTTCGTAAGTATTCCAGTAATAAGTCTTAGTGGCGGCGGAGTAGCCACCAGTGTAAACGGTTTTCTCGAAATCGCCACTAGCCATAGCGGCGGCGCCGTCAATCATTGCAACACCAGTCAAAGTATGGAAGAGACGAGAAACGTTTTCTTCTTCGGTAGATTTTGCAGGATAGTGGGTGTTAAGATAGGCAACGCGGACGAAGCGAGACGGGGAATAGTAATCGCCTGGGAGACCGCGCATGAGAGAGCCAGAACCAAAGGCAGTCATTTCAGCTTTACCCCAAGTGACTTTTTCTGGCTGTGGGCTAGTGAGGTTCATGTAGTTTCTTAGGTTTTCTTTATGCCATGCATAACCTGGCTGGTTGGTGAGAACATCGACGTCGTTATGGAAAATTTCCATGCCTTTGTCGGTATATTCAACTACGATGCTGCGGGTTTTGTCGCCGATAATCCAGTGGAGAAGAGAAACTGGATATTTTTCGTTAATTGGTTTAGCGATGATAGCAACGTTTTTTAGCGCACCTTCAACTTCGTCAACGGTAGAAAAATTCATAGCAACCCAAAGTGGAAATTCGTAAGCGGAAATATTGGTCTTTCCTTCTACAGCGTCCTTTTCATACTGAGCGTAGCCTGGGAAATTAAGTCCAGCGATGGCGAGGCCGGCTTCGTTGCCACAGTCAAAGTAAAGCGGAGTATTTTCTTCAATAATACCCATACCAATTAGAGCATATTTTGGGATAAGTTCGCCGAGAAAGGCGGAATGATAATGATAGCCTTTTGGGGTAACAACAATTTTCTGACCGTAGCCCACAGACCAGTCAAGGTTCCTGCCAAAAAACATATTGCCGTTTGCGTCATTAAAACGAATTCCTGTACACATTTTGTTTTCTCCTTTAATGTTTTCCCCATTATAGCACAAGCTTTATACGGTACTCAAAAACTGCGGAACAAGTCCGCAGTTTACAACACAAACGTATTAACAGCTTATTTCTTCTTGGAAAGAGTCAAGAAACCGTTTCTTGGGTTTTCGTTAACGACGCGATCTGCAGGAAGATCAACTGGAGTACCTTTGCCGCCTTCAGCAGTCTTGGTGAAGAAGTAAATTGTCTGCTTCTTGCCACCACGAAGGGTAACTTCGGACTGACGTAGGTAGTAGGTAATTCCTTTACTGTTAGTATGTTGGTAGGCCATAATTCCTCCTTAGTTGTTGTACTTTTTATCTTATGACCCCTTGCGCAAGATGTCAAGGGGTTTTTACTAGTTTTTGATAAATACTAATGCTAAACGGAGGAAAGCCCATGAGAAAAATCTGATGATAAGAATGGCGGCAAGTATCAAACAGATTATAGCCACAAAGCCAGACAAGGTAGGAGTCCAGATAGGCGAAGCAAAATCATAGCGGAAGAGCGCAGTAGATGGCAATGAGGCCACGTAGGTATCTTCGATGCGTTCAGAGGTCGGATACTTAGCGATTTCTCCGGTCATACAATCGAGATAGCCTTGACTGTTCCAGGCCCAACCGTAGGTGATAGCAAGAGGTTTGCAGACGTCCATAGCTTTTGCAAAAACATTGCCATTTGGGTTAGCATCAGTACCGGCTTGGGCCTCCGCCGCAGCAAGGGCTTCAGTAGCCTTTCTAGTGTACTGCTTTTCCAGATAGACTGGCCCGGTGCCAAAAGTGACATAGGATTCCCCGTTTTTTTCTACAACATTTACTATGGTGTGAGTGCGAGCAAAAGCCTGGAGTTTGGTCAGGGCCTCATTAATGGCATTGTCATCCCCAGCCTCGTCGGCAGCAGTTACATCAGCTTTTAGATTAGTCATTTCAATATGGTCAAAACGGAGAAGTGTAGCCTCGATAAAAAGCAGCAAAACAAAAATAATTAGAAGCTGCCAGGTTTTAATTTTGGAGAGCTTCCGTAGGGCTGTTTTCAAGTCTTTTTTCTTTATGCCACCCATAAGCTGTTATAATTATACCATGAATATTTTTATTTCTGGAATATCTGGAACAGGGCTGGGACCGCTGGCTTTGATGGCGCATTCGGCGGGATTTGGCGTGTCAGGATCAGATTTAGCGGAGGGGGCGGTATCGCGCGAGTTAGCGGCGGCAGGAATTGAGTTTGAAACAGGCAAGCAGGATGGGAAATTTTTGCAGAAAAAGTTTGACGAGGGAAAAGTAGATTGGTTTGTCTATACGTCTGCATTGCCAAAGAATCATCCGGAGCTAAAGCTAGCACAGAAGCTAGGACTACGCGTTTCTAAGCGCGACGAATTAATCGCCTATCTCGTCGAAAAAATGGGACTAAAAATGGTGGCTGTGGCCGGGACGCATGGCAAGACTACGACAACCTCAATGATTGTGTGGGTGGCGCTTAATCTAGGCTTACCAGTATCGTATCTTGTTGGGACAACTTTGCCGTTTGCGGAGGCGGGGAAATACGATAAACGTTCGGAGTTTTTGATCTACGAAGCGGATGAATATGACAGAAATTTCCTTCACTTCTTCCCTTGGCTTTCAGTAATTACAACTGTTTCCTACGATCACCCGGATATTTATCCAACGAGGCTGGATTATATGCAGGCCTTTGCAAAATTTGAGAGCCAGAGCGAACAAGTGATCCGGGGAAGAGAATTAGAGGGGGCAGCGGTTTCCGCAAACGAAGACACTTTAGATTTTTCACGTAAATTTAGGCTCGCTGGTAAGGCGAGGCGATATGATGCAAGTTTGGCGATGCAAGCGATTTTCGAAATGGTGGAAGAAGTAGATATGCAAAGAGCCGAGAAGAATATAATCGCGGGTGGAAAAGATTATGCCGGGCGAGAAATTAATGAAGATTTGATTATAGATATTTTGAATGATTTTCCGGGAGTCGGAAGAAGATTTGAGAGAATTTCCGATGGGGTCTATTCTGACTATGGGCACCACCCGGAGGAAATTGCGGCAACAGTAGAAATAGCAAAAGAAGAAGCAGAGCTCACAGGGAAAGATGGCGTAGTAGTGATTTATGAACCTCATCAAAATACAAGGCAGCATGAGGTTTTTGATGGATATAAAGATGCCTTTTCTGGGGTCCAAAAACTGTACTGGTTGCCAACTTACCTTACGCGAGAAAATCCAGATTTGAAGGTTTTAACGCCGGCGGATTTTATTGCCAGTCTTAGCAATGAGGAAATAGGCGAACCGGCAGAAATGAATGGCGAGCTAGCAAAGAAAATTACTGATTATCGCGAGAAAAACAAATTAATTCTGCTAATGACGGCAGGACCAGCTGATAAATGGCTAAGGGAGGTAATAAAATGAAACGAGTATTAAAATTTATAGGAGTGGGGCTAACTATTACTTTGATTGAGTATACTATTTATACAGTACTCATGATGCTAATGTTTGGGGGAAACGCAGAAATGGCGCCTCTGGCCACGGGACTAAGCGGCGTGGTTGCCATGATAGTCGCGTTTATAATGCACAGCAAAATAACTTGGCGAGAGCGGGATCCGGGAAAACTTGGGATCGTGAAGTTTTTTGCTTGGAATGTTTTACTGGTGGCATTAATCAGGCCGGGGCTGGCAGCATTTTTTGAATTGCCAGTTGGGCTATACCAATTTGCCTTCATGATTTCTGAAGCAATCCATCTGCCGTTTGCTTATGATTTTGTACAGAGTACAGGGATATATGTTTTAACTACCGCCGTATCAATGGTTCTCAACTACATCTGCTACGAGAAAATTGTTTTCGGAACGACGGTTAAAATTGAAAAGAAGCAGGGGAAAGAGATAAAGGTGGAGAGCGTTCGGCAGGCCAGAAAAGAAGAGAAGCGTGAGCGCAAAGCCGAGCAAGACGCAAAGAAATAGCGGGTTATTTTTCAGGAACTTTTGCTTAACTAAGTAGACTGTTGTAAAAAATACAACAAATAGGATGGTTACGATACCGAACAGCCCGGTTTCTAGAAGAAGGCTCACATACTCGTTCTGGACGATTTCTTTTGGACCAATTTCCGCTGGAAAAGCGCGATTCATGGCTGGACCAGCAGAGCCTAAGCCGGTGCCGATAATAATGTAGCGTGGGGAAGAAAGCCAGATTCTAAATGCTAGGGAATTGAGGCTTAGCCGGACATTGGTCGATTCTTCAACGTAGCCGGAGAAATGCGCAGGGTCGGTCTGCTGATCGGCGGGTTGGGTATTTGGTTGAGGGTCAACTGATTCTTGGGTAGTTTCTGAATCTTTGATAATTGAGGCATTAGTGTCGAACGTGGAGTTTTTGACTTCGTCTGGGCGAAGGTCGATTTTGCCAAGCGTGAGCTGATGAACGGCTTTGGTGACACCGGAAACAAAGTTGTCCGAGGTCGGGCCAAGTGCACTGAAGGCACCGAAAGCAGTAAGGGCAAGAACAAGAGAAGCAGCTGTGCAGACAGATGACTTAATAAGCATAGACTTTTTGCGAATTAGCAAAAGCATTACAATGAGTGCGACAATGAAAGCATAAATAGCTCCGCGCGAAAGGGTGAGGAAGAGGGTTGTGGTTAGAAAAAGTGTAAGTAAAATACGTCTTAGGGTCTGATTTTTAGATTTTGGAGCGGAAGATGCTCTTGAAAGTAAATAGAAGCAGAGAAGAACTGGAGCGAGGAGAAGGTTCCCCATGAACTGTGGCTCGATAGCAAAACCGCTAGGGTGCGGGAAGCCAAAAGTAGAAGCAACACAGCCACGGCAGAGAAGAGTTGTGTCGCGCGGTACGCCGGCAATGTCTAAGATGCACTGCAGCCAACAGAACGCAGAAATTACCGTGGCAGAGATTAGCAGGGATTTTATAAGGGAAGAGCGCAGCCTTTTTGATTTATCGTTCTTTAAGTAATAGATAATGTTGAGCGCGGCAAACGCCAAGAGCCAAAACAGGCCAGCGGTTAGAATCGCACGAGGACGATTCTCTGACCAGAGAATTGAAAGCGAGAAATAGATTGGGACTAAACTCGCCAGAGCTATTTTTTTTATGCCATAAAATTTATAGACGACCTTAACGTTGAATAGTGAGCTGATAAAAAATACGACGAGCCAGATTTCTGGTAGGGAAAGCTCAAAATTCATGTAAGTATTGGTGCCTAGCGTGATAATCGGAAAATAGGAAAAAAAGAAAAGTGGCGGAAAGAGAATTAATAAATATTTAGAAAGGGTACTAGCGAACTTTTTCACGAACGAGTTCCCTTATTTTAGCTTTAAAATTGGCTTTATCAAATTCAAGTGTTGTATTTTTTACAACGTTTTTGGAATAGTCTGATGGGTTAAATTTTTCCATGGCTTTTATGAGAGAACTGGAAGATTGGCGATCGAAGAATAATCCGTTGACCTTTGGCTTAATATAGTCTAGAGCTCCGCCCTCGCCATAAGCAATGACTGGCACACCACAAGCCATAGCCTCAATCGGAGCGAGACCAAACGGTTCACAGCTTGGGAAAAGGTAGGCATCGGCCTGAACAAGATATTTCTTCAATTCATCTTGCGGCATAGCGTCTAGGAAAGTGATATTGCTTGCTTTATTTGCAATTTTCACTAAATTATTGTGTTCTGGACCACTGCCAATCACAAGCAGATTCGCCCCTGTTTTAAGACAAGCTTCAACACAAATATCCAAACGTTTCCAGTTGACTTGTCTGGAAGTTGTGATATAGTTTAGGACTTTCTTCGTTTGACTTTTTTTAGATTTTATTTCCCTACTTGTGGATAAGCCTGTGGAAAACATTTTGAGGTCTAGCGGCGGGTAAATAATCACTGATTCCCTCTTGTAATATTTTTTTATCTGGTCAGCGGCGTATTTTGAGATGGTGATGAATTGATCTGGTTGCTGTGCGGACTGAAAATCCTTCTTGCGTAGAGGTTTAACAAAGAGTTTTAGGGCGAGTCGCGCAAGTGGGTTAAATACTCCAAAACCTGGATTCTCGAGGTACTCGTCATACTTACCCCAATAATACTGAGTCGGGACGTGGCAATAGCAGAGGTGGACACAGCTATGTTCGGCTTGTTCGGTTTTTGCTTGTCTTGTTCGGGTTTTCCCTGTTTTTGGAGTCGTTCGGACAGCTTTAGCCTCTGCGCCCGTGACAGAAATTACTAAATCATAATCTGAAAGGTCAAGGCGAGAAAAGTAGCTTTGGCGAAGTGGGCCAAGAAGGCGACGTAGTTTGGTTGGGAAGTATTGGAGCCAGCCGGTGCGTACATCGGCGTCCTCAAACCAATCGATTCCCTTTTTGTTATATTGTGAGGTATAGATCGGCGCGGATGGATACATTTCGTGCAGAGCAAGTAGAACCGATTCAGCACCACCAACCGTGGTAAGCCAATCACAGACGAGCGCGACCTTCATTATTTAGCGCCTTTTCTAAGAATCACGGCGCCAATAGTCCTAAAAAGAATCGTAATGTCTAACCAGACAGACCAGTTTTGGACATAGTAGAGGTCCAAAGCCCGACGTTCTTCAAAAGAGATATCGCGCCGTCCCGAGACTTGAGCGAGCCCAGTCAGGCCGGATTTAACCGAAAGGAGGAGTGAACGATCGCCGTAGTTGCGTAGTTCTCCTGGGACAAGAGCTCTTGGTCCAACGAGAGCGATGTCACCGCGGACAACATTAATGAGCTGTGGCAGTTCGTCAAGCGATGATGCTCTTAAGAAGCGGCCGACACGTGTAATTCTAGGGTCGTTTGGAATGAAATCTCCACCAGAACGATATTTTTCGATTAGCTCTGGCTTGCCCATTTTTTTGAATGCTTCTTCTGGGGACATACCAGAAAACTCTGGTTTCATGGAGCGGAATTTATAGATACGTACTTTTTGATTGTAGCGAGAGAGGCGATTCTCCGAATAGAATGCCGAGTGTTTTGGGTCGGATATTTTAACTACGAGCCAGATGATTGCCATCGGAATGGCTGCAAGAATAAGCATGATTCCACCAATAACGATATCCATCGTGCGCTTAATAATCCGTGCTCCGCCGACTAGTGGAGTGACTCTGACGGATATTGCGGGAGTGTCACCAATGAGCTCGAGCTTACCGATGTGTGAAGATAACGAAGACTCTGTAGGCACAAAATAATATAATATATGATTCTTGACACACTGCCCATAGACGTATTCGCTTCCCTGTTCTTCGGTCTGGAAAACAACATCCGCTTTTACGTTGGCGAGAGCGTCTTTGAGCGAAGTATAGCGAAGTTTTTGAAAATCGTCTGGAACGAAGGTTTTATTAGCGACGATACCAGCAAGCGTATATCCGTCTTCCGGAAAATCAGCAATGTGGTCAATTAGTCGCTCCGTATTAATATTGTTGCCGATAATAATTGCACGGAGCGTGCCACGATTATTACGAGCAAAGCGAGCCTGAATATAATGAATAACACCGCGAGAAAGACAAAGCATAATAAAGCATAGTAGCGCTGCATAGATGGCGACCATACGGGTTGGGAAAAAGTGTTTGCCGGCAAAGAAATCATAGGTGATGAGCGCCATCATCCCCAGGACAGAGGCTAGAAATAGACGCGACAGCTCTGCGGTACGAGAGTGGCTTAGAATGATAGACTTATTGTATAGACCGAGCATAGCATGGAGAAGAACCCAGACTGGCACTAAGAGTACAACCGTCGAGACAAAAGCGCCCGGCTCGGCTTCGAAGAAGTAAGGGCGATTGTCAATGTAGATGCGAGCAAGATAGGCTACTAGAAAAGCAATAACAACCGCAAACGCATCAGAGAAAACGAGGATAGCGCGGAAGATTAGCCCTGGATCTTTTTTCATGACAATATTATAACATTTTTATAGTATAATTAGAAGCAAATAAGAGGAAGAAAAATGAAAATTCTAGTTACGGGCGGTACGGGTTATATTGGTAGCCATACAACTGTTCAGTTAATTGAAGCTGGGCACGAAGTGGTAATTATTGATAACCTGGCCAACTCAAAAGAAAGTGTGCTTGATAAACTCAAAGAAATTACCGGCACTCGGCCGAAGTTCTATAAGCTAGATCTATTGGATGCTGATGGTCTAGAAAGAGTTTTTAGCGAAAATGCGTTTGACACAGTGATGCATTTTGCGGGGTTAAAGGCGGTCGGCGAAAGCGTAGAACAGCCAATCCGCTATTATCACACAAACATTACTGGGACTTTGAATCTACTGGCAGCGATGCAAAAACACAACGTTAAAAACATCATTTTTTCTTCTTCGGCAACGGTTTATGGTGAGCCTGGGACGGATAATTTATCGGAAAATTTGCCAACTGGACAAGGTATTACGAATCCTTATGGTCGAACCAAATATATGATCGAGGAAATTCTGAAGGATGTTTGTGTGGCGGATAAAGATTTTTCTGCGACAATCCTAAGATATTTTAATCCGGTAGGCGCACATAAGTCCGGGAAACTAGGCGAGGACCCAAATGGCCGACCAAACAACCTTATGCCAATCATCATGAAGGTTGCAAGCGGCGAATATCCTGAACTTTCTGTCTACGGAAATGACTACCCGACTCCAAATGGGACTTGTATCCGCGATTATATACACGTGGTCGATTTAGCAAAGGGACATTTAGCTGCACTCAGCAAAATGCATCCTGGCGTAGAGATTTACAACCTTGGGACCGGTAAGGGCACGAGTGTGCTTGAAATGATTACAGCTTTTGAAAATGCAAGTGGCGAAAAATTGCCATACGCAATCGCTGAAAGACGCGCTGGGGATTTGCCATGCTTATATTGCAACCCAAAAAAGGCGGAGACGGAACTTGGCTGGAAGGCAGAGCTTTCGATTTCCGATGTGATGGAAGATACACTGAGATTTTTACGGGCGAATTTTTGAGTAGATTTGCCAGGCGATTTTGAAGAGATTTTTGTTAGCGACCAGTGAGTTCATCGCGAGCTTATCGCGCTTAGTGGCGTGAGGATTTTTGGTGACGAATTTCTTATTCTCCAAAAGATATTTGATAATTTCCTGTTCCATAGCTACGACGCTAGGGTCCGGATTCTTGACGAGAACGATTTGACGAAGGACGGAAAAGCGTGCGTGCATACGACGGAGTCTAACCGTATTGATTAAGTACGGGAATTTGGCTTCAATGTCGTCGCACATTTCGTCAGTAAGTCTAATGATGTCATATTTTTTCTCGGAAAAATCACTGCTGGAAATAGAAGAAGCTCTCTTAACGTAATTGTATTTTGCTTCTGGACCGAAAGCAATGCGTGGACATCTTTCTACGACTTTGTAGGTCGTACCAAGATCTTCATGCAGAGCGCCAGCAGGAAAAGTGATTCCCTGCCATAAATTCTTATGGTAAAGTTTAGCATAGGCAGTAACAGTAAAGCCCTCTTCGCGGAGCATCCGGCCAAGTGTCTCTTCTGTGCTCATGGCTTTTTCTGGATACTCAGCCGCGTAAAGAATCTCTTTGTTTTTAAGTGTCGTCTCCTTGATGCCACAAATAGCCATAGTGGCCTGATACTTTCGGGCGAGAAAGAAAAGATAAGAAATGCAGTCAGGCGCAATCGTATCGTCAGAATCCAGAAAAGTAATGTAGTCGCCTTTTGCTTCGCGAATCCCAGTGTTGCGAGCCTCGGAAAGGCCCATGTTCTGCTGATGAATCACGCGGGCACGTGGCTCAGTCTTTGTAAATTCTTCGCAGGATACGCCACTACCGTCGGTTGAGCCATCATCAATCAGCAGAAACTCACACTTCGGATAGGTTTGCTTCCTCAGGGAGTCGAGACAGGCTGGCAAGAATTTAATGACATTATAGACTGGCACAATAATAGTAATAAGGGGTGTTTCCATATATATTATTATACAATATGATATAATAGTTCTATGGGAAAATCCTTATTCGGTAAGAAAAATCGCGTGCTGCTGGCTGAGCTTATTAAGACTGATTTTAAGCTCCGTTATCAAGGCTCAGTGCTAGGCTATCTTTGGGCGGTGATTAAGCCACTTCTGATGTTTGCGATTTTATACGTAGTTTTTGCAAAAGTCTTGAGGTTTGGTGACGAGATTCCGCATTATCCAGTATATCTGCTTGTAGGGACGGTACTATGGAACTTCTTTAACGAGTGCGCACAGCAAGGGATTCATTCGATTGAACAAAGAGGAGATTTGATTCGGAAACTGAGCTTCCCAAAATACATTGTTGTGGTCAGTGCGACGAGTACGGCGGTAATCAACGTATTAATTAATATTTGTGTGGTGATAGTGTTTGCGCTGCTTAACGGCGTAGTGCCAAGCCTAAGCTGGCTGCTTGTTTTGCCGCTGCTTGTGGAGTTATATTTACTCGCGCTTGGTATTTCCCTACTGCTAGGAGCTATGAATATTAAATTCCGTGATGTTGGTTCCATCTGGGAAGTTTTAATGCAGGCGATGTTTTATGCAGTGCCAATTATCTATCCATTATCAATGGTGATGAATACATCTATATTGGCCGCAAAGATTATCATGTTAAATCCAGTTGCGCAAATTATCCAGGATGTACGCTGGAGCTTAATTACGCATGAGGCAGCGACAGAGTGGGCGTTGTCTGGTCTGGCATGGGGTTTGGTGTCGATTTTTATCGTGATAGTTGTATTTATTTTGGGGGTGCTATATTTCCGAAAGAAATCAAAATATTTTGCGGAGGAAGTCTAAATGAAGTGGAGTGAAAAGTATTTAAAGCGGATGCGCGAAAAGGCGCACGAAGAAGCGCTGGCAAACGAAAATGCAATCGAAGTCCGCGACCTTTACAAAAGCTTTAAGCTTCCAACGGAACGAGCATGGGGACTGAAGCAGGCTATTTTTAACCGTCTAAAAGGAATCAAGGGATTCACAAAACAAGAAGTCTTACGCGGTATTTCGTTTGATGTTAAACGTGGGGAGTTCTTGGGTATTGTCGGAAGAAACGGTAGTGGTAAATCGACACTACTAAAAGTTCTTTCGGAAATCTATGTGCCGGATAGTGGAAGCGTTAACGTGAACGGAACTTTAGTACCATTTATTGAGCTTGGCGTAGGATTTAATCCAGAGCTAACTGGACGCGAAAACGTTTATCTAAACGGCGCACTACTTGGCTTTTCCAATAAGGAAATGGATGAGATGTTTGATGACATCGTGAAGTTTGCTGAGCTAGAACAGTTTATGGATCAGAAATTAAAAAATTATTCTTCTGGTATGCAGGTGCGTTTAGCATTCTCAATTGCAATTAGGGCTCGTGGTGACATTTTAATCTTGGACGAAGTATTAGCCGTAGGTGATGCGGCATTTCAGGAGAAGTGCAATGATTATTTCAAGAGCCTGCATGGCAATCAGACGGTAATCCTTGTGACGCATGATATGGGCAACGTGGAGAAATTCTGCGACAGAGCGATTTTGATTGAAAATGGAAAAATCACTTGCGAAGGTAAGCCGGCTAAAGTTACTAAGGCTTACATGAAGCTTTGGGATTAGATTTTCTTTTTACGATAGCTTTTGAAGATTAGTAGAAAAGCTGAAACGGAAGTATCTAGCAAGACGCGAAGCATCCGCCAGTGATTTTTAGGAAAGTAAGGCTTTCTTAACATGTTTTTATTATCAGCATCATGGAACTCGGCACGCATACGCAACGCGAACTTTTCGAGTTGGTTAGTTTTTAAATTTAACATGTACCAATGGTAGGAGGCGAACTTGACCGCCTCGAAAATATAACCAAAAGTGCTCCATTTATCATGCGCCCTGAGAAATGCTTCCGCTTCAGCAAATTCGTCGTTGATGTAGAATAGCTCTTTATCGTCAATGGCAATTTTAGTTTGAATGTGACGAAGATAAGCTTTGTCGGTCAAAACTATTTTGCCGTCTGAGGCTAGAACTTTAGTGTTAAAACTAATGTCTTGGCAGGTCGAGGCAGCCGTTTCTAGAAAGGAGATTTTTTGCTCTTCAAGAAATTGCTTTTTATATATTCCTGACCAAATCGCTGGGGCCTGATAAAAGATGCGCGTATCTTCCGTTGGATTGATGATAAAACCTGCCTCCTCTGGCAAGACGGCATCTTTTAGATTCTCTTTCTCCTTTTCGACAATCCAGTAATTCCCTTTCACCACATCAGCATCATGTTTTTTTGCGAGGGCGAAAAGTTCGATGAACATTTCTGGGTTTGCCGTGTCGGTAGCTTTGATAATACCGATATATTCCCCTTTGGCCATTCTGATAGCATAATTTATTACGCGGCCGTAACCGGCTAGTTTATTTAGACTGACCACGCGCATGCGAGGCTCTTTTTTGGAAAGATCCGACAGAATATCGCCAGAGCCATCATCGGAACCATCGTTGATACAGATGATTTCCATATCGTCTAAAATTTGATTGCTTAAACTTTGTAAACAATCTATAAGACTTTTTTCGGAATTGTGAACATAGACAAGCACCGAGACGCGTGTCTGTTTGTCCATTTTAGGCTTCCTCGTCTAAAACTTTGAGGTAGCGAGAGAGAGCATCTTGCCAGGCTGGAAGCGGTTCAAAGCCATTCTCGACTAATTTTGACTTGTCAAGACGAGAGTTGAATGGGCGCGCAGCCACGGAAGCACCATACTCAGCGGTAGTAACAGGAATGACTTTTGAATCGATACCGGCTTGTTTAAAGATCTCTTTAGTGAAATCAGCCCAGCTAATATAGCCGCCTTCGTTCGTGGCATGATAGTAGCCATATTTATCGGTCAGAATCATATCGACTAGCAGCCTTGAGAGGTCTGGGGTATAAGTCGGAGTGCCAACTTGATCGTCAACAACGCGGACCTCTGGGTGAGTTTTACCAACGCCAAGCATAGTTTTGACAAAGTTCTTACCATTTTTGCCAAAGACCCAGGCGATGCGGACGATAAAATATTTATCTAGGTTATTTGCTACAGCTTTTTCTCCATCAAGTTTGGACTGTCCGTAGACGTTGAGCGGGGCGTAATTTTTATCATCCGGCTGCCAAGGTTTGGTGCCCTGTCCATCAAAAACATAGTCGGTAGAAATATAGATCATCTTTGCGTCGATATCTTTACAAGCTTTGGCGAGGTTCTCTGTACCATCGACATTGACGGCGCGAACAGCAGCTATATTTTCTGGAGATTCGGCAGCGTCTACATTGGTCCAGGCAGCGCAGTGGATTACAGCGTCTGGCTGGTATTCGTGAAGAAGTTTATCTACAGCTTCTTTGTCAGTGATATCAAGAACAGCTGTTTTAAAGTCTGGATTCTCGCCGCCTTTTCTGTCGGTCCCAAGGCAATCAATGCCGCGTTTCTTGAGCTCGAGCATAATGTCGTGTCCGAGCTGGCCACTTGTTCCAGTTACTAGTACTTTCATCTTAAAGCTCCGCCTTTTGGTATTCGCCAGAAAGGATATTCTCCCACCACTCGCGATTGTCTAGATACCACTGGATGGTCTTTTTGATGCCATCTTCAAACTTGGTTTCTGGAAGCCAGCCTAGCTCATCATGAATGAAAGTTGGATCAATAGCATAGCGACGGTCGTGACCTTTACGATCCTCTACGAAAGTGATTAGCGACTCTGGTTTTCCAAGTTCTTTGCAGATGAGTTTGACGATATCAATGTTAGACTTTTCGTTATGTCCGCCAACGTTATAGACTTGACCGATTTTGCCGTTGTGAATAATCAAATCAATGGCGCGGCAGTGGTCCTCAACATAAAGCCAATCACGCACATTTTTGCCGTCACCATAAACTGGTAGAGGCTTGTCGTTCAAAGCGTTAATAATTGTGAGCGGAATGAGTTTTTCTGGAAAATGAAATGGGCCGTAGTTATTAGAACAGCGAGAAATGGTGGCCGGGAAGTTGAAAGTACGGCAGTAAGCCATGACGAGCATATCAGCACCAGCTTTAGAGGCACTATATGGACTGCTGGCATGAAGCGGCGTCTTCTCGGTGAAGAATAGGTCAGGCTTATCGAGCGGTAGGTCTCCATATACTTCATCAGTAGAAACTTGGTGATAGCGTGGGATATTAAGTTCACGACAAACTTCCATTAAGGTCTGCGTGCCTTCAACGTTGGTTTTCACAAAGATTTCTGGACCGGTAATGGAGCGATCAACGTGGCTCTCTGCAGCGAAGTTCACCACGATGTCGGGATGCTCTTCTTCAAAAAGCTTCTTGATAGCAGGCTTATCACAGATATTAATTTTTGCAAAACGGAAATTTGGATTTTCTAGCGCCTTTTTCAAGGTGTTGAGATTGCCAGCATAAGTCAGACAATCAACGCAAATGATGCGATAATTTGGATATTTATTTAGCATATAGTAGACGAAGTTTGAGCCAATAAAGCCGGCTCCGCCAGTTACTACAATTGTTTTCTTGTCCATTATTTGCTCCTTTTAAATTTTATGTTGGCATCCTTCAAACTAGGATGTTTTTGATCTTTGTCGCTCAAAACATAATCAGCATCGATAGCTGGCCACTCAATGTTAACATCGGCATCATTATACATAATGCCACCTTCGTCTTCTGGGTGATAGAAGTCATCGCATTTGTAGGCGAACTCGGCATGGTCAGAAAGAACGAGGAAGCCGTGCGCAAATCCGCGTGGAATCATGAGTTGTTTTTTATTCTCTTCGGAAAGCCTTGCGCCAACCCATTTGCCGTAAGTTTCGCTTCCCTCGCGAAGGTCGACGGCAACGTCAAAAACTTCGCCCTTCAAAACACGGACAAGTTTTGCCTGGGGGTAGTTTTTCTGGAAGTGGAGACCACGCAAGACGCCTTTTCTTGAGCTAGACTGATTATCCTGAACAAAATCATAGTCAAGACCGGCTTCCTTAAAATCTTTGGCAGAATAGGTCTCCATGAAATAGCCGCGCTCGTCACCAAAGGATTTTGGAGTAATGATATAGACGTCTTTGATACTAGTTTCTTCAAATGTAAAATTGCTCATTAGTCCTTGATTCTCCTTTCGGCGACAATCTTGAGATTCTGGCCATAAGTGGATTTGCCATATTTAGCAGCAGATTCGAGAAGTTCGTCTTTTGTGATCCAGCCGTTTTTATAAGCGATTTCTTCTGGGGCGGAGATTTCTACGCCTTGGCGTTTTTGGATGACGCGGACGAAGTCGGACGCATCAGCAAGAGAGTCCATAGTACCTGTATCGAGCCAGGCAAAGCCACGACCAAGAACTTGGACATCAAGATTATTTTCGTTAAGGTAGATTTCATTCAAGGAGGTAATTTCTAGCTCGCCACGAGCAGATGGAACAATAGTCTTAGCCTTCTCGGAAACGCCAGCTGGATAGAAGTAAAGGCCAGTGACAGCATAATTACTTTTTGGATGCTCTGGCTTTTCTTCAATGGAAAGAGCATGCCAGTTATCATCGAACTCGACTACACCAAAGCGCTCTGGGTCGTTAACGTAATAACCAAAGACAGTGGCGCGACCGGCTTCGGCATTTTTGACCGACTCGCGGAGTGAGCCAACGAAACCGTGGCCATAGAAGATGTTGTCACCGAGAATCATGGCACAAGGCTCACCGTTTATAAATTCCTCACCGAGAGTGAAAGCTTGGGCGAGGCCGTCCGGAGAAGGCTGGACCTTGTAAGAAAGTTTGATGCCCATTTTTGAACCATCACCAAGGAGACGCTCGAAATTAGGTAAATCTGCTGGCGTGGAGATGATAAGAATATCACGAATACCGGCAAGCATCAAAGTCGCGAGTGGATAATAAATCATCGGTTTGTCGTAGACTGGCAACATCTGTTTGGAAGTAGCCAAAGTTAGCGGGTATAGCCTTGTTCCTGAGCCGCCCGCCAGAATAATTCCTTTCATGAAAAACTCCTATAAGTGTTACTTATTATTTTAACATATTCGGGGTAGAAATTATAGGTTAGACACCCCAATTTCGCTCAAGCTTTTGCTCAATTCTTTCGATTGATTTCTTAGTCTCATTATCGGCGAGTTTATGATGAGATAAAACATAGGAGTGGATTTTTCGCATCTCAGAAAAACGCTCACCTAGATCGGTAGTTTTAGTGACGCTACCACTGTGCAGGCGATGCAAGTTGAGGGTCTTTTTAATGTAAGAAATTCTGCCGGTCTCGGAAATTTTAATATAAAAAAACCAGTCACCGGAAAGGTGATACTTTTTTGCTTCTTCCAGAAATTCGTCTAGTTTTGGTTGATTTTTGAAAACTACGGCGGAGACATTTGGAACAGTATTATAAACTAAAATATTTTTGCGAAAGGCGTCTTTAATTTTTCTGAGACTGTCTTTCAAAACTGGGCGGCCTTTTTCGTCAATGAATTTGGAGCCGACGCAGGACAGGACGACAGATTTTTCTATGAAGGCTTCAACTGCGGATTTTAGAAAATTTGGTTTTGCGACATCGTCAAGCTCGGCGATCCAGATAAGGTCAGAAGTGGCGAGCCTAATTCCCTTTTGCCACTGAGAAAAGACATTACCAGAGTTAACTTTGTTCACGAGAACTTTGATTTTAATTTCTGGATGAGAATCTCTAATTTTGACGAGTGCGTCCTTAATCTCGTCAACGCTATCGTCCGTAGAGGCATCATCCAAAATAATAATTTCAGAAACCGGATAGGTTTGATTTAGGACTTGATCAACACGACTAGAAATATATTTGGCATAGTTATAATTTGGGAGAATGACGGAAACGGTTTTATTTTTGGATGAAAGAGTCATAGGCTTCCTCGATTTGTTTTAAGACCGCTTCTGGATAATAGTGTTCTTTGGTGTACGCGTAGGCGTTCTCGGCGAGATTTTTAGCGAATTCTGGTTCATTGTAAATCTTCAGAATTGCGTCGGTCCATTCTCCTGGCTGGCACAATAGACCAGTTTTGCCGTGCTTGATGGAATGCGAAAAAGCGTATGTCGGCGAGGCGATAGTTGGGGTTTTGACGAGTGCGGCCTCGAAGAACTTCAGTTCGGATTTGCAGTTTGTAAAGACATTATTGGCGAGGGGGGCAATGTTGACATCAACGTTTGATACGAGTCTTTGGAGAGTAAGAAAGTCAACAATCTTAGTGTATTCAATTTGGCCATTCTTGATAAATATATCAGCAGATTTCGGCAGAGTCAGCATGCCAACAATTTTTAATTTAAAGTTTTTATGAGATTTCAATAATTCAACTAGCTCTAGATAGGCCACTTCAAAGTCCGTAGCGTGCGTATGTGAACCGCTAAAATAGCCGATAGCAAACTGGTCAGTTTTATTATTTAGTTTTTTGTCGAGTAGGCTATCCGAGTATGATATCTGTTCCTTATTAAGTGAATTTGGAATGACATGATATGGTTTATTATCATGCGAATCCGAAAGGACTTTTCCAAGATAGTCGTTCGTCACGATGAAGCCGTCAGCGAGTAATGAAACTAGCTCAAATTGTGCACTTGTGTTAACCCAGTATTCTTGATCTATAATGTCTGGAGAAACAACATTAAACATGGTCTTGATATTTTTTTGACCGCAAACACAGTCATCTAGATCAAAAGCAACTTTGAGGTTGTTTGCGTTTGCAAGCAGCTTCAGCTCATCTAGCTCCCTAGACCATTTGTCTATTCTGCCAAAAACTAGCAAGTGACATTTTGGTATGAGTTCTTTGACAGCATCTATTTCCTCCATGAAGAAATAGACAAGTTGCCATTTTTTGCTTTCTTTTGTTGCTTGATAAATGTTGTAGCTGCGATAGCGGAAGGAGGAGGCTTGATCAGTCTTCGGATATAACATCAAAGCGACTTTTTTTCCGGTTTTTAGACTGTCTAAGACGTCTTTTTTTCTGGTTTCTAAAGGAATATTCCAAGGAGTAGTATTCATCATTTTCCCCACTCTTTTAACCTGTTAAGATCTTTGGCGGTAAAAAATACATCACCGTCTGTAACTTCTAGTGCATAGATTGGTGCGGAGACACGTTCGTGCCAGTCGGTATAGAAGCTAACTTTTTTTGGAGAATTAACATTGTAAGCATTTAGTAGGTCGCGATAAAGCTTTGGATTTGCGAGATTGTTTCTAGTAATAATGCGAAGCTCATAACTATTTAGGTTAGCTTTTTCCGTAGCAATTAGCAAAATGTCCCTATTCCGCTTCAAGGCGTCTTCGTCTAGACTGGTAAGGATGAGGTTGAGACGATTTTTGGATGGGGTGACAAAAATCATTTTGAGCGAGTCTCCTTCGTCTGCAGAAGAAGAATGAGTAGCACAATCTTTTTTTGCTGAAGCTTTCTTGTCTTTCTCGTCTTTTACGGCATTGCGGATACTTCTAGCAACAGAGTAAACCGTGCCGAGGTGTGACTTGATGTATTTTTTCGAAAATGAATCTTGTTTCACTATTATTATTATACCATATCATATCTTTTTACCCTGTGATAGAATAGGATTATTATGATTAAGAAAAAAAAGATTTTTTTTAATTGGATACAGAAACACGCAACCAAACCAATGTGTTTTGCTTTGATTTTTATAGTTATTAATATGCTTTTGACTGCACACCTTTGGTCCCGTTATGGCGTCTCGAGTACAGTATCATTAGTAATTGTACTGATTGTGGAGGTGGTGACTGAGGTGTTATTGGTTTTTTTCTTCTTGAAATTAAAGAAAAAGAAGTTGCCTATTGAGAAACTATTCTTGGTTCTTTATATCCCAATTGGACTTTTGTTTGTGATATTTTTGCCTAGCCAGCAAGCACCTGATTCTTATGCGCACTTAACGCGGGCATACGAAGTAAGCACTGGGGTATTGGTTGCTCAGCCTGCAGACGATGGCATAACCGGTGCAACATTGCCAACTGAGATACGACACTTTATAGAACAAGAAGAAAAATATGCCTACGAAATAGAGAACCTAGGGTTACAAATTGGGGATGAAACATACATAGAACAAATACATTATCCATCCGCCTCTGGATATAATCCGATATCATACGCCCCGCATGCAGCTGGAATATTGGTCGGTAGATTATTCCATCTTCCAATTATTTTCGTAATGATCCTAGGGCGTCTCTTTTGCATGCTTACATTTGCCGCGATGGCTTATTTTGCAATAAAGACGATCCCTAGATACAAAACTTTTTTGGCTTTTGTCTGCCTATTTCCGATGACGATACAGCAAACAACATCTTATACCGCGGATGCGATGACGCTGGGTGTGACAATTATGGCAATCGGATTTGCACTTCATTTAATCTATGATAATTACGAACGTATTTCTAATAGACAACTTGCAGGTATTGTTGCTCTGGGTGTCGCATTGGCGTTATGTAAGGTGGTTTATTTCCCTTTGATGGGTTTATTCATTTTGGTTCCATGGAAAAATTTCGGAAGTAAAAGACGGAAATGGGTCATTGCTCTCATTACACTTGCGGTTGGAGTTTTATCAGAGGTTGTCTGGATGAAAATCCAGACAACAAGTCAAGGCACCGTATTAGTTAACGGACAATTCACTTTCATACTAGAGCATCCACTTAAATATTTGATTTATGTTATAGGAACCATGACAGATTATATGAGTACTTTCTATATTTCTTCAACGTTCGGGATGTCGCTTGGCGCATGGAGGTTCGACCTACCTAACGTCTATTTCTATTTTGCTCTGTTTATGACCTTTGTCACATTTCTATTTGCTACGGAGCATGGAAAAGTATCGGTGGGACAGAGGCTCATGGCTTGGGCAATTTCCTCTACGACCATCTTGGCATTTATGACTATTTTGTTCACACAATGGACCCCTGAAGGGGCTAATCATATTGAAGGTGTGCAAGGCCGTTACTTTATACCGCTTTTGCCGCTAGCTCCAGTTATGCTAAGTTCTAGTAAAAATAAGCTTGATAAACCAACGATGGACTATCAATATCCACTACTATTTAATATGTTCTTCTGTATCATGGCGGTTGCAACAATTATTGCAGTTAACCTAGTTGGCGTATTCTAAAGATTATTACTTTTTTCGCTTTGTTTATATAATCTAGTTAGTAGCTTTGCGATTCTCTTTGGCCAAAAGCGAGAATAGACAATGTAGTCCTCTCTTGAGCGTTGGTCTTGAGATAGGGTCTTAGTGGTTTCTGATTCTTCGTGAATACGGTGTCCCATGAGTTGACGATTGACTAGAATGAAGCTTCCTTTTTTGCGAGAAAGTTTTTCCCAGGCCTGCCAGTCCACGTTACAGATCATGTCGCATTCAAAAAGTGGTAACTTTATCGCTGCTTTATTAAATGTAACTGCTGGACATGAGATGGCATTACCGTATTTTAGTGCGGCTCGTTTTATCCACTTTTGACTGGCGAAAAAGCGAAACTTCAAAGGCGTCAAAAGAATACGCTTAATGATGAGATTTTTGTTATAGCGTTGATTCTTTTTTCCCCTAATCTCGTAATAATCCGAGAATACAATTTGGACAGGTTGCTTAGCCTCCACAAACGCTTCGGTGATTTGCTCGGCGTACTCTGGATCATAGAAATCGTCTTGGTGAGCAATTGTGACGAGCGTGGTGTCTGCAGCCTTTATAGCTAAATCAAAATCACCTCCAATAGATTTGTGTTCCCCGGTCTTTAATGGGAGATGATACTTTCTAGCGAGCTCTTCAATATGATGATTGGGCGTGGTAGTAAAGATAATAACATTAGTCTTTTTAGTCTGGTTAATTAGGGATTTTATGCAGGTTTCTAGGTACTTACTCTTTTTGTAGGCAAGAACAACAAAAGTATGGGTCACATCAGTTGTAGCAAAATTGTTTAACCGATAGACAATAATGTATCCAATAAATAGTAAGACCATGGAGGCTAGGAAAGTAATACTTCCTCCTAATACGTCGTAGTTCACAATGAGGAAATACGATATAACAAATGTCGCGATTGACACTATGGCATAGAGCAATGATTGGACGGCGGTTTTTCTCATGGCTGTGAGGGTGTTTGAGATAATGAAACTGAGGCCAAAAATCGTACCCCCTATAAGAATGATGACCAGGGAGGATAGATAACTTGTGACGTCGATTCCGTAGATAAGACGAAAAACTGGCACACCTAGAGTGATACCGAGCAATACTGCTAGAGCCCCAAAGCAGACAGTGATGCCAGCTAGTTTTAAGATGAGAACATTGAGACTCTTTCTGTCACGGTTTCTGACGTGATGATCTATTTTAAGTAAGAACGGGTGAACTAGGAAGTTTGCCGCAAGGACCATGATGGTCGCCGGCATGGCAATGATGCCATAGACGCCCTGGACGTCTGAGTTTGAAAAGAAATCAATCGAATATTTTGGAGCATAAAGAAGGTATTGCATGAGGAAAGCAAAGGCAAAAGCAAAGAATCCAGCTTTCATTAGTCTTACGACATTGACCCAATTCGGCTTGCCAAGCTCGAACCCTATCTTTCTCACGACAGGATAATCGTAAGCTAACATGACAACAGTATTAACCACGACAAGTGACGCGGATGCGGCGATGACACTTTTTGAAAAAAAGTCTACTACAAAGAATACTACTGTTCCAAGTATAGCCTTTATCAAAAATGAGATACCCACTTGGTCTAGGTGATCGTTTTTTTGGAGTATGCCATATATGACTTCCGCTACGGCATCGAGCGCCTTATAGAGAATGAGGAATAGGACCACTAGAATCTTGGCGCCTTCATAGTTTCTAAGAAGAATAAATAGTAGGCCAAGTATTATCATGACAACGGTAGAAAGAATTCGATTGTAGAAATAGACACTATCACTAAATATCTTCGTCTTTTTTTCTGTGACGTGATACGAGCGCCCAGTATATGTTCCTATAATTTGAAAAACGCAGGCGTTGGAAAATGCAAACGTAAAGACACCGGCTTCATCAACGCCATTTATCCTTGTTACAATGACGAGAAAGAAAAGCGACGTAAATGCATAGAGTGTAGAGCCAACGAGGTTCCAAAAAAAATTTTTTTTGAGATTACTTTTTTTGCTTATCATCTTTTTTGATCTTACTTTTTAGCAGTGACACTTCCTGGATTAATAAGTCTATTTGCTTTTTCTGTTTGGTAGAAAAAAGCGTAAGAGCAAATGTGATAACCATGAGTAGTGAGAGTAAAATACCAATGACAAGATTGGATGTGACGGCAAAGTTAAAAATAATGTTGATAAAATCAATTATGCTAGGAAATACGCCGACAAAGAGCAAGATGATAGCCGCAAAAAACCAAATCATTGAGTAGCGAATGGAGATTTTCTTGGCCCAGATTGCAATAATCAAAGTGGCAATCCAACAAAGCGAAAAAATAGTTAGAATAATTGAAAGGCTACTGCTCATGATTCCCTCCTGAGCGTTAAGATTTGTAAAATGACGTTAATCATATAGTAAACACTTTTTAGCTTAGAGATTGACGATTTGCCATTTAGCCTCTGGTTCATTTTTGCGGGAACTTCGGTAATTTTGTATTTGTTAAGCAGCGCCGAAACAATAGATATTGGCTCTGGATATTCCGAACTATAGTGCTCGGAAAAGAAACGAATAAGGCTCTTGTCTACGGCGCGAAAACCAGAAGTAGTATCGTAAATGCGGCGGTGAGTTTTGAACTTAATGAAATTTGAGATAGTTCTAATACCTACGCGTCTTAGTGCGGAAGAGCGAAACCCGCTCATACTGTTGTTAATAAAGCGCGAGCCGATCACCATGTTGGCTGTGCCATCTATGATTGGTACCAAGAGATTATCGACGCTGCTAATATCATGCTGTCCGTCGCCATCGAACTGAACCGCAATATCGTAGCCATTCATCTCGGCATATTTATAACCAGTTTGAACAGCTCCGCCTATACCTAAGTTTTGGATTAACTTAATATGAGGAATGGAACTATCTTCTAGGATTTCTTCCGTACGGTCAGAGGAGCCGTCGTTAATTACGATATAGTCAAATGAGGTTTTGGCATCAGAAATGACCTTACAGGTGGACAGAATGCTTTTTTCTTCATTATAGGCTGGTACTATTAGTAAAACTTTTGGAGCAGATGCCATATTTAATATTATAATACATTATTCATATAATTTCAAAATCTGCTTTTCTAGAGTTTTCCAATCCCTAGAACGGACGGTCTTTTCTGCACCTTTTGTTAGTTTATTGCGAAGACCTTTGTCACTTATCAGCTGTTCGATTTTTTTGACGGCGGAATCAATATCTCCTGGCTTATAGAACAAACAGTTTTTGGTATTTTCTAGGTATTCGATATTGCCATCATTAGGCGCAACAACACAGTATCCACCAGTAGCTATCATTTCAAGTGGCGGGTAAGAAAAACTTTCCAAAATACTGGATTTTATAAGGATGTCAGATTGTTCATAGACTTTATGGACTTCGTCAGGTGGCACACGGTGTAAGAAATTATCGATATGATACCATCTTTTTGGTTCTCCCTCGTAGGATAAATAGGTGACTTCAAATTTTTCTGGATCGAGCTTTTCTATGATCCTAAAACTTTCGTCAACGTTTTTATAATAGTCAAGCGAATTTCCTTCTACAAGAAGTTTGATTTTGCCGGTCATCTTACGAGGTTTTGGTGTGAACCTAGATGTCGATATGCCATTAGGGGCGTAGAGGGCGTCCTTGTTGAAGCTCTGTTTTAGCCAATCTCTACACCATTTGGATATGGTAATATATCTTATGTCCGCAAAGGAGTTGTAAGTAGCATTGGCTTCGAGTTTTGCGTGGCTACCATATTTGGCAAAATCAGTTTCAAAATTTTGGACTAAATATATGCGGTTTTTAACTTCTGGATAGCGCTTAGCAAAATCTAGAGTAGAATAGAGCGTGGCAACAAGCGAACCAAAACGAGCAGAAAACTTGTAACCCACATTTGAGATGACATTTATTTCCCCGTCGAGAGTACACACATTGTCGGATGATTTGTCCATGTTGATAATAGAGACATCCCATCCGTTATCACGAAGGATGTTGCAATGTTTAATGGCGACGTTAACTCCGCCAGAAATATTAGTGGTTGGCAAAATGAAACCTATGCTGCGCGAAAGATGACTGGAAATATAATTGCTTAGATTTAGTCCAGAATATGTAGTAATATATTCTGTCTTAGCTTTTTTATAGGCGGCATCGGCAACCCTCTGAGCCTTCTTGGGGTTTTCTATAACACTTTTAATTTTTTCATACCATTCCAATTCGGAGCTGGCGAGAAAACCAGTGACTCCATCTTTGATAACTTCTTTGAAAGCACCAAAGTTTGAGGCGATGGTAGGAGTCTTGACGAGTGCGGCTTCGGTCCATTTGTTTTCTGATTTTGCTTCGTTGAAAATTGATTTTTCTAGAGGGGCTAAATTAATATCTAAATCTGCAATTATTTTTGGTAGTTCCTCCCAATCGGTGAAGTTTTTGCGGATAATGCGTGAGTCGAATTGTGAAAAATCTGCTGGCAAATCAAGATAACCCATCACTTCTAGATAGACGTTTGGAAACTCTGACATGATTTTTAGAAGTGGTTTTTTGATGAGCTCAAAATCTGGATTATGCGTAATACTGCCAGAAAGGTAGCCAATAACAAACTTGTCTTTGCGCTGAGGTTTTTGCCTCAAGACTTCAAATGAAAGTGCGGCCATTTTTTCGCTAGCTACATTTCTGTTAACTAGGACTTCTTTTTTGTAATTACTTTTTAATTCCCTAGCGAGGGCCGGCGTAGAAGTAATTAGGTAATCACATTGTTTGAGAGTTTTTTCCATGCGAATTATACCGTCATCATAGGTGGCCTTGTCCGACTCGTTCATAGCTGCAACAAACGGAATTGTGTCGGTATATTTACGATTGATCACTAAATCATCAACATCAAAGAAGCAAGTTTTATTGAAGTAGTGAGCTTTCTTGATAAACTCTTCTACGGTGGGGGTGATTGGACAACGAAAGAAAATAAAGCCGTGATAATATTTTATTTTTTCTATATCTAACTCTTCGTAATAAACCTTGTCCGCTGAAAGACCAAAAGAGACCAACTGCTCGAGTTGATGGTCTACGCGGTATCTTTCTGGATGAGGCAAACTACAGCCATTGATAATTAAAATGTCCTTAACTTGTTGACGTTCATTGTTTAATATTTTTCCGGAGCTGATGTAATTCCTGGCTTTTCTAACTAAGGAACTTAGCCCCTCACTTTTGATGGTCTGGGTAGTTTTTTTGGACAAATCAATTATTTTACTTTTGTTCATAGTTTTATAATCGCCTTAATCCTTCTTAAGATTGCACTTCTAAGGTGTTTCAGTCTTCTTTTTAGCTTTTCTTTTTTGGAAATTCCGGGAGCTTCAAATGGAGTGAGATTCCGACATCCTGCTACTTCGGTAGAGATAGGAAGAGGTTTTTTGTCATAAAGTTTTTTAATGCCGGTCGCACCAGTATAGTCCGAACCATCAAGCATGGTAGCGATTGCGGAAAGAAAATCATCAAAGCCCCTAGACAAAGGATAATCTTTCATATAATTACTGCCATACTTAGACATGGACTTTGCTAGACTTTCATCTTCAAGAACTTTGATAATGGACGTGGCGATAGATTCTGGAGTAGACTCAGCAAGTAAAACACCTTCGCTCGGCATGTCGTAAACGTTGTTTTCTCTATACAAATCTACTACTGGAAGACCAGCCGCCATCATTTCAAACGGAATTCTGGACGGATTGGAAGCAGAAAGACAGAGACCAACTTTACACTTGTTGTATAGCTCATTACATTCCGTAGGGGACAAGATGTGCATGTTCTGGTGCTCGAAATTGGCAGCACAGTCGGACGGAGAGCCATATAGATAGATGGTTACTTCTGGGTGAAGAGTTTTGACAATGTGTAAAGCACGGATACCAAGCTCCCAGCATCTTCGAGGTTTTTCTGGCTGGTAAATAAAGCAGACTGCCGGCTCTTTTTCTACATCGAATTTTTTGTAGACATTAGTGTCGGCACAGAATGGGAAATATTTGACAGCATTACTGCCAAACTCGGAACTCACTTTGCTAGCTAGCCATCTGCCAATACAGATGTTTTTGAGGTCTTTTCTGTAGACTTGTTCCATTTTGATATGGGCGCCACCCATTGGGACAAACCAAGGCTCATAATCTTGAATAAAGTTAGCTTTGACTTTGGCGTTGCTGTGTTCAACGATTTCAACGGTGGTTTCCGAATAAGTCGCGATCGCTAAATCATACGGTCTGCGGAATTCGTATCCCATGTGAACCTCACAAAGACATTCGCCAAATAATTCTTTAATGCGGTTTTTCATTTGTATGTCGGAAGTAACGTAGTCGTCTTCTACGTATAAATCAACAATGTAACCATTTTTTGCGAGCGCATTGGCGTTCTGGATGATAGTACGATGCCCGCCAGAACCTGGAATAACGTATGGTAATACCCAGGCAATAGTTTTGCCATTACTGTTAGTACAAGAATCTACTTCGGCATCAATATTTTTCTTTTTTCTATGTCGGTTGATAAAAGTACAGTGATTAACAGCAAGTAAACCTTGTGGCCAGCTAGAGTTTAGAATATTCTGGATAAACATAGCACGGTGTTTGCCAGAAATAACACCCATTAATGCCCATTCGTAATGGAAGCTTCTTTTCTGCAAAGCAAAGTCACCAGTACCAAATTCTTCGTTGTGTTTTAGCTTGAAGTAAGTCTTGGCAATATATTTGTTAGGTTCAAAAACCAAATCAACTACGTTGTTGAATACTGCCAGATCATCAGTTGGGATAGAGTGATTCGTACTGATTTCTTGGATGATTCCTTGCTGGATATACTTAGTACAACTATAGAAGCTCTGGTCTTCTTTGGGATCGTTTTTGCGAATTGCGGATACTTCTGGATCGCTGGTGTAGCCAACCGTGCTGCCGTTTGGGCTGTTGCAAATCATTTCAAGCGGGGTAACTTTATTGATGATTTTTTGGCAACCTTTGAAGCGATTAATAAAACCGTATTTTTCTGAGTTCTCTGGCTGAACGTTAAGGAAGTTTTCTAGACCAAAATAATAACCGATAATATGAGTTTTGTCCAAAAGATAGCAGACGTTGTCTTGGATGGTACCACGCCAACCGATATCGACAATGGCGATTTTTTCTTTGGTGTTTTTTAGGCCGTGCGCAGCAAAATATTCTAGAATGGTTTTTTGCTTTTTGGAGATTTGACTCTCGACATAGGAAACAAACTCCTGGTCGTTAAAGAGAGCTTTAATTCTAGAATCTTGCCAAGGATAGATAATTTCTTCGGAGAGGCTAATGTGATATTTAGAAAAGAGCGGTGCTAGTTCACTAGCTTCAAGCGCCATGGTGGTACAAAATGCGCGCATGCTTTGGGTGGAATATTGATTCCAAAAACGCATACATTCGTCTGTGGTGACTGCCCTAATTGATGGGCATAAAGTTGCTAGACGACTCACTTCTAGGACGTCGGCCTTGATATCTCCATCATTAACGAGATCAAACAGCTCTTTGAAAAACTCTCCTTCCCTGGTAAAGAAGTAGACTTTTTTAATTTTTTCTTTCTGGCATCTTTCTTTAATCCATTTGGCAAAGTTATAAAAAGTGGTGGCGTAGCCCTGGCCGACTTTCTGGAGTTTTTGCTTCTTAATCTCAGAAACTTTGATGGGTTTTAGTTCTTTGGCTGGGCGCAAGTCATTAAATATTTCTGGCTCTGACAGGTCGCGGTTAGCCACAAGTGAGACGAGTCTGGTGTAAGTCGAGAGATTAAGTTTATTGGTGTCGATTTCGACGGACGTAATTTCTGTGTCGTTTTTTAATAAAGCGAGGGCAAGACCTGTGGCGTCTTCGTGAGTTATTTTGATGGTGAAGTGACTTTTTTTGACGTCTTCAAGATAGAGCCATTCTTCGTTTTCTGCAATGGCTAGGCGTTTTAGCAAAAGGTCTTTTTCTGGAGATTCGATACTAAAAGATTTGGTATTTGACAGAAAAAGTTGCTCTTGGACGGTCTTACAAAAAGTATAGAGCCGGTATTCATTTTGGCAGGTTTCATTATCTTCGTCACGGACAAAGAGGCGGACTTTTTCTAGGTACTTTGGCTTATTATAAGTTGTTCCTTTGAGCTGAGAGTAGAAGTAGTCAGACAAACTGGAGTCAATATGAATAGCCTCAAATCCTTGAGACAGGGCGTTTTTGAAATCCGCATTGTAGTCATTGCCAAGCATTAAGTATTTTGCGTTTTTATAGACCTCTTTGACATAGCCATATAGAGCGCCACTGCGTTTGGTTTTGTAGACTTCGTTAGAAACGATAATGTCATCAAAATATTCACGTAAGCCATGAAACTTCAGAATGTCAGAAATCATGTCTTTTGATAAGTACATATCAGAAAGGCAGATAATGGTTCTACGCTCTTTTTTACAATATTTAAGAACATCTAGCACGCCAGGTTTGACATGCTGGACTTTTTTCTCAATAGAAACTTCTAGCCTGGTACAAAGCTCAACAAATGCAGATTTAGACATTTCTGGATGACAATAGTCATAAAACGCTTCGGCAATTTCCTGGTGCCTATATTCTGACTCTCCGTGGATAGATTGGTTTTTTTCCGCAATAGATTTTTCTATAGAAAAACGCTGAGCAATAAAATCTTCGGCTTTTTCTGGCTGGTCTAAGAGGGAGCTCAAGTGGATAGCCCAAGCTTCTTTGGTGTAGTCGGGGTAGCAAGACCTAGCAACCAAGGTATCAAACATATCAAAACAGATAACAGTGTTTTCTCTAACCTTCTTTTTGATCTCTTCTAACACTTCTTCCATACTGATAAATTATACCAGAGTTTGGACTAAAATTGTAGGTGTGAACACAGATTAATAAGTGTTATAATAGCTGTAACTATGAAGCTCATAATTACAGAATCAACAACTAAGTGGGGGGAGACAATTAAGGATAGTCTAAAGAATATTCACGGCAACCTCTCGGTCGATATTGTGAGGCCGGAGCTAGTACGGTTTGGTAATGGCGAAGGAAAATGCGTAATCACGGACGATATTCGTGGTGACGATGTTTATATCCTAAGTGATCCAAACAATTACTCTGTGAAATACACAGGGAGAGATGGAATACACTGCCTTAGCCCAGACGAACATATCCAAGATTTGAAAAGAATCATTAGTGCTCTAGGCAACAAGACAAAGTCTGTCAATATTGTAATGCCAATGTTATATCAGAGCAGGCAGGACAAAAGACACGGGCTAGAATCTTTGGATTGCGCAATGTTTTTGCGCGAGATGGAATGGTACGGTGTGAGACAGATTATCACCTTTGACCTACATAATCCGGCCGTAGTGAATGCTTCGCCTTTTAGAATGAACCTCTTGAACGTGCCAATGGAAGAGCAATTTATTAAGGCTATTAAAAATAACAAAGAAATGAACCTAGACAAGCTCTTTGTAGTGGCACCAGATAACGGTGCGAGAAACCGCGCCAGAGCGATTGCGGAATCACTGGGCGTAAAATGCGGATTCTTTGATAAGCGAAGAAATTATAGCACAGTAAAAGATGGCAAGAATCCAATTATGTCACACGTGTTTAACGGGCCGGACGATTTGTCGGGATATGACGTAGTAGTGGTTGATGATATGATTGCTTCTGGAGATTCACTCCTGAGTACGGCAAAGGCGCTGCGTGAGCGCAAGGCATCAAATGTATTTTTCTTTACAACTTTTGCGTTGTTCACTAATGGCGTAGAAAGGTTCAAGGAAGCTCATGCAGAAAGACTATTCAATCGCCTATTTACTACAGACTTGTCTTACATTGCGGACAACTGCGACTCACTAGAGTTCATCAAAACAATTGATTGTGCAGAATTAATTGCTGAGACAATTCTAGAAAATATGTAAGTATTTAAGATGGAATCTTGCCACCTAGGGTGATAGTGTAACCTTTTTGGTCGTTTCCAGAAATGTAGCCGTTTTCAAATTGTTGGTAGGAAATACCGTCTTTGGTGACGATATTGGATTTCATGAAGCCAAGCTGACCTGATTCAAAGCCACTCTTCTCCCAGACGTTACGAATTGCACCCATGGAGATATAGTAACCAAGTCTGTCGTTGCCAATGATGAAGCCGTGGTCGTATTGCTGGTAAGAAATGCCGGAAGCAGTGGTATTAATGTTAGATCTTACAAAGCCTAACACGCCAGATTCGGAACCATTCTTAACCCAGACGTCACGAATCGCACCCATGGAAACATAGTAGCCTTTCTTGTCATTACCGACAATGTATCCGTTGTCATACTGCTGATAGAGCATACCCTTCTTGGTACTACTAATGTTAGACTTCATGAAACCAAGTGGGCCAGATTCGAAGCCACTCTTCTCC
>JAGAVP010000016.1 GCA_017941835.1 Candidatus Saccharimonadota bacterium
CCACTTCTAAGACAGCTGAACCGCCCGCCTCTCTTCCTCTTATCACCGGCAATGCCGCCAGCGACGAAAACATCTCTGCTTTCGGCCTGACTAACTTCCGCGGCATCAATCATCAATTCGGCATGCTCCGTCGCGACCGCTCTCGTCACGTCTACATTATCGGCCAAACTGGCGCTGGCAAATCTGGGATGCTAGAACTTTTTGCTCTCTCTGACATTTTTTACGACCAGGGCTACTGTATTATTGATCCGCACGGCGATTTCGCTATCAACAACCTTCGTTTTATCCCAGAAAAACGCATTAAAGATGTCATCTATTTCAACCCAGCCGACACTCAATTCCCAGTCGCCTTCAACCCACTTGAATTATCAGACCCATCTAGAAAACCTAACGTCACCTCTGAAGTAATCGGAGTATTGAAGCGCATGTTTGGCGACTCTTGGGGCCCTCGCCTTGAGCACATTTTGCGTTATACCTTGCTTGCCTTGCTTGATCGTCCAGAAACTACTTTGCTCGATATTTCTCGTATGCTGACAGACAAGGATTTCCGCAAAGAGACTCTGGATTATTGTAAAGACGTCACTGTTCTCCAATTCTGGAAACACGAGTTCGGTCAATGGAACGAAAAACAGGTTAATGAATCTATCGCTCCAGTATTGAACAAAGTGGGTGCTTTTACAGCTAACCCAATCATTAGAAACATTATCGGACAGCCAAAATCCAGCTTTGACGTTCGTCGCATTATGGATGAAGGCAAGATTCTAGTCGTTAATCTATCTAAAGGCCTCATCGGTGAAGATAATGCCGGTATTCTTGGCGCTTTCCTAGTCACCAAAGTCCAACTTGCCGCTATGAGCCGCTCTGATATTCCAGACGTTGCTGACCGCCGTCCTTTCTATCTCTACGTCGACGAGTTCCAAAACTTTGCCACGGATAGCTTCGCCGTTATCCTCTCCGAAGCTAGAAAATACGGTCTCAACCTCACCGTCGCCAATCAATACATCTCCCAGATGACTGATTCTGTTCGTGATGCTGTCTTTGGCAACGTCGGTACCACCATCTCTTTCCGCGTTTCCGCCGATGACGCTCCGCTCCTAGCTAAGCAGTTCGAGCCAACCTTTGAAGCTCAAGACCTATTATCCTTAAACAATCGCAATTTCGTCATTTCCATGATTATTAACGGCGAAAAAGTTCCAGCCTTCTCTGCTACTACCCTTAGTATTCCTACCACTCCAAAAGATAATTTCAATGCCATCATTGCCTCTTCGCGCGAAAAATACTCCCGCCCACGCGCCATTGTCGAAGCTGAGATTAAAGAGACTATTGAGCAATCCGAGAAATACAAGAAAGAGCTTTCTGATTCCGGCCGTGCCGCTGGCGAAATCGGTGCCATGATGAACCCACAAAACCAACAGGGGTCCACCTCTGTCGCGCCAGGGCAGGGGACTATCGCGAAAAAAGGTTTCGTCTACCAGTCTTCACCAAAAGCTGATTTCAAAAAGCTCAAGCTTTCCCCTGATGCCGCTGAAGGCAAAACTGACCGTCCAAGTCTCAAAGACCTCGGTCGCCTCATCGCCGCAAATGACAACACTAATACTCCTCCAAAATCTGCTCCTAAGGCTCCTGAAAAGCCCCAGAACGAGCAGAAGAGTAAGAGTCGAAACCATAAGCCTTATCATAAAAACCACGCTAAAAACCATCAAAAATCTACTCCAGCTGACTAAATTGCTATTGCTTTTTTAGTCATTTTATGCTATAATAAAACATGTAACCATTGTTAAGTTCTTTTGGAGGGTGTTTTGCTATGGCTAAAAAATTCTACCGATTCTGGGTTTATGGACGCAAAGAGAAGCTTCATAAATTAACCCCAGAGGAAATCATTCACGATTTAAAATCTGATATCGCAAGTTGCCGAGAGTGGTCAATTAGTCCTGAGGAACTAGTCAAAATCATCTCGAAACCAGGCTTTCCTGAGTCAAAGGCTAACGAGATAAAAGAAATAATCCTAGACTATCACTCCCTATGCAACAGGGAAGGAATAGCTTTTGGAGAGGAACCCAATCTATTTATTGCCACATATTGTTACCATACTATTACCGAAAAATCGGGGCATTGCTCCAAGGCTAAGTATCGAAAAAGCTTTCTAGAGAAAGTTACCCCATGGATTGAAGCCCATTATCAATCAGTGAAAGATACCGATTCTGGCGTCTTTAAAGATTGGGAGGTTGACTGTCTAGGAAACTTTCATCGTTATTTTGGGCCAGACCCCGTACGTTGGGAATACAAGATTCAAAAAAGATTTGAAAAAGATTTTCGTATCCTAAAAACAGCAGCACCAGAAACAGGGAATTAACTTCCCTGTTTTTTCTATTTTATAGACATTAGAGCGAATTGATCGTAATATTTCTGCATTCGTTTAGGGTCTGTCTGAAAAAAATTGTCGCCAAAAAAGTAATCGCAAAACTCTTCTCTTGCTCTACATATCTCTTTTAATTTTGCATGATCTTTATTAAATTTAATCGACAAATCAAACAATTCCAAAGCTCTATCAATCGCCGCGTTCATTCTTCGCTCATTCTTACCACGCCATCTCAAAGAGCGCGAGACCTCACTGCCTATATTTCCCATCTGTAAGTTAAATGGTATCTCACTCCACCTACCGTCCGCAAGTTCTTGGTGCTGAAATCCTACTCTGTTATCCACCTCTGTACTACCTCTGTTATCTTTTCTCGAGTCTCCAGACTTTCTACTCCTCTCGAGCGATTATTCTGTCTCGGACGAATATTTATCATCGAATCAAATTCAATAAAATCTTCCGGCGCATCATCTGGGTAAAGATTTATACCCCAAAGCGACTCCTGAAGGGAACCATTCTCTAGAAAAAGCTGCTCTAAATCCGCATGAAGCTGTGCGTCAATAGCGAGCTCGCCCCTATCAACATCTACAACGCCTTTTACCATACACTCATCAAAGACGACCTCAGAACTCTTTAATAAAACTTTTTTACTAATTACCGAATCAAGTATCCTCATACATTAATTCTAACACAAAAAGGGAAGCACACGGGGAATTAACTTCCCTGTTTTTTTCTTGCTCCACCTCTATTATGGCGCTTCCCCGCCCCTGTTAATTCTCTGTTCTACCGCTGCTAAGACCAAAGCCTTACCATAGTAATCACCTTACCACCCCTGTTCTACCCCTGTAAATTCTAAAACAAGCCCACAAAAACCCACACAAGGCCGTTCAGAACGCAAAACGCATAAATACTCGTCTAGACGCGGCAAACCGCCTAGAATCGCACGAGAATGGGGAAATACGGCAAATTTAAGCATAAGCACTAATGAATACGGCTAAAAACAGCTTCATCCAGACGCATAAGTTATCGTCTTTTTGCCAAATGTCTAATGTCGCACAATGTATCTTTTACGACATTAAACCAGGTGAAGCCTGAGTTAGGCTTTTGTGTTTAAAAAAAGTAGAGTATGTGCCTTCTGGATACCGTAAAAGCGGATTTCACCTGATGAGGATAATTTGCGAATACTTTACGAGCACGGTTTAGATCGGCGCAGTAAAGATTCGCAAATTGTTCGAATCAGGCTGAAACCAAGGGGTATACAGAAGGCACATGCTACTTTTCAAAACCTAAAACCAAGAAGTCTTTATTAGGGCTAACGCTACTTTCACTGGCATTTCAAGCTCTTCCGACCTCTTCCAGAATCGCCCCCCAAACCCCCACCCCTGTTAATCCACATTTTTAGCCAACTTTTCACCCAAATCCGGCCAAATTTTTCAAATTTGACTTTTCCCTATTTTATTTCAAAAAACATCATTTTTCCCTGTTATTTCCCTGCCCCGGCCCAAATCCCGACCAAAAATCAACTTTGATTTCTTATTCAGTTCCCCACCAATTCCAAAAACCGAACAAAAACCGAACTTAAATCCCCTTGGAAATTCTACTTAAAATATGCTTTTCCCTTTACCCTTACATCTACATACTGCGGATGAAGATCGCGCTCACTTAGAAAAGCTACCATTCTCTTTGCATCTTCTGCGCTTACCGCCGTACCACGATCAACGTTCAGTTTAATGTAATATTCCTGCCCTTTCAGGTAGATATCCACTTCGCGGTTTTTTCCAGCCGGCACCACCGCTCGATCTAGTTCCAGCCCAATATCACTCAAATCTATCTCGAGCTGCCCCACATATTCACGAATCCTGTTCGTAATTCCTTGCCCAGACTCGTCAATAATCTCTACCGTTGGTTGTGGCACGTATTTTGCGGCTTCGTATTTCTTGCGATTCGTAATCCAAACGTTGACTTCCATTATCGCAATAATTGCTACAATCGCTAGTATCGCAAAAAAAGCCAAGACCTTAACAATCTTCTTCGATTTCGCCTTTTTTCTAGCGGCTAGTCTCTCCGACTCAGACTCCTGCTTTTCCCATTCCTGCGCAATCGTTCGCCCCACGCGCACGTCATAATTATTTTTTCGCATCCTCACCACCCGTATTAGCCAGTTCTATTACAATTTTTGCTAAATCTTCTGCCGCCTTTGGCTTATACGTCTCATGCAGCCTTGTAGCCAAATCCTTGCGCAGCTTAGGGCTTCTTACCAATTTTTGGACCGTCTCGAGCAGAATCCCCGGCTGCTGTACCATCCTGCTATCTTTCACCATTTTCACCGCATCCATAGCAAGCAACCTTTCCGCATTTTTCACTTGATGACTTCCTGGTAATTGCTCAAACGGCACCAAAACTACCGCTTTAGAAAGCGCAGCCAATTCAGCAATAGTTGTCGCCCCAGCTCGCGACACTACCACGTCCGCCGCCCCCATTAGCTCATGCATCGCCGAATTAAAAGCCCACATCCTGAAATTACTCTTCAGCTTAGCCTTGTCCCAATCTTCATATTTTTTAAGATCCACCATCTCTTCATAACGCCCCCTTCCTGCTACTAGACCGACGCTCGCAAATTTCAGCATTTCCGGCAAAATATCCCTTACTGCTTCGTTGATATGTTGCGCACCCTGGCTGCCACCAGTAATTACCACTAGCGGTTTATCCTCATCAAACCCAAATGCCTTTTTAAGCTGCTTCTGCTTCGTCTCGCTCACCTTCTTAAACTCCGGCGCCACCGGCACACCCGTAACGATACTTTTGTCCGATAGAATAGCACTAGCATTAGGGCTATTCAAGGCTAGTGCTATTCTACTAGCATGTTTCATGAGTAGTCGATTTGCTAGCCCCGGCGTCGCATCACTCTCATGTATCACATACGGAATCCTAAAAAACCTCGCCACAATCCCTACTGGCAAACCTACGAACCCACCCTTCAAAAACACCACATCTGGTCGGTTCTTCTTTAGAAGCATTCTCCAAAAACTTTGAAAAATACCACTAATAAATCCAATTAGCCCACAGAAATTACCTACAACCAAGTCTTTCAACGTAGTATCCCAATTCTTGAAATAATCAGAAACGGTCCATCCTGCGTATCTTCGGAATTTCCCTGCTGCAATTTTGCGCACCCTGACATACTGACGCCGCCCCGACAGCCTCTCTTCATCGCCCCAAGCTACTCCTATTTCTGTTGTAATTTTTACAACATTTTTGTAATACTTCCTATCGGTCCAGAACTCGACTCTGGCTCTTGGCTTCTCTTCTAAAATCTCACGGACGACCGCGACGGCTGGCGTAATGTGTCCCCCCGAGCCCCCGCCTACTACTAATATTTTCATTCTTTACCTCTCTTCCAGTATAACACGAAAGTTGTAAAACCAAGCCAAGCGAAAAGGCAATGAAAATCATACTCGTCCCACCATACGAAAGCAACGGCAGGGTTATCCCAGTTAGCGGCACCAGTCCAGTCATTGACGCAATATTTACTACCACCTGCGCCGCAATCCATGCAAAAACTCCCACTGCCACCAAACCCGCTTCTGTATCCAGCTTTTGCGACACCCTCAGAATTCTAAGTAGTAAAATCGTGAACAACATTATAATTAAGAATAATCCCCGGAATCCATACGTCTCCCCCATCACCGCAAACACTGAGTCATTGATTGATTCCGGCAAATATCCAGTCGCCTGCACGCTATTCCCAATTCCTACCCCCATAAATCCACCTGTACCGATCGCCATTTTTGCGTTATCAATGTGGTAGTTTTCATCCGCATCTCCGCTTCCAGAAAACGTTGTCATACGTTCCAAACGATGCGGCGAACTCACAATCGCAAGCACTCCTCCTGCTAGCACCAGCGCCAAAATCACCACGAATACACCTGTTTTAATTCCCCCCATGTATAAAATCGCCAAAATAATTGCCACCATCGCCAGCCCCGTCCCCAAATCTTTCTGTAAAATCACCACGAAAAACAATGCTATCGCTGCAATAATGGCGTACGGTTGTAAATAGTCTCGCGATTCTAGCTTCTTCTCTTTTTTCCATTTTGCCGTTAATTGCGCCAAATACAAAACCAGCCCCAGCTTCAGAAATTCCGCCGGCTGAAAACTCACCGACCCTAAATTAAACCACCTACATCCACCCAACTCACACTTAGCAAGAGGTAATCCAATCAAGGAGAATAACGCTAACGCCGCACAAAGTCCCAACCCGACAAAGACCAAAATTTTTGAATAAGTTTTTAATTTCTCGAATGGAAATTTGAATGCCACGATAAAAGCCGCCACTGATAGTCCCACCGAAAGCAACTGATGCAAAAAGAAATAGTTTGAACTATAATTCGTACCATAGGCCGAATTCATAAAATTTGCTCTCTGTGGTCCAATCGCATAAATCACCACCAGCCCCACCGCCAGCAAAACAAAAGTAATACCCGCAATCAGCCTATCGCTCTTATGCTTTCTCATACACCATATTATACCACGGAATCGCTAGAGCGCTTTGCTAAGCGATTCCGCTCGCTGCGGCGATAAAGATCCCTATTAGCGCCAGCACTCCCGCAATCACCCAGAACCGCATCACAATCTTTGGCTCCCCCCAACCCTTCGCTTCCAAATGATGATGAATCGGCGCAGAAATAAACAATTTATGTTTGAAAACTTTTTTCCAAATAATCTGAAGTAGTGAAGACCCTGCCTCTATTACCAAAAGACCGCCAATTATCGGCAAAAGCAAGAAAGAATCTGTCATCATCGCCACTACACCGAGACCCGCGCCCAGCGCAAAAGACCCTACATCTCCCATCATAAATCTTGCCGGCGGCACATTAAACCACACGTACGAAAGCAACCAGCCTACCACCGTCAGACAGAATCCAAACAACATCCAGTTTCCCTGGAAAAGCGCAATCACGCCAAATGCCGCATAGGCAATCATCGAAAGACCGCCCGCCAGTCCATCTAGTCCGTCAGAAATATTGACCGCATTCGATGTCGCCACCACCGCAAAAGCGAATACCGCCGTCATCAACCACCATGGCAATTCCCATACGCCCACAAACGGTATCCTAATTGCACTCCAGCCGAGTTTTACCGAGAAGAACCAACCGAGCAACAACCCCACCGCCGTAATCATTGCAAATTTTACTGGCGCCCGAAGCCCTGCTGCACCATGCCCATCACCGAAGACATTAATCATGTCGTCAATTAAACCTACCAAACTTCCGCCCAGGAACCCAAATAACGGCAACCAAGTTTGCCCTCTATCCCAGTTGCAAGCAAAAGTCACTACGCCGACCGTAATCACACCAATAATTCCAGCCATCGTCGGAAAATGTCGCCCGTTTGCAAACTTATGCGCGTGCAATTTCGTCATTACTGGCAAAGCCTTACCGTCTACCGCCGTCTTTTTCTGCTTTTTCCAAAACTTATACTTATAGGCAAAATGTGTATAAATCGGCGTCAAAAACATCGCTAGCAGAAATGAACCCAGCGAAAGTAAAAGTCCATAGAACATTTCTTCACTGATGCGAAATTCCATATTTGTTTATTCTCCAGGTTTAATTTTTAGATAATCGATCATGTAACTACTGATTTCATTGAAGATTGGCATGGCGTCTTTTTCGCCTTCCATCTTCAGCCCCTCTCCCCATATTTTAACCATTATTACGTATTCTGGCAACTCCCCATTCGCTCCACCAAAGCCGATATAGTTGCCAACAGTTTCGTCAAACGTGTACGCACCGTCTTTAATTCCCTGGCTTGTACCAGTTTTTCCACCAATATAATATCCCGCCGGATCTGTCCCACTATTTCTATACCACACCCTCGTACCATACAACATCTGTCGCATAGTCGCCGAGGTTTCCTTTGTTATTACCTGTTGTCTAACCGCCTCTGGCGAATCTTGATACAAAAATTCTCCATTTTCCGTCACTTCCCCAGCCACAATCGTCGGTTTATAAAAATCACCGCCATTAATCACGGAAGAAAACGCCGCTGCCATTTGCATCATCGTCACATTCATACCTTGACCAAAAGTCATGTTTGCAAAACGCGAGTCATAGGCATCTTCATCATCCGGCTTCGTCACATAGCCAGGCGATTCAAATAATTCTATGCCTGTATATTGACCAAGTCCAAACTTGTCATAATAATATTCGTATAATAGTTCCTTCCCCCGTTGTGTAATCCTACTCGCATCCCCACCAAGCAACATTAAAGCGGTCATCGAGCTTGTATTAAGTGAATAGTTAAGTCCCGTCTGCATCGTAATCACGCCAAGCTGACCCTTATATGCGTTAGAAATTGTCCAGCCATCAATCACAAGCGAGCCGGTGTTATTATAAGTCGTCTCCGGCGTCATTTTTCCCTGGTCTATCGCCGCCGCAAAAGAAAAAGTCTTACACATCGAACCTGGCTCATAGGCCGATTCTAGTGGCACGTTCACAAACACCGAAGCATCTTCCACTTCTGCATAGTTTGCCGCATCATAAGTCGGCAAATTTGCCATCGCCCAGACTTCGCCATTATTTGGGTTCATCACAATTCCCGCCGCGTGCACCGTGCCCGACCTCTCCAAACCATGTTGTAAGGCTTTTTCTAAATAGTATTGAATATTTTTGTCAATCGAAAGCACCACATTCTTACCATTTTTCGCCGGCACGCGCACATTATCGTTTCCAATCGAAAGTGCCACGTTATTTACGTCCGTCACCGTTTTTAGTACACCGTCTTCGCCCGCTAGTTCCTTATCAAGCGCACCTTCTACCCCATACTGACCTTCCCCATCCGCATTCACAAAACCAAGCAGACTTGAAGCCATCTGTCCCTCAGCATACACCCTTGCATTATTTCTGCTTACCCATACCCCCGTAAGTTCTGCATCTTTAATTTTTTCTATCGCATCACGCTTTACACCCTTTGCCACCACATAGTATCTCCGCGTTTTATCCGCAAAGACATCCTTCCATTCCGCCACCTTTTTATCTTTCGCTACCGCGTCTATCGCTTGCGAAACTTTCTCCTCATCCGCCACCATCGGATCGACTACTACCGTCCACACCGTCTCATTCATCACCGCAATGCTTGGTTCATCTCCATCCATCATGTAGATTTCGCCCCGCGTTGCTTTGATTTTACTCTGCACAATATGCTCTTCTTCTGCTCGCGCTACCCACGCATCATGTTCAATAATCTGAATCACAAAAAGCCGCGCCAAAATTACGGTCACGGCCACCAGTAGCCCGATCCTCAAAAATTTAGCGCGTTTATTCATAGCTCAATTATAGCATTAATTATTAGCATAGCCAGAAACGGATGCTTCGGCCATTGTGGATGCCACCTGCGAATTTTCGCTCGCTGCAATCGAAGTCAGTCTTGCTCGTTCTACAGCCAAATCTTCCTTTTTGGCCTGCAAGTCGGAAATTTCATTTTCAATGTTAGAAAGTTCATAATCATACCCAGTCGCTTTTACGCCCTGAGTAGCATAAATCAAGCCCACAATTAAGACCATCAAACCAAAAATCGCCGTCAGACTAAGATTTCCTAGTTTTCTGCTAGAATGTCTTACTGTATTTTGATTACGCGACCAGGAATTCGTCACTGTTCCTCGCCTAGTTACGTATTCGTTTCGCATTATTTCCTTTCGTTTTTATCTTTATTTTTTGGTTCAAAATGGTTAGCCCCACAAGATTTCCCTTGCACGACTCACATAGATTAGAGCGGCCACCAGTTGCAGAGCAATAAGTGCAAAAAGCTCCGCTCTAAGAAGGTCATATATTTTTATAAACACCAGCCCAGGATTCTCCACAACCTGGGACGGAGGTTTCCCTCCATATTAGCCCCGAAGGGCTGACGAGTTAGGCTCGTCACACCAAAACAAACACGTCTCTTAGCGGAAGTTGACTTTGATCTTCTGTGCGCGAGATTTGTTCATGATAGTGATTTGACGTGGCATATTGTGCCTCCTTTTTATTTGTTGTTTTTATTTTTAACAACCACGTCTATTTTTGCTTCATTGCAGCGCGCAATTTCGCAGAACGAGAGCGTGGGTTGTTAACTAGCTCCAAGCTCTCCGCAACGATTGGTTTTTTATTGATTAGTTTTAGTTCTGATTCTTCGCCAAGGTGTGACATTCTGACAAAATAATCTTTTACTAACCGATCTTCTAGACTATGAAAAGTGATGATTGCGACTCTTCCACCCGGATTGAGTAGCTTCGAAAGAAGCGGCAAAGTTTTTTCAATCAGTGATAATTCTTGATTCACCTCAATCCTTATCGCCTGAAAAACTTGTGCTCTTTTTTCTCGGGCAATTAGTTCCGCGAGTTCCCTAGTAGTTTCAAGTCGTTTCTGCTTTCTAGAAGAAACGATTAAATTAGCTACTTTTCTTGCCGATCCTGGACTTAACTCTCCATATCGTTCAAACAGTTCCGTAAGTTCACGTTCTGAATAGCTGTTCACAATATCAGCCGCATCTCTGCCCTGACTTCTATCCATACGCATATCTAGCGGACCGTCCGACGAGAAAGAAAATCCCCGACCCGGCTGGTCTAGTTGCGGAGAAGACACCCCAAAATCCGCAAGTATCAAATCAAAAGTTTTTCCACACTGTAAAATTTGTAGCGCCGCATTATAAAAATCCATATGCAAAATCTCCACCGATTCACTTTTGTACTTCTCGGTTAAAATCTTCACCGCATAATCGTCGCGATCAACAAGTACCGCGTTTTTATAATTCTGCGTTACATCCAAAATCGCATCAGCATGCCCCGCATATCCCGCCGTGAGATCTAAATACTTCTCACCCGGTTTTGGGTCAAGCACCTGCAAAACTTCCGATAATAACACTGGTTTGTGGTGTTCTTCCATGTATATATTTTAACATATATACATAGCGACGTTTGAGATCGCCCAACTAGAAATTTTCGCGTGTTTGTTTTTGTATAGTTTTTGTTATACACACTTTATGTTTCACCACGGACTTTAGTCCGTAGTCGTTGAGAGACTTAATGTGTGATTGGTTGTTTCAATTAGAGTTAATTGGGAGGTGTTCATTTAGATGTACCCATGGTTTTGATTTCGCGTATCCTAAACGCGCGCCAAAACTCCTAGTTGGCCAATCTCAAACTTTATTAATGTACTTTTTTATTTGGTGGTTTTTGTTTTGTATTCCACTTGTCCTTAGTTTAGACAATAATTCTGAAAAAATCAAGACCTTTTTTGGCCAATTTTTGCCATTTTTAGTTTTCCACCGCCTCTGTGGAAAACTGTTCCTTGACATACTACCACAATCATTGCACATTATCCGAACAGATCCCAAAAATCTTGCGTCCAATTCCGTTCGGTTTTTCCTACTTGACTTTTTGTAAAAACATTGTCATTAAAAATATTGTTCGGTTCCCTTTTGTGCTATAATATTTACCAGTTACAGCTAACAATAAAAAGGAGTTTTATGGCTGATTTTAATAAAATTTTGACCCCAGGCGATTACGAGAACGGCGAGATTAACGTCGTCGTTGAAATCCCTACCGGTTCTAACCACAAGATTGAATGGGACAGAAAAAACGCTTGCTTCATGCTTGACCGTGTTGAACCAATCGCTTTTGCAAAACCTTGTAACTACGGCTTCATTCCTCAGACCATTGATGAAGATGGTGACGAGCTAGACGTCCTTCTCATTACCGACCAGCCTCTTACTACCGGTATTTACACCTCCGCCCGTATCCTTGGCGTCATGAAGTTCGTTGATGACGGCGAAGTGGACGATAAGATTATCTGCGTCCCTGCCGACGACCGCAACAACGGCGACGCCTATCAGACCCTAGAAGATTTACCAAAGCGCCTAATTGAACAAATCGAATTCCATTTCAACCACTACAAAGACCTCAAGAAACCAGGCACCACCAAGGTCGAAAAATTCGGTGACATCAAAGAAGCCAAGGAAGTCATCAAGGCCGCTATTGATCGTTGGAATGCCCAATAGTACCAGCAATCCACCTTTAGAGTCAAGCTCCACCCCTTAAGAGCTTGACTTTTTTAATGTATAATGATATAATCTACCAAGGTTATTTGTTCTTTAACAAAAAGGAGGTGTTCTTTTGGTTCTTACAATAGCAAGAATTGTAATACTACTTTTTATCTCAACTATCATGATGCTACTGGCTGCTCATTCTACTACGGCTGAAGCCCGTATTAAGCGCACCAGTTTCGTCTACGCGTTAGTTGCAGGCTTTCTCATTGCGTCCGATGGTAAGTTGATACTTGGAGTAATCGAAGCTGCTATTTTCCTAGTGATGATTGCCTTCTCTGCCATTTCTTGTCTTTATGCTTACGCTGGTATAGAAATTGAGCAGAAAAAATCAGCCGACAAAGAATTAGCCAACGAAGAATGTACCGCGCTCGTCGTAGTACCGCTCAAAAAGACTGAGGCTGAAGTTACTTATAAGACAGTTAATATGATGGTTAACCTAGCTTTTGCCATTTTTTGTGCTTGTTTAGCAGCGCTAATGGTTATTCGACCGACTCTACTTTTTCCGTTCTACGGAAAAAATCCAGTTCTCTTCATCATATCGCTTACTATTATAACAATTAACTTTTTGATCGCCTCAGCCTACGGCAGCACATCAACTCGCGCCGCAGAAAATATGAGCTCTTCTGACGGAGAAGCCATTTGCCTCATAGTAATAATAGCTCTGGTTATCTACGGCGTCATTCAAATGTTCGCATTCGTTGCTTATGGTACCGCTGATGACGATGCGAAAAAGAATGTCATATCAGGAATACCCCACTATGACATAATGTTACCAATCAGCGAACGTTATGATTATGAGGAAGAGTTGCGCAGACCCATGAATAGCCACGTCACCCAAGCAGATAATAGTATTTATTTAATAGAAGATGATTATAATCACTATTACTATATCAACCTGAGTGATTCTGGGATCATTTTTATAGCTGACGGCAAAGACGATAAAAAAGTATCAATTCGTGTCATGGGCTATGATGGAGCATATAACAGTCCTCTTGTCATAGAAACCGAAAAAACCTATGTAAACATAAGAGGAGAGACAAAGATACTAGAAACTACTTATGAAATTTTCGTTCAAGATGAAGAACAAATCCTAACCTACTAAAAATCCCCGGCTAAGGCCGGGGCTTTTTCATGCAACTTGACTAGTAGTTACAACTCTTCTGGCTTCACGCGCACCTGCGTAGCCGTATCTCTGTCTCTCACTGTCACTGTCCCATCTTCCAAAGTATCAAAGTCAATCACCACACACTTTGGTGTACCAATTTCATCTTGCTTACGGTAGCGCTTACCAATATTTCCGGAGTCATCCCAAGTCACATTGCCATATTTCTCACGCAAATCTTGATAAATCTCCCTGGCTTTAGTCACAAGCTCTGGCTTATTCTTTAGTAGCGGCGAAACGCAGAACCTGTACGGCGCCAAATTTTCTGGCAACCTCAAAACAATTCGCGCAGAACCGCCCACTTCATCTTCCGCGTAAGCATTCGTTAGCACTGCCAAAATTAAGCGTTCTACCCCAATCGACGGTTCAATCACGTGTGGAACAAAAGTCTCCCCAGTCACCTTATCGCGGTACTCCATATTTTTACCGCTCTCACGTGCAATATTATCAAGATCAAAGCTCCCCCGATAAGCAATCCCCATCAGTTCTTCCTTACCGTTAGGATAGTCAAATTCAATATCTACCGTCCGCTTAGAATAATGCGCTCTATCTTCCGCTGGTACTTCGTATTCATGAATCAGCTCACCAGAAAGCCCCATCACGTTTTCTAGAAAATCATGTTGCGCCGATAGCATCTTCTCGAATTGTGATTCCCAATCATCTGGTCGCACAAAATACTCAATTTCCATCTGCGAACATTCACGGTCTCTCAAGATAAAATCACGCGGCGAAATTTCATTTCTAAATGCCTTACCTTGCTGTGCAATCCCAAACGGCACATCCGGATAAATCGTATCCACCACATTTTTATAATTTGTAAAAATACCCTGCGCCGTTTCCGGGCGAAGATAAGCAATCGACGTATCATCCGTCACCGGCCCTACGTGCGTTTCAAACATCATATTGAACTGTCGAATCTCACTCCAATCCGACTTTCCACAAGTCGGACATTTTACATTAAGAGCCCGAAATTCTTCCGTCGTTACACTCTCAGAAATCCCATCCGCAATTTTATCTGCTCGAAATCTACCATGGCAAGCCTTACATTCCACTAACGGGTCCGAAAACGTTGCTGTATGTCCAGATGCTACCCAAGTTCTTGGATTCATAATAATTGCCGCATCTACCCCAAAAATATCTTCACGACGTTCTACAAAATAGTCCCACCAAAGGTCCATGATTTTCTTTTTTAGCACCACGCCTAGCGGCCCAAAGTCCCATGTTCCGGCCATCCCGCCGTACACATCGCTTCCCTGAAAAATAAATCCCCTGCGTTTACATAGACTAACAATATCTTCTATTTTGCTCATAAAAATATTATACCACAATTAGAGCTGGTTTAGCGTCTTCGCGATATAGAGTAGTTCCGGCATCATTTTTTGTACTCCGCGCACCTTCAAGACTAAATCCAGCTTTGCTGCCACCATCAGCCTCAGCATCTTAATTTCATTCCCCGAAATCTTCCCCGCCGCATCTTTCTTCAATGCTAGCTCGGCAAAGTCCCAGATATATCTTCCATCTTCTAGCAGTGTCTTCCCCTCCGCATCAAAATGTAAATTTATCTCCCCGCCACCGGTTTTAAAAATGTTTAAATAAGCCCATGTTAATACCGCTTCCATCTCCGCGCCAGTATCTAGTGCCTGAAGACAATCTCTCGCAATCTCAAAATATTCTGGTGTGTCCACCTGTTCCGAAACCCGCATAATCCTCTTTAATATTTCTGATGCCACTTCAAGCCTAGTAAAATCCTTCAGCAAATTACTATAAAATTTTTTGCATTTTGCACCAGTAACAACCAACAGCTCACCCTTTCCTTCATGTAAATTCATTTCCGTGAGAGAAAACGGCTCCACCGCGCCGGCTAATTTTGACTTTTCTTTCCGCACACCCTTCGCCAAAGCCGACCTTTTTCCAAGCGGCGTAATTATTGATAAGATTCGGTCCGTCTCACCATAATTCGTCCGTTTTAAAACTATCGCATCAGTCCTAAGTTCTCTCATCCAATATACGTCTCCACTATTTCCTTGACATCGCCCGGCACCATCTCCGCCTTGTTTAGCACTCTTACTACTCCATAGCTTTCCAGATTCTCCTTCTGCAAATTAAGTGACGACATTATCACAATCGGAATCTTTTCTGTATCACTATAAGAAGCCATCTCGTTTAGGAAAGTAAAGCCATCCGGTCCATCCAGTAAAATGTCCAAAAAAATTAAATCCGGCACTCCATCATTCATCGCCATGGTCGCTTCTATGCCATTACTAAAAATTTTTACTTTTGAGCCAGAAAATTTTCGCAGCATCCGCGCTACACATTCCGCAAAATCTCTATCGTCATCAATAATATAGACCATCTTCAAACAAACTCATCTGCCTCGATGGCATTAACTCCACGAAAAAACTTGTTCCATCTCGATGCCGAATCGCCCCCACATCCGCCTTCATGTACTGAGAAAACTTTGACGCAATATAAAGCCCTAGTCCCGAGCTACCCGGCCGCATCGCAATGCTAGTCGGTTTTTCCACCCAACCCTTTCTGATCGTTCGCCAAACTTCAAGTGGCAAAGCCGGCCCATAATCCCGTACATCCAAGCGGACCTTACCATTTTTATCCGACAAAATCATCTCGCTCCGCGTCTCCTCATCCGAATAATGCATCGCGTTTAAGCAAAAATTATAAATAATACTATAAAGCAACTCTCGGTTAGCCGACACTAATCTCGTCCGGTTTCGGTACTCGATCTCTAGTCTACGGTGATTAAATCTAAAGAGCGTTCTAAGCTCCCTTGCCACATCATCACAAACCGCTCTCACCGCCACTGGCTCCATTTCAAATAGTCCGTCTTCGAGTCTCGCTATTTTTGTAAGGTCCTGCACCTGTCGGAGCGCCCTATCAGACACGCTAATCATCTTGTTTTGAATCATCTTGATATCTTTATCGTCTTCAGCAAAATCAAGTGAAAAAGCTAGCTGTCTTAACAGATTAATTGGCGCCTTTAACTCGTGCGCTGCCACCAAAATACCATTGACCTCACTCTCCATACCCCCATTCTAGCACACTTTCAGCGCCCTAAAGATTGAATTTCACCGAATCCAAGATCTTATAATAATCGTCTGCAAACAACATTGCATCAGTCTGAATCACCGCAGTCTTATCCCGAATCTTAAACACCGCCGCTATGCCTTGCAGACGATTCGTGTCGGGCAATTCTCCTGTGTAGACGTTAGCATTCTCACCACCAATCGGTCTAATCGCTACAGTCATCTTGCCTTCTTTTACAGCATCTTCATATTCTTGAACAAAATTATCGTATGATTGGGCGCGGATATAGACTCTTAATGAGTTAATCGTATCTGTTCCAACTACATATACCCTATCTGGATTAAAATACGCTTCAAAATCTCCACCATTTGTTGCGCTCTTTGCTTCGTAGACGCTCCAAGTTTTCGGATAGTTAAAAGATAATTCTCCATAATCCGCTGGACCCGTAAATACTCTATATGGCAACTTCTCACGCTCCGTGAACTGATTTTCTAGTTCTTCCGTCTTTTCGTTCACCGCCGTTGCGACAGCAGTATTAATCTTACTATCAACATCAGTCTGCGCCTCGTTCCATTGCGAATACATCCAAATAAAAAGCCCAATAAAAGTCACCGCAATAAGCCCGCCCACAATCGAAAGCACCATGAAAAGTGTCGTCTTACTGTTATTACTCTGTGCTACTGGCACCAAAGTCGCCGTCGGCACCTGTCCGCCAGCCATCCCAGTCGCCTGTGACTGAAATCCAGATTGAGCACCACCAAATCCAGGCTGTGCGCCACTATTCATCGGTTGACCAGAGTAAATCGGCTGATTATCCATGATTCTATTATACCGCTTATACTTCCTTTGTAAAGTCTTCTTCTAACACTTCGATTTTATTTTTAAGTTCAGTGAGGTCTTTTTCAATTTCTCGCGCTAAATCCATCGCCGCTTTGTACTTTTCCGTTGCCTCGTCAAGCTTAAAATCCTCCGAATAAAACCAATCCGTCGCCGCATCAAGCTTCTTAATCTTCTCTGAAATCGTCGTTTTTGCCATTTTACTCTTTCCTTTCCTTTATTTTATTAATTTTAGCCTCTACTTCATGTGTAAATGTTGTAATTTTTACAACATTCCCCTCCGTCAAATCACCAGAAACGATAGCATAGCCTCTTTTTAATGTTAAATCCGGATTTGCGCTCTCAAGTATCCTGATTTTCCCTTTTATTGATTCATCTAGGCTAGTAATTCTCTGCCTAATTACTCGCTGGATTTCCGCCAATTTGCCCGAAATATCGCCTTCTACCCCTGTTATAGATTGAACAATTTTATTACTCAATTTTGAAACACTTTCTTGTACATTTTTTGCCACCGCTTTTCTGTCCGGCGTCAGCATTTCCGCCACATTTGACGGCGTGGAAGCCCGAATATCCGCTGCGAGGTCCGCCAGGCTCTCATCGATTTCATGCCCAATACCCGTAATTACCGGAATTCTACTAGCAGCAATCGCCCTGACCAACGCTTCATCATTAAACACCGACAGATCATCGGCACTGCCCCCACCCCGCATAATCGCAATAATATCCACTTCAGCCTTTTCATTGAAGTATTTCAAGGCCCTAATAATTTGGTCGGCCGCCGCCATACCTTGTACCTGTGTATGCGCCGTCTGTATTTCTAGTCCACCCCATCTCGCATTGATAATCTTGCAAAAATCTGCATAGCCAGCCGCTTGTGTTGAAGAAATCACTCCAATCTTAGTCAAATCCTCTGGAATTCCACGTTTTTTCGCCGGATCAAACAACCCTTCTGCCGTCAGTTTCTTTTTTAAAAGCTCAAAATTCTTTTTTATACTACCCTCGCCTACCGGCATCATTTGTCTCACAGTTAGCGAGAATTTTCCCCATTTCGTTACCTTCGGCTCACCACGCACCACAATTTTCATCCCATCCGCAAGCTCCATTCTCAACGAAAAGAGTGGCAAAAAGCACGAAATCGAGC
>JAGAVP010000017.1 GCA_017941835.1 Candidatus Saccharimonadota bacterium
AAAAGAAGACAAAGCTTGCATAAAGATGATCGGTAATAATCTTAAGTTTTATCGTATTAATCATAATTGTTCTGAAAAAGATACGGATGCCTATGGTAGGATAAGTCAAGAGAGATTAGCAGAGCTATCTGGGACGAGCGCTTCTATGATTCCAAACATTGAGGCAGCAAATGTTGAAATGACCATGAGCATTGCGTTTTTAAGAAAATTGGCTGTTGCATTGAATATACCACTATACGCTTTCTTTCTTGAAAAACCGGTAAAAAATCCACCAGAAAATCCATTTAAATAGTGGTTATATTGGTTCGTACTTCGTTCAGACACTTCCGCCAAAAAAATAAAATCGAGAGCTTGCTCTCGTATTTTGTTTTTGAAGGGAGCACTGAGGGCCCACACTAGCATATGTGAAGAAAGCTGATTAGCTCTTGGAACAATGATTATTTGATTTTCGTTCGAATGATTAGACCGGACATGATAATTATAGAGATAATCACCACAATAAACATAGTGTTGATGGCGGTTGAAACCACACCAAGCAAAGCCAGGAACATGAGAATTGAGTACCCAAGAATTCTGCCAGCGTTTAAAAATATTTCTCTGAAAGTGAAATACTCTGTGTTGCAGCGGGTTTTATAAATTCCTGCGTTTGAGTAATCAAAAAGATTGGCATTGGAAATCCTGTCTATTACGAAAACAAATACATCATAGGCGATATTGTAGAGGACTATGGATATGAAACTTGGGGAAATTATTACTAAAATAGTTGATATTAAAATAATAAGGGTGAATATGGCTACTATGGCGGTTTGATAGGTTTTCTTATAAAACTTTGCGAATATTAGCATTGCGGTAACGCTCAACGCGGCAAAAACTGATGACCAGTCACCGATGGCGGTATCGTTTGAAAGCACCCTAATGATAATAAGCGAAGCGATTAAGCTCATCACGCCGTTACGGTTGAAACCTTTAAAAAACTCTATCGCGTAAAGTTTCCAGAGAGTTTTGTCTTTTTTAAAATTATTGAAAAAACTTTTTAAGTTTAATTTTTCGGTAGTCTTATTTTTTGATTTTAAGAAGAAACTGACCAAAAGTTCCAGAATCGTAAGAACGATAATTGGCATAGCGGCGGCTGTATAGCTGGTGTCGGTGATGTATCGGCCGATGATGAGCGGAGCGATAATGCTAACTGCACCAGTTAGGGCGTCTCCGTAGCCGATATATCGGATTCTCTCAGCGTTGGTGACGTTTTCTGATTCTATCATGTTGAACGGGAATCCATTCGTAGCAGTCACTAAGCCATACAAAATACCGAGAGAAATAACATGATTCGTAATATCTTGCCCCAATATTAAAATGGTGAAAGCAAAAATAGTCTTAATAATTATGCCGATACGGTAAAACCAAATTTTATCTTTACGCTTAATCGTATCTGCTAGGAAGACTGCACCGAGAGTTGCGAAAATCCAACCGACTACATTGTAAAGCGCAAGTTGGAATACATAATCTTCAGATATTTTGTAGAAATATGCTGACAAAAAAATTCCAGTAAAAACTGAAAAAATCTTACAAAGAATGTTGTCTAAAATCAAAATTTTAGTTGGGAATGATAGCTTTTTGTTTTTCATAATCTACCTGGTTGCATTATACCACATTAGTTTTGTTCGAACTTCGTCCAGACGCTTTTTAAGGAGACGGGATATTGCAATTGTCCTGCCCCTTCTTTGCTATAATAAAAATATGGATCGACGTCGCAGAAGAAAAATTTGGATGCTTCCCTGCTTGATTTTGGCAGGTTTTTTGATTTTTGTCGGGGTCCGCATGATATCCGCAGATACGAAAACGGAAGTACATCTCACATATACGGCACCAACTACGGATTTTTCTGGCCTAGACTATTCTCAAGAATTTGGACAATGGGCGGTCGCACTGAATGGAAAGACTATTGCAAAAAGTACTGACAAGCTTCCGGCTCAGCCGACGGCAAGTACTGCCAAAATGATTATGGCTCTAGCCGTAATGGAGAAAAAGCCTTTTTCTCTCGGGGAAGGTGGCGAAACAATCACTATCACGGACGAACTATATAATATATATCATTTATATAACGCGGCTAACGGCTCAACTACACCAGTGCAAATTGGTGAAGAAATTTCCGAATATGACGCGCTAGTCTCTGCGCTAATTGCCTCATCTAACAACATGGCAGACGCGCTGGCGATTTGGGCTTTTGGGAGTCTGCCGGAATATCAGAAATATGCGCAAGAAAAGCTAGAGCGACTCGGTGCGAACGATACAACAGTCGGTCCGGATGCGAGTGGTTTCGATGCCGGAACAACTTCTACCGCTGAAGATTTGGCAAAAATTGGCGAGGCCGTTTTGAAGCATCCAGTACTTGCAGACATAGTAGGAAAGGCTTCGGTCAATGTCCCAGTAGCGGGGGTGATTGAAAACACGAATAAACTACTCGGCATAGATGGAATACTTGGAGTTAAAACTGGTTACATTGGCGATGCCTCTGGTTATTGTTTGGTATCCGGCTACAAAGAAGGTGAAGAAATTATCACATTGGCGGTACTAGGAGCGCCATATAGACAAACATCATTTGATGCAACGTTAGAATTAGTTGAGGATGCGCAGAAAAAAATAACGAGTCGCGTGTTAGTGGAGAAAGATCAGGAGATTGGATACTACGAAAACTGGTGGAGCGGGAAAACACCAATTACTACAACGGAAGAAAAGTCTGGCGTGATGATTTCTGAGGCGGAAGCCAAGTTTAGCGATGCTGAAGGCGAATTGGAAATTAAAAGTTCGGAGACCGCCTACTCAGTATCGCTTCGACACGAAGATTTTCCTAGTAGACCATCTTTTTGGCAAAGGTTCTTGCACGTCTTTGGCTGGGAGATAAAATAGGTTCTTTGAGCAAAAAAATAAAGCCGGCAACGGCTTTTTTAGATATGGTAGCAACGACTGGGATCGAACCAGTGACCTTGGGCTTATGAGTCCCACGCTCTAACCAACTGAGCTACGTTGCCACTTGTTTAATTTTAGCATAGTTTTTGCAGGCTGTCCAGATAGACCATTTAAAGATTGGTCGAAAAAATACGGGACATGATATAATATAGCTATGAAGAATAAATCTGGATTTACAATTTTGGAGCTCATTGTCGTAGCAGCTTTTGCGTCGCTTGCGCTAATTCTGTTCTTTTTGCAGAAGGCCAATGTCGATGCGATGAACCGCGACAAAGATAGAAAAACCGCCATTAACGCAATGTACTATGCGCTAGAAGAAGGCTTTTTCGCACAAAATGGGTATTATCCGGAGACTATTTCTGAGAAAAATCTGACCGTAATCGACCCACAGCTATTTACCGACCCGTCTGGGATTGTTTTGGGTGAGCCTGGCTGTTCTTACTTTTATAGCGCCGCGAACTGCGAAGACGGAGAATGTAAAGAATACACTTTACGCGCAACGCTAGAAAAAGAAGATGATTTTATCAAAAGAAATCGCGTGACGAATACCGGCAGCTAAGCTGCTGGGGTTTCGGAATTGTCGTCTTCGTCGTCGTATTCCTGGTCTTCAGCTGGACGGCGATGGCGACGTTTGGTCTTTTCCTTTTCCATATGGACGAGGTGAGTGATGGTGTCTAGCTCGTCTTTTGGTGTATTGACGTATTTGAAAACGTAGGTAGTTTCATCACCAATGGTAGACATACGGATTGTCCCAAGTTTCAAGAAATGATCAACAATATTTTCCTGTTTGAAGGAAACGTCTTCAATGGAAAGAAGCTCAATCACGTTGACGGATTTAGAGAAAAGCGAATTCGCTTGATGATGAATCAGACGTTTATTCGTTACGTAAAGGCGATTAGCTCGATAAACTTTAGTGCCAATTAACGCTGCAATTGTAATAATACAGAAAAGAATTAGAATAATCATATAGATATATGATTTTGCAAAGCCGTTTAGGGCAACGGCAGCATCGCTAGCGTTTACTTCAAGAAAAAGCAGGGCTATAAATAGTAGTAAATACCCAAATGCTGCGGCGCCCCACATCAAGACGATGCCAAGCTTGGAGCGCGTAATCGCAAGCTCGACGAATTCGTTCTCTTCTAGTTTAAGCTCAGGAAAATCCTTGGCACTGCGTGCGTGATGGAGTTTGATTAGTTCCTTTTTCATAGGCTTCTCCTGTTTTCTCTAATTATAGCATAAAAAGGGCGTTTTTGCTAGTTTGTATCCTTATGATTTTTTAGGTGTTCTCTAGCTTTAGCGGTGACGCGGCGACCACGCGGGGTGCGCTCAATAAAGCCGATTTGGAGTAAATATGGCTCGTTGTAATCTTCAATCGTGGTGGCTTCGTCACCAGTTAAGGCGGCAATAGTGTTCAGGCCGACAGGACGGTCGCCATAATTCTCTTCCATGAGCTTTAGCAAGTTACGGTCGGACGGATCAAGACCAAGTTCGTCAATTTCCATCAAATCAAGAGCTTTTTTAGCAATGTCTGTATCAATAATACCATCGCCATTAACGTCGGCATAATCACGCACGCGACGAACGAGACGATTAGCAATACGCGGAGTACGGCGAGAGCGAGTAGCGAGAAGTTTAACGGCATTAGGTTCAATTTTAGTATTCAAGATGTTAGCGGTACGAGCGATGATTTGTTCAATTTCGGCCTCTTTATAGTATTCAAGTCGATGCAGCATACCGAAGCGGTCCCGGAGCGGACCGGCGAGAGAGCCGGTGCGAGTGGTAGCACCAATCACAGTGAAGCCTGGAAGGTCAAGACGAACACTGCGTGCGGCAGGGCCTTTGCCGATGGTAATATCGAGCTTAAAATCTTCCATGGCGGAGTACAAAACTTCCTCAACAGTACGGCGGAGACGGTGAATCTCGTCGATGAAGAGGACGTCGCCATCTTGAAGGTTAGTCAAAATACTAGCAAGGTCACCGGCGCGCTCAATAGCCGGGCCGGAAGTGATTTTGAGGTTGGCGTTCATTTCGTGGGCGATGACGTTGGCCATGGTGGTCTTTCCTAGCCCCGGAGGACCATATAATAATATATGGTCGAGCGTGGAACCGGGGCCGTCAGTCTCACCAGATTCTTTGCGCTTCTTAACAGCATCAATGGCGATTTTGAGATTGTTTTTCATGCGGTCTTGGCCGATGTATTCATCAAAAGAAAGCGGGCGGAGAGATTTTTCAATGACCTCTTCTTCGGTATCGTTTTCAGAAACGGTAGTACTGACGATGCGTTCAATTCCCATAATTATATATATTATAACACAACTAAAAATAGCAGCTTTTGCTGCTAAATTTAGGCGGCGCATCCGCGCCAACTCGAGGCGAGTCGTATCCACTGCAAAGTTCGTGGGCGACTCTAGTGAGTATTTTACTATAGACAATACTCCTTGTATTTATAATAGCACATATTGTTAATGATTTCAATACTCTATTTTCTAAAAAGTTTTCCACAACTCATGATATAATAGGCCATATGAAAATTGAGATTAATAGGAGATTAAACATATTCGTTGACGAGACTGGCGACTTTGGCTTTGAAAGAAGATCTGCCTCAATCTATGAAATCTCTTTGGTCATGCACGAGCACAATGAGCGAATAGACGAACAGGTAAACAGTCTAAACGGAAGATTTTCTGCTCTAAGTTTTGACGGGATATTGCACATGGGTGATTTAGTAACTGGTCATGGTGATTATACGGGAATGGAAATCCCAGAAAGGAGAAAGATTTTCACGACGTTCTATGCGTTTTCAAAAACCGTCAAAACTCAATATCATTCCATCGTTATCGAGAAAAAGGATGTCGATACCCCGGAAGAATTAAGCTCTCGCATAGAAAATGAATTAAGCTTATTCCTCACGGAGAATTTGATTTATTTTCAGCAATTTGACGAAATCGTAATCTACTATGATAATGGACAGGCTCAGATCGGAAAAATCCTAGATAACGTTTTTAGTCAATTATCTGGGTATAGAAAAATTAGCGACTTCAATAAAAAAGAAAAGAAACTCTTTCAAGTTGCAGATATGATGACGTACCTAGATAAGCTAATCTATAAGTACGGAAATCACATTAAATTCTCCAAAACAGAGGCAAGATTTTTCTCGGATAGGGATGTAAAAACATTACTACGCGAACGTAAAAAGAAAAACTTAAGGTAGCTGAATTAATTTGATATAATATGGTTATCGAAGTTCCAGAGGGTTCACTTAGAGCTAAGCCTGGGGCTTCTTTTTTTGTGCGAGTTCATCTCTGATACGTTCTAATAATGGCGCTAGACATATTCGAAAATCCCCTGAGGAATCAGGGGATTTTCCGGACGCGGGCCTAGTATAATGCCTATAGTTTGGTCATATAATAAACATTATAGAAAGGTTAAATGGCGCCCGCTCATGCGCGTGAGCTAGATTAGTTAGTTGCCGTAGCGGTGTAGACAATAGTGTCCTTGTAGGTACCAGTTGCCTGTGTTGGGGAAGTAGAAACAGCGTAGAGGATGGTCGAAGGATTACCTGCAGTACTTGCAGCGCCACCATTTACAAGTACGCGAGCATTAGTGTTTGCTTGCATTGCAACCCAGGAGTTATCAGTTCCAGATAGTTTATATCCCCATGCAGAAACACCAATGCCGATTGGGGTAGTTGCTTCACTGTTCAGTGCAGGAATTTCTGGATCAGTAGTTTGTTGAGTTCCCGCTCTTAGACTAGTATCTGAATCCGCGTCAGCAACGCTGAGAGAATATGTTCCATTGTTGGTATAGACCGTGACGAGAGAGCCGAAGCCATCAGTGTCTTCGCCAGTAGTACCAGTACCTTGCTTGAACTGATTTGGAAGGATGGAGAGTTTGGAACCGGAAGTCTGAATAGTGTAACCGTCAGCGTTTTTATCGACACCTTGTGGGTTCGTGTTGGCCGCATTGTATCCACCAATTATGCTTGAACCATCGTAAACGCTAACGCCATCCTGGACGCCTTCTGGTTTAGGGGTTGTTGTGCCATCATAGTCATTATTGCCAGAGATAGTCATAGCAATGGCTGGATCAACATCGACGCGTACTTCAACTTGACCAGAAACGCTAGCAGTAGCATACGTGAATGCTGGCAAAGCGGCAACGCCGAGGCCGGCTACAACGCCTAAGGCAGCGATAATTTTAGTAGTTTTTGACATAGTGTTTATTCCTTTCTTTATGTCGGTTTTTTATTTATGACCTTTTTGTATTCTCATAATACCCCCCCCCAGACGCTTTTGTCAAGTACTTTTTATACTTTTTGATGCTATAATTATTCAAAAGGAGATTTTATGGCTGATTTTAAGGAATCAAAAACATACAAAAACTTACAGGCTGCTTTTGCTGGCGAGGCGCAAGCTTATACAAAATACATGTACTATGCTAGCAAGGCTAGAAAAGATGGCTATGAACAGATTGGCGCAATCTTTGAAGAAACCGCTGGCAACGAAAAGGAGCACGCCAAAATCTGGTTCAAGATGCTACATGATGGCGAAGTGCCAGATACTACCGACAATCTAGAAGATGCGATTGCCGGCGAAAACTACGAGACCAACGAAATGTATAAAACTTTCGCAAGAGTTGCACGCGAGGAAGGTTTTGAAGAAATTGCACAGAAGTTTGAAGGTGTGGGCGGAATTGAAAAAGAACACGAAGCGCGCTACAAGAAGCTACTCAAGAACATCGACGATGACGTAGTGTTCAAATCCGACAAAGTGACAGTCTGGAAATGCCGCAACTGTGGATATATTTTCACGGGCGACAAGGCGCCAGAAGTTTGCCCGGTTTGTTCACATCCGAAAAGCTTCTTTGAAATCCGCGCGATGAACTACTAGAATTTGTGATGCAGCGAATGACAAATCGCTGCGGCGAGAGCGTCAGCAGCATCGTCTGGCTTTGGCACCTGGTCTAGGTTCAGGTGCCTTTTTACTACTTCCTGCATTTGTTTTTTATCAGCATGACCGTAGCCCGTCATAGTGCTTTTAATTTCGTTTGGGCTATATTCAAAAATCGGCAGCTTATGT
>JAGAVP010000003.1 GCA_017941835.1 Candidatus Saccharimonadota bacterium
TGAACGTGCAGAAGCGGCGGAAGCAGAGAGAATTGCAAATGATGTGGCGGCGCTGAAAGAGAGAGAAAATGAAGGCTTAGAAGATAGCGCCGTAACAGCGGTGGAAGATGAAGAGTCAGAGAAGAAGCCAACTGTGGCACAAGAAGACTTCGTAGGGAAGGAAAGCAAAGCGAACATGTGGGACTCAATCAGGAGCGATGACGCAGAAGAAGATTTAGATGTACCACCAACGCTTAGAGCTAAGCTACGCAGGAAGAAATAAGCATTAGCACTCTCAGCGTGAGAGTGCTAATTGATTTAGAGGTCAGCTTGGAGGTGAAATGGGGATAAAGATAAAAATCGGTGATAGCAAGGTGCTTGAGAGTCGTGAAGCGATGGATGGAACGATGATTAGGCGAAGAAGAGTCTCTTCTGATGGAAAAATTCGGTTCACGACCTATGAGCGAATTGAAATGCCGACTATTATGGTGCGAAAGCGCAGTGGAAATAGAGAGGAATTCGATCGCGACAAATTGATTACCTCGGTGCGGCGAAGCGTGGGGAAGTTTTTTAACTCATCGCTAGAGGTGGAGAAGGTGGTAGATGAGGTGATGGATCGGATTTATGATTTGGGAGTAGAAGAGGTAACATCGAGACAGATTGGTGAGCTGACACTGGACGTGCTCGCTGAGGTGAATGAAGTGGCCTACGTGAGGTTTGCGAGCGTGTTCCAGGAGTTTAGAAGTCTGGCGGAGTTTGAGCAGATTATTAAAGAACAAAAGCAAAAAAAGGAGGGCAAAAAATGAGGGCGGTAATAGTATGGAATGAGCAAACGGATTATGCAAGAGAAGTGAGGGAATGGCTTGATGATTTCGAGAGGACACTGGGGCTTGGTAGAATAGAGAGTATTGATCCAGAAACGAGAGAGGGGAGTGATTTTGCGGCTGCTTATGACGTGGTGGAGTATCCAACAATTTTGGCGCTAGATGAAGATTCGGGTAAGGTGTTGGCATCTTGGCGTGGTACACCTCTGCCACAGGTGGACCAGGTGGCGTATTGGGTCTAGGGGGGGGCGAGCTTATGGTTTTATCTTTGCGGTTTTATGCTATAATTAGTTAAATATGGAACTGCGAGAAAAAGCCAAGGATATTTTTGCATGGGGAAGAGCTCAGAGGACGGACGAGCTGGCTTTGACGTGGGAAAATCATTCTAAGGGCGCAGCAAGCGTCGCAGAACGCTTGGCGGAAAAAGCTGGCATGGATAAGGACTTGGCCTTTGCAATGGGCTTATTGCACGATATAGGACGCTACAGGAGCGTAAAAACGGGCATGAATCATATTATTTATGGCTATGAACTACTAATGGAGAAGGGTTTGCCAGAAGTTGCGAGAATTTGTCTGACGCACTCTTTTAACCCAAAGGAGAAGGTGCAGATTTTGGAGCTTGATGACCCAGAGAAAACTGAATTTGTTAAACAGTTTGTAATGGGCGCAGAATATGATGATTATGATAAATTGATACAGTTAGCGGATTTTATGTCGGGTTCGCACGGAATTACGACGATTGAAAGAAGGTTTTGTAGCGTATTATCAAGGCATGACTTGCCAGAGCCACAAAAAGTGCTAAGAAAGTTATACGAGCTGAAGGAATACTTTGACAAAAAGTGCGGAGTGGAAAACATTTATAGTCTTTTTAAGGACGAGCTAGAAGAAGCAGCGATAAGAGGAATACCAGGGGATTATAGGGAATATAAAAAGAAGGAGGAGAGATGAAATATCAGCCAAGAAAAAGAGCCATCGAATATGAAAAAGCGCTCGTAGAATGGTGGAAGAAGAATAAGATTTTTGAAAAATCAGTTATCTCTCGTGATGAAGATAATTCTTATGTTTTTTATGATGGGCCTCCGTTCATTACGGGTATGCCGCATCATGGGACTCTACTCTCCTCGATCGTAAAAGATGCCGTGCCAAGATATTGGACAATGCAAGGCAAGCGCGTGGAGAGACGTTGGGGCTGGGATTGTCATGGTCTCCCGGCGGAAAATTTTGTGGAGAAGCAACTAGGCATTACAGATCGTAGGCAAATTGGTGGTACAGGAGAGAATGCAATTTCGCTGGAAAATTACATTATTAAAGCACGTGAGTCGATGGTGGCGAACTCGGAGACTTGGCGAGGAACGATTGACCGAATCGGGCGTTGGGTGGATTTTGATAATTGCTATCGCACGATGAATAAAGATTTTATGGAATCGGTGTGGTGGGCATTCAAGACGCTGCACACGGCGGGGAAGATTTATGAGGGGCGGAAGGTCTTGATGTATGATACGAAGTTTGCGACACCGGTCAGTAAGGCAGAAGTTACCATGGATAATGATGCGTATCAGACCGTGACTGATCCATCGGCATACGTTAAGTTTAAGCTAAGAAACAAACAGGAACCCGTTTACTTCTTAGCTTGGACGACGACGCCGTGGACTTTGATGGCGAATAGGATGCTCGCGGTGAAGGCGGATGCAGAATATGGACTCTTTACGGTCGATGGTGAAAAGTTGATTTTGATGACGAAGCGGGCAGAAGAGATTTTGCCGGGAACGGAGCCGGAAAAGACTTTCAAGGGCACTGAGCTTGTTGGACTAGAATACGAGAGCCTGGACGGAACAACATGTAAGGTTTTTGCGGCAGATTTCGTCGGAGATGAAGAGGGTACAGGAATCGTACATATTGCGCCAGCTTACGGTGAGGATGATTATGAGTTGTATCTTGAACATGAGGGGGAAGCAGAGTTTGTAGATGTGTTAGATGAGAATGGCTATTACATTGAGCCGTGGGCATCAAAGCTACACGAGCTAGGCGTGCGTGATACGGATGAAAATGGTATCCAGATTTGGGACGGAAATAAGTTCATCGCAAAGGTATTAGAAGCGGAGGGAATTGTCTGGAAGATTGAATATATTAAGCATGAGTATCCGTTCAATCCGCGTTCAAAACAGCGCATTATGTATCGGGCATTTCCAAGCTGGTTCTTTGATATCCAAGGTCAAAAGGAGATGATGCTGAGTGAAAACGAGAATGTGAATTGGTTCCCAGGATATTTGAAGCATGGGCGTTTTGCGAAGAACATCGAACAGGCGCCAGATTGGAACTTGTCGCGTGATAGGTTCTGGGCGACAGCAATGCCAGTCTGGAAGGGTGATAAAGGAAGCGTGAAAGTCGTCGGTTCATACGATGAATTATATGAACTCTCTGGGGTGCGACTAGAAGATTATCATAGGCCGTGGGTGGATGAAATTGAATTTGAGATTGATGGAGAGCATTTCAAGCGAATTGATAAGGTGCTTGATTGTTGGTTTGAGTCGGGTTCAATGCCGTTCGCGCAATTACATTATCCATTTGAGAATAAAGAGAAGTTTGAAAAGGCCTATCCGGCAGATTTTATTGTGGAATATGTGGGGCAAGTGCGTGCGTGGTTCTATTACGTGCACACGGTAAATACCGCCTTGGCAGAATGTGGAGCGTTTGGTGAAAAAGCCAAGAAGGGCGCTAAAAATCCGTTTAAGAATGTGATTACGACGGGGACGCTGGCTGGAAATGATGGACGGAAGATGAGTAAATCACTGGGTAACTTTACTGATCCGAACGAGCTAATGGATAAGTTTTCGGCAGACTCTTTGAGATTCTTGCTATTATCGAGTCCGGTGCTGGCAGGGGAAGATTTTGCGCTGCTGGACAAGGATGTTTCCGATGTGGCGAGGAAGCTTTCGATGATTTGGAATGTATATGATTTCTTCGCGACTTACGCTAATGTTGATAATTTTGATGGAAACGGAGAACTACCGGCGCTTAATAACCCACTCGATATTTGGGTAGTGTCGAGAGTGCATATGCTGAGAGATGAAATCGTGGAGGGGATGGAGCAATACAACCTCCCGAAAGCGACGGCGGGGATTTTGCCGTTTGTGGACGACCTTTCGAACTGGTTTGTGCGGCGAAGTCGCAGGCGTTTCTGGAAGTCGGAAGATTCGGCCGATAAAATGGAAGCCTACGCAACGCTCTACTATGTGCTTCTAACCCTGAGTAAATTAATTGCACCGTTTGTACCATTTCTTTCCGAGGAGCTGTACCATAATTTAACTGGACTTTCTGGTGAGTCTGATTCAGTGCACCTTCTGGATTATCCTGAGGCAGGGGAAGTGAATTTGCCGGTGATAGAACAGATGGCGCGGACGCGCGAAATTATATCTGTTGGTCTAGCGCAGAGAATGGCAAAATCGGATACAGAAGAACAAATCAAAGTACGTCAGCCACTCAGTCTTTTGGTCTATGGCGGAGACAAACTGCCAGAAGAATATGAGAAGATGATTGCAGACGAGGTCAATGTTAAAAAAGTTGAACATGGTAGTGAAACAAAACTTGACAAGGAGTTGACGGACGAGTTGAGAGCTGAAGGTTTTGCGCGTGAGCTAATCCGGATGGTGCAAGCGGCGAGGAAGAAGGCTGGTTTGTCGGTGGATGATAGAATTAAGCTCTATGTGGGCTGTGTCATTCAGCCGGAATATGCAGAAATGGTGAAGGCGGAGACGTTGGCAACGGAGTTTTCTAGCGCTGACAATCAGCAAAATTATGCCTATGATGAGATCGTAAAGGTAGAGGGGAAGCAGATTACGATTAGCTTGGAAAAAGCATAGCAGTTATCCCAAAAAACACGGTTAGTGCGGGGGCTTTCCGTGTTTTTTTGAAGTTTTGTACTCCTGTTAATTTGACAAAGATTGTAAAAATAAGCATAAAAGGTATTGACTTTTTGGCAAAAGTGTGCTAGTATTGGAGACAGTTAGATAACAAAAGAAACAATCTAACAAATAAAAACTCTATAAAAAAATAAACAAGGAAACAAAACTCTATGTCTACACCTAATATTAACGTAAAGAAAGAAGTTTTTGGCGGCTCTGGGTTATCTTTTGAGGATGTCGACGGCGGTGGCGAATACTGCGGAAATAAAAAAGTTGACTCTGCAGCGCTAAAGCGTGGCAGAGCTGCTGTTAAACTTTTTTCACTTGGGGGAATCCTAGTATAAGATAGAGAAATAGGCTAGATACTTTTGGCTTAAAAAACCGAACTTTGTGTTCGGTTTTTTGATTTGAATAGAGTAGTATCACTAAATAGGCGGGCTTTTCGTTCGGAAAATGTTGACAAATTTTAGCATAAGTAGTAAGATGGCGATAGAAAAGGTTATATATTAAAAATAAAAAAGAGGAATAGCGCTATGAGTGACGCACAATTCGAGCAAGGGCTCGACCAATACGTCGAAGAGCTTATCAAAGACCATAATGTTGCTCCGGAAAATGGAGATGACAAAGGCCTTAGGGAGGCGATAAAAAATAAACTAGTAGAGGAAATTGAACTCGAAATTTTAGATCGTGTTTCTGAAGAGAAGTCGAAGGAAATTGACGAAAAACTGGCAAAAGAAGAGCTTAGCCAAGAAGAGTTGAAGGAAATTATCGAGTCAGAAAATATTGATTATGATGAGGTAATGAAGACCGTGCTCAGTAGGTTTGAGGCGGCATTTTCTAAGATGGTCGAAGAGAAAGGAGCTAAAAATGAATAATGATCCTTGGGCTAATAGAGAAGACGGAAACGCTGCTGCTGGCTTTGAGGGGTATAATAGCTCGCTTGGGATTAATGACGAGAAAAAAGAAAATATCTCTGACACCGAGCAGAAGATGGGGATGACCGCGGTAAAGGCGGCGGAACTGGAAGAGCTTGCTAATAAAGCAAAGAAGAAATACGAAAATGCTCGAAGAGAATATGATGAAGCAATGGCGGCACTTGCCGGACAGACGGAAAATACTATTACGACCGAGGCGGACCATGAGGCACAGAACGTTGCTAGTGAGGCGGTGGATAGTAAAGAAGGTAATGTTGAATACTCTGAAGAGATGAAGGCGTTGATGGAGGCAGTGGCTAGCTTGACAGCTGAGGTTAAAAGTTTAAGAGCAATTATCCAACAGAATCAAGAAAAGAAAGAGGACGCTACTTCTGTAAAAGATGGTGTGGCTGACGAAATGCTTGCGAATGCTGGTGGCGATGAGAGCCATGAGGGCATGAATAATGCAGATAATGATAGCCACGAAGGTATGGATAGCGCGGATGGCACCGATAGCCATGAGGGGATGGAAAATGCGGAGAAAGAACTAAAACTGATTGATATTTCTAAATTGCCGGAAGATATAGACAAGTATTACGAGGAAGAGTACGAGCTTGAGGTCGGTAGTGATGACGAGGCAGAGTTTGAACTTGATGAGAGCGGTGATGAGCCTATAGCCGAGCTTGAAGTCGATGAAGACGGTGGCAATGAGGATAAGAAAGCGGCTAAGAGAGCTGAGAGAGAGGCTAGAAGGGCCGAAAGGGAAGCTAAGAGAGCTGAAAGAAAAGAACGTCGAGCAGAACGCCGCGCAGCTCTGAAGGAACGCCTTGGAAATATCAAGAAGGGCTTGAAACTCAGGGCTGGCATTGGTGCATTGGCAGTTCTATTAGGTGTAGCTGGCGGAGTATCCCTCTGGCATGGTGCGCAAAAGAATGGCGCTAATCAAACGGCGATACGAGAAGAGCTTGGAACGGATGCGGCGCGCAACGATTCGTTTGAGATGAGAGATTATAACCGTGCAAAGGCGGCGGAAGAAGCGGCGCTAGAGAGAAAACTAACCGCGATGGAAAAGCGTTTAGATTCTGATATTAACGTTGATAGCGGAGAGACCGCAGAAGCGCCTTCGATTGAAACAAATTTCTATATCCATAATGACAATGGGGAGCGTGAGGATATCTCTGAGAACTGGTATCAGGAGGTACAGGATGGTGCAACTAACCCGTATGAGACGGAGACGCGCGAAAAAGGTGAGACAGTTAGTGCAGACAAGAAGGAAAGTAAGAATGCCTTTGGTGCGCCGATTTCTGATAAGGAACTGTCTGGCGACATCACGGGCTTTGAACGTGAATATGGTATCAAGAGCGCTGAACGTATGGCAGCACAACCGGAATATATGCTTCTCCGTGGGGCGTTCTTGGGAGCGTTTGATAGTGAA
>JAGAVP010000018.1 GCA_017941835.1 Candidatus Saccharimonadota bacterium
AGCTGTCCACGCGCATCCTCAATGCCGAATTTAGCCCCAAGCTCGTCTATAAAGGAACTTTGTGAAATCGCGTCTTGAATCTGTCCAGGAGCCTGAGAGAGAAACTTTGAAGTCTCACTCACCACGACCGGCCCGACTAGTGCAACTATTATACCTATAATCAAGACAATTCCAGTAACAGTAATACCCGCAGCAAGTCCAGGATGACCTTTTTTCCCCAGCATCTTATCGATACGCTTCGTCAAAGGCTTAAAAGCCAGGGCGAGGAAGATTGAAATTCCGATAATCAACAGACCAGTGCGCGCCCTATCTATAAATAACACCAGCGCAATCAATGCCGCTACGACTAGCCAAAATCTCACAAATGTTTTTGTGTCAACGTGGATTGTTTTAGACATAGACCTCCTTTTTTATTATTTTAACGCAATTTGAACGCTTTTTGAAGTTGTAGTAACTTTTTATCAGCCACATCATTAGCATAAGCTTCTCCTGTTTCAAACAGCTCATAGACCATTTCATCAGGAATAGCAGCAATGTTCTCCTGAAAATCTTCCAAGAATGACGAAACCGAGCTTGCCACTTGCTTTTTTAAATCACCGTATTTTGTCTCGCCGTTCCAAGTCGCAATCACGTCTTGCAGAGGCTTGTCGTTGATCAAGGCTTCAATTTGCAGCAAATTCGATACACCGGGCTGATTAAACATATCAAATTTAATCTTTCCGTAAGAATCAGTCGTTGCAGACATAATTTTCTTCGCCGCACGCTTCGGATCGTCCGAAAGCATAATTTTAGAGTTCTCAGACAATGCCGACTTACTCATTTTCTTTTCCGGATTTACCAAATCACGAATCCGCACCCCCTCAGACGTACCCATAAATTTCACTTGGTCCATTGTCTTCTCTGGCACGACAAAAATATCGCCGTATTTATGATTCACACGCATCGCGATGTTACGAGTCAGCTCCAAATGCTGGAATTGGTCTTCGCCTACTGGAATATAGTTTGCAGAATATAACAGAATATCCGCCGCCATCAATACTGGATAATCAAAAATTCCCGCATTAACCGAATCCTTGCCCTGACTTTTATCCTTGAACTGGGTCATTCTCGATAACTCACCCATCGTTGCGACGCAATTTAGAATCCAACACATTTCTGAATGCGCTGGTACAAAGCTCTGACGATAGACGTGTACATTCTCGTTAATCTTAAGACCTGCCGCAATATAATACTTAATCGAATTAACCAAGTTTCTCTGAAAATCACCATCCACCTCCGAAATAATCGAATGAAGATCTGGAATAAAAATATTTACGTTGTAATCTTTGCTATACTTGTTTGCCAACCTTACCATTGGTAGCATCGCACCAAGGAAATTACCTAAAGTCGGCTCACTATTTACTCTTATCCCAGTTAAAATCGTTTTCATGCTTTTATTTTATCATAAAATATGCTAAAATAGAAAGCATCTGGGGCATTAGCTCATTTGGTAGAGCGCTTCCATGGCATGGAAGAGGTGAGGAGTTCGAATCTCCTATGCTCCACCATAACGAAATAGTGTCTCGTTATAGAACGGCAGAACAAATAACTCGGCAAAAGCCGATTTTTTGTTGCAATAAAAAACCAGGCAATTCGCCTAGTTTTATTCCGGAATTACGAAAAATACGACTCACGCATATCGCCTCCCTTCAAAGTGAGTATGGATGTTCGAGCTAAAGAACGCCACGCTCTATTGACATATGCGCCAAATTATAGTAAAATACAATTATTACTTGGTGGGTGCCTTAAAGGCGATATTGTACATTAAAAGTAAAGGAGGTGTGATACTTGTACATTATTACACATATTGTGACTTCAGTAAAAGACCCTATGGATAGAAAGCCAATCGTCATAAATGAAGCCGGCGCCGAATATACCGGCCCTATCATAGACGTCGGATTTCTTTGGAAAATTGGCGATCAATTCTTTAATCGCGAAGGCTTTGAAGTAAAGATACCAAAGAATATCGCATCGATTGATGAATTCATCCGTCACGATTATTATTCCGAAACACGAGATTTATTTTTTGCTACTCGCAGCGATGGTAGCAAGACTATCGTTAGGACCGAATTTTTCGACAAAGACGGGGAAAGTATGAGGGCCTTCAGAATCGAAGAGTGCCATCTTAGAGAATATCCAGACACTCGTTTCGAGTTACTCAACGATGACCTCAAAATCGTCCCAATTGACCTAAAAGGGACTTTATTTGAAGAGTGGATAAACAAATACCAGCCTGGCCACGGAAGCACTCGGCTAGATGAGTGGCTTCTACTCAAGGACTCTATCGGTTACAAGTTTATGTATCTTCCCCGGGATAGTGCTTTGACTCTATGTTTTAGATGGGGAGGTAGGCAAAATGCCCTAAGAGAGCGGCCACGACCGGACGAATATGGCAACACGTACGGGTGCAGATATGAAACGTACTTTCACCATTTTCCGGAATTCTATGACGACCCGATTCTCGGAAAGTGCATGAGGATCGATGACTACCAGGCGGACGAAGGCACAGTAAGCGCAGAATGTAATACCTGCTATGACTCAATACTATTGTATTGTTGAACACTCCTCACTTAGACCCCTACTTGTATAGTAGGGGTCTTTTTATCCCTTTTACCGATTTTTATGGTATAATATACAAGTTGCAGAAAAGTACATTAAAGGAGGGGGAAATGTCACGATTAGTTTCAAATCATCTTGAATATGACGAAAATAAACTCTATACCAGGTTATTAGCGCAATTCGAAGTATTAGGAATGACCGAAAGTATCAAAGCAATAACCTTCGCCAGGAAGAAACATGCCGGAGCGATTAGAGAAGGCTCTGGACAAGCCTACATTGTCCACCCTTTGCAAATGGCTTCAATCGCCATCGCAATGGGTCTAAAAGACGACAATCTAATTGCTGTCATCATTCTTCACGATATCATTGAAGACACCGAAACGAGTCTAAGCGACCTGCCAGTCAATGACCAGGTAAAACACGGCGTCAATTTGATGACTACTAAGCAGCTGAATGGTGAAAGTAAAAGTCAGACCAAAGTACGTTATTTTATGGAACTAAAAGACGACAAAAACGCCATCATCTGCAAAGCATTGGATCGCTTTGTGAACCTAGCTACTATGGCTGGCGAATTTTCAACCGAAAAGATTAAAAAGAACGTTATCGAGACAGACCAGTTACTTCTGCCAATCTTACGAGAAGCAAAAGATCTCTATCCCGAACTCACCCCAACGCTCTATCTTTTACGCGTTATGATTCGCTCTATCAACGAGACCTTAGCTAACGCTTACGGTGTTGAGCTCAAAGGAGAGCAATTATATGGCGGCAACGCAACCTATGTCAATGAATATCAAACTTAACCTGCAACTGGGTCCGCACTATTGCGGGCCCTATTTTTAATCAATGTAAAATATGTTAAAATAAAGGAAACTAAAGGAGAGTTTATTATGGCTGAAGAAACCATAAAAGCAAAAGCAAACAAAGAAGAAAAAGCAACTAAAACTGAGAAGAAAAAATTCAGCAAAGGTGCTATTATTGGCTGTATCGCTGGCGCGGTTGTCTTGATTGCCATAATCATTGCCCTCATCATTATTAATCCTTTCAAAAGAGCTTCCATGGTTGGCAAATACGATCTCACCGGTATGACCTCAAACGGAGAAGATCAAAGCTCCATGATTGAGGCGTTAAAAGCCTTTGGCGTCACAGCAGAGCTCGAAATTACTGATGATCGTAACGGCAAAATCAATATCTTTGGTGATAGCTCAGATTTCACCTACGACAACAAGCAATTCCATTTTGAATTTAAATCCGATGGGGAAGATAACGACGTAGAAGTCGAGACCTCCATGAAAGATGCCGACTACAGCTTTAAAGACGATAAAATCACCATCAAAACTACCGAGAATAACGGTAATGGCGAGATGACTTTTACTAAGAAAAAATAAATGATCATAACCGGCAAGAAATTTAGCAAACCTACCATGTCCCGCGTCAAAAACGGGGACATGGTTTTGCCTGAGAAGGAACAACCTAAAGAGCGTGTACGATTAGATCATATTCTGATTGAAAAATACCCTGATTACAATCGTTCGACATTGCAAAACTTTATAAAATCAGGCTACGTGACTATAGACGGCAAAACCGTCAAAAAGCCAAATTACGAAATTCTCAAAGATTCAGAACCAGAAATTACACTTTCTATACCCGAAAAAGACATTCCGGCTGATGTTAAAAGCATCCTAATTTATGAAGACGATAATGTCATCGTTATCAATAAGCCTTCAGGACTACTCTCAATGGCAAAAGGTGAATTTACTACCGAATCAACTTTAGAAGACTACGGTTTGTTGGTGCATCGCCTTGATCGAGACACTTCTGGAGTGGTAATTCTGGCTAAAAACGAAGCTACACAGACCATGCTCCGCAAACAATTCCAAGATAGAAAAGCCCATAAAACCTACTATGCGGTCGTAGATGGTAGACTAAAGCTAGATGAAGCAATTATCAATCTACCAATTGCTAGAAATCTAAAGCAACCGACCACTTTCATGGTCGACCCCAAAGGTAAGCCGGCCGAAACATATTACAAAGTCATAAGAAGCAACGGTACACATTCTCTATTAGAACTGAAACCAACCACTGGTCGAACACATCAGCTCAGAGTCCACCTCAAGTACATTGGCTGTCCCATTGTAGGCGACAAAGTCTATAACACAGAGTCAAAAGGAAAGCGCCTCATGCTTCATGCCTACAGCCTCGAAATAAGTATCCCGGGAGAAAATGAAAACGTCCGCCGTACTTTTGTTGCCGACTTGCCTAATAGTTTCAAAGAGTTAGACTAATGTTTTTCGACAACGACTCCGACATTGAAAGATTAAGCAAGAATTGCGGCTTTTCGATTTTTGTTTTTCAAAATCTACCCGAAATTTTGCCAAAAGAAAGCGATAAAAATCATCTCATTATTAGACCAGACGATGGAGAGCAAATCAAAATCGAGCAAATCCGTCAAATTATAGACCGGAGCACCATTCATCAAAATTCCGATTTCTTTATCTATATCTACCATGCCGAAAAAATGAATGAAAAAGCTGAAAATGCATTTCTAAAGCTATTAGAAGAACCGGCAGAAAACTATCATTTTGTGCTTTTTACAGATTCGGCATCGTCACTACTTCCGACCATTATTTCAAGAGCCAAATTATACATCAAACGAATAAAAGACCCCCTAAATCAGCCTATTCAAGCCTCAGAAACACTTAAAAAATACGCAAAACGAATAATATCCGCAAAAAATGCCGAGCTTCCAGCTCTCGTTAATGAAATTCTAAGCGCCAAAGAAGCAAAGAAAAATCCGCGCAATTTTGCACTTGAGATCTGCCAAACAGCCATAGAAATACTTTATAAATCATATTTTTCAACTGAGAACCCAGTTTTTTTAAAAAAATTACCCAAACTCCTAACAGCCTACGATAATCTCAAGCAAAATGGTCACGTAAAGCTTCATCTTGTCGCTGATTTATGCTAAAATAAAGCTATGTTAGGCATTGTTGCAATTTTGTTGTTAGCCGCTTATCTGGTCTTCTTTTTTCCAATCGTCAAGAAACCAAAGAAAGCACCCAGCAAGAATGATAAAACCGCCATGCAGGTAAAAAAGCTCTGGCAAATCGCCCTAGATTCCATGCGCGAAAGAAAAACGCTCCGCGCTGAGAAAGCCTTATTAGCTATCCTAAAAGTCGACGAAAAAAATGCTGCTGCTTATAACCGCTTAGGTATTCTTTATGCAAAAAGTCAAAAATTTGACGAAGCTATTGAATGTTTCGAAATCGCTCAGTCGCTCGATGAAAACGCCTCGTCCTTACATAATGCCGGTCTAATCTATCTAGAAACAGGCGAATACGAGAAAGCCGCCATGGCTTTTAGGCAGGCTATCGAACTTGAGGGAGACTTACCGGCTCGTTATATCGCTCTAGCTAAAGCCGAGGAAAAAATGGGGAACCGCAAAAATGCACTTGAAGCGCTTGAACAAGCCTACTCACTTGATCCTAGCGTGAACATATTGCGTCAAATTCTCGCCATCCACAAAGCCGCCGAAGACGACGAAGGCATAGCCGCCACCAATGCTCGTATCGAAGCCTATATTGCCAAAACGGCGCGCGCTAAACGGTCCGCGCCGCGCAGTCGGGTGCATCTACCTCGCCAGCCTCATCAAGCTCGTCCGTCACGCCCAAGCAAAAGCCCTAACCCTTCCGTCCCCAGAAGGAGAGTGTAATGTTCGAACTAATCAGGAAAAGTATCGGCGCAGCAATTTTAATTGCGCTTGGCGATTTCGCCCTCCTAAAACTTGGCAATCCAATCGGACCAATCATTTTTGCTTTTGGTCTACTTGGCGTATGCTATATGGGACAAAATCTCTTTACCGGGAAATGTGGCTTTCTCTTTCAAGACAAAATCAAGGTCTCCAATCTCTTAATTATACTGGCTACAAACCTTATTGCAGGTTACCTCGTTGGCGTCTGTTTTAGTTTTATAGACGAAGGGGTAAAAGCCGCTGCAATCACAAAAGTTTCGACCTGGACTTTTGACCCTCAAATGCTTATAAAGTCCATCGCGTGTGGTGTCATTATGTATATCGCGGTCCTAATGTATAAAAAAGGTACACCGCTTGGGATTATATTCGGTGTACCGCTTTTTATTTTCTGCGGTTTTCAGCACTGCATTGCAAATATTATTACTATGGGCGTCGCCCTCACCTTCGATTGGTCAATTGTGATTGCAATCCTAGGGAACTTCCTTGGCTCTATCATCATGTGGTATATCTCTAGAGATAAAAACAAGGCATAAAAAATGGAGCCGCGAGTCGGACTTGAACCGACGACCTGCCGCTTACAAGGCGGCTGCTCTACCAACTGAGCTATCACGGCACGTTCTTACTTCAAACTAATTTGGTGCTGGAGGTAGGACTCGAACCTACGATGGGGGAACCCCGGCAGATTTACAGTCTGCTGTCATAGCCACTAGACGACTCCAGCACTGGAGCCACGATCGAGGTTTGAACTCGAGACCTCATCCTTACCATGGATGCGCTCTACCAGCTGAGCTATCGCGGCACAGATAAATTATAACACTCTAGAGCGTGCAATGCAAGGTTAAAACGTTAGAATTCTTTGCAAGTTAACTTTTCAAATTATTACTTTTATGTTATAGTTATACCAATGAAAACATCTGATTTTGATTACGATTTGCCAGAAGAGCTAATCGCCCAGACCCCCTTAAAAGACCGTGC